>CAJQRI010000050.1 GCA_905612265.1 uncultured Nitrospinota bacterium | reverse complement strand
TGTCGCCGTTAGCGATTGAAAATGCTCTGATGAGTCATGAAGCCATCGCCGAAGTGGCTGCCATCGGTATTGCCAATGAACGGATTGGAGAAAAAGTGAAAGTTTTTGCCGTTTTGCGCGAAGGAACACAAGCCACAGAACAGGAACTCAAGGAACTGTGCCGAAAGAAATTGCCCGCCTTCATGATCCCCGACCTATTTCAGTTTATGGAGTCCCTACCAAAAACCGCAACCGGAAAAATTTTAAAGTCGGAGTTGAGGGACATCGGATAACCTTTTGTTACCTATTCGCGACTTACGATGAGGACTTTAGCAGGCCAACCCTCCCTATGCAGGGAGGGAAGTATTTTTTTAATCGAAAGCGGGGCGCCCGTCTGCCACTCTCTGTCCTACGGCTTCTGGCAGGTTAGCGAGCGCAGCGGAAGCCAGTGCCATCGAGGCGATAATCCGTCTCAAAACCTTTTCGCCAGGCAGATCGTTGACTGTTCGCATCCGATTTCCAGGCCCCCCCTCGATAGACTTTTTGTGTGCCTCCTCCACGCCGCTCGGAAGGGTTTGAACGTTTAGGCCCTTGAGGATTATCTTTTGGACTATTTTTGTAGTATCGAATCTCAAACCAATCCGACACCCATTCATTGACATTGCCAGCCATATCATGGAGCCCAAACGGGTTAGCCGAGAATGAACCTACCGGAGCTGTATTGGGGAAGCCGTCGGACATGTTTTCAGTCCTGATATTCATGACACACTTGCTGTCACAAAAATTAGATTGGGTTGCATCGAATTCATTGCCCCAGTAATATTCTGTATCTGTACCACCGCGTGCGGCGTATTCCCATTCAGCTTCTGTGGGCAAACGTTTACCGGAATTCCTACAATACTCTTCAGCCTCATGCCAAATCACACTTTCGGCCGGTAGGGCAGCGCCTTTAAATCGTGAGGGGTTGTGTCCCATAAAAGCTTGAAACCTGCCCTGGTTCACCTCAAATTTATCTAATTTAAATGGGTTCAGGCAAACTTCATGTACTGGCTGCTCGGATACCGCACTCTTTTCACTGCCCATTTTGAAACAACCACCTTTAAGTTCTATCATTTCAACCGGACCAGAAGAACCAGCCTTGGCGATTAAAATATTTTCAACTTTGGATTGCAGTTCCTGAACGTACGCATAATCTCTGCCAGGAACGCCTTGGTATTTAATCGTCGCAGAATCGTGCCGAATAAGGAGCATTTTTCCTGTTTTTAGATTGAAGAGCCGATAATGCCGGATAGGCTTTGCCTTTTTTCCATCGACATAATTTCTCATATTGTTGCTTCCACTGTCAGGAACAATGACATCTTCATCAACAATTTCAGCTTCGAAGGACTCCGATTTGCCTTTTAACTTAACCACAACGATTTTTTGGGTGGTCACTTTCATGGCTAAAATATGGTCCACCAATAGTTTAGTTTCTTTATACATTTTGAGTTGAAACCTGACTTCGGCCAGAGAACGCATTACCCGCCAGTTTCCCGGATCCATTTCAAGGGCAGTGGCATAATGCTTTTCGGCCTCCTTGATATGGCCCTGGGCTAATTTTTCATCTCCCTGGAGCGTTTCATCGACTATGCTCGAAAATCCCACAGAGGGGAATAACAAAAAGTTTAGGACAAATAAACAAAGTATAGTTTTGAGAAATGAAAAAGGGGTATCCGTCATCATTCGGCTCCTGTCATGGATAAGTTAAATTGATCGGGAAGTATTATAACAGTGTAGGTGGTTCTCACCAAGCGGAGAACATTTACTTTAAAAATTTCAATATCTTGATTTTACGGGCAAGCAAGACCTTGATTCAAGTTGCTATTGCTCATTAGGATCTCGCCGAGGGGGGGGATGGTTTTTCATCCTTTTTCTTCTTTTCGCTTTTCTGGTCCTGTTCCGATTTTTCTTTTTTCAGGTCTCCCCATCCCGAATCTATTTTTTTCTTTTTATTATGTTGATCTCTTCGAGGGAAATAATCAATTTCGTCAATCATGATTTGCTTGGCGTTTTAAGGATTATAGATTTTATTTGGTCTACAGCAGGCCCCTTCATACCCATAGCCAGAGCTTTGTTTAAATGAAACCGACTCTTTTCTTCCTGATTAAGGGAATGATATGTCATTGCCAAATTAATATGACCGGGCCCATAATTCGGGTTGACTTGAAGTGCATATTTAAAAAAATGTATGCCCTCTTCACGTTTGCCACGAAACACTAGAAGCTGAGCTAGAGATTCGTAAGCCGTTACGTTTGACGGCCATGCGCGGATAGCGGAACGTAATGTTTTTTCCGCTTCCTCGACTTTACCCTGCCTTCTTAAATTATTTCCTAAGAGAACCAGCGTTGGGCTGTCATCTGGATTATAAACCAAAACCTTGCGATAAAAACGATTAGCCTCATCAATCCTACCCTGAGCCTGCAAGGTTTGCCCGAGCATGAAATAAGACTTCCAGGATTGAGGCATCAATTCTGCAGCCAAAGTGTATTCGACCTGGGCTTCGTCGATTTCACGACTCCTCAAATGAGTTTCCCCCTTTTTAATCACTTCCTGATATTTCGTTCTGGCATCAATTTCAGGTTGTGTTTTCGTAGGTGTGGAAACCATGACAATGACCAACAACATAATGCTGACAATTACACTTTTACCCAACATGAATTTTGGGTCAAGAATCTTCATCTGAAACCAGGAAGCCCGCCCCATCCACTTCAGCAAAACCAGAACAACCACCAGTCCTGTCAATTGAAATAATGGAAACACTAAAAGAAACAGCCCATCAAGATAGTCCCAGGATTGCGGATGAGGAATGGAAATTATTTTAAAAAAATTGGTCGACCTTAATAATAGATCGGCACGACTGGATAGAATTTCCGCCGTTGACCCCAAAGCTTTTAACGTAAACTCTGGGTGGTTATAAGGTAAGACAACCTTATATTGGATGAGCATCGAAAATTGGGCTAGTACCGCAGACAGGCCTCCAATGATCGTAACTCGCACTCCCCATTTAGACCCAGCTTCTGAAATACGCGACAGTACATTACACAAGCCCAGTGCAAATACAGGTAGTGCTGAAATCAGATGTCGGTGTCCGTAAGAAGCCGAATCTTCTGGATATATAATCACAATCGTAAAAATCCCTGCCAAATAAGCCAGCAAACCCGGACGAATTTCTTTCAGCCATTTATTCTTAAGAAACAAACCTACCACTCCCACCATTGCCAGCGGCATCGAGAACAGCAGACCCCATTTGGCAGAAAAAAACAGGGACCACATTTTTCCCAGCAGAGGCAATAAAGAGATACCGGATAATCCCTCTCCAGCAAATTTCATATGCCTTGGTGGAAAGGGCACACCATTGAGTTGATACCAGCAAACTATCTGGGGAAGCATGACCAGAAAAAATCCACCTAATATAGCTCCGCTCAGCACGGTTATTTTTTTTACGGTGGAGACTGAGTTTAAGTTGGCGCGGAAACTCCACAACATATCCACCGCCAACAGGGCAAAAAAAGCAATATTGATCACCCTTGTCATGCAAAGGAATCCAAGTAAAGCACCCAAGACAGCATAGCGAAGAGGGTCTTTGGATCGGCGGAAACGGATCCAGGCAAATATCAAAACAGCGGCGAAGAAAAACTCTACGGTATGGGACATGCGCTGACGGATGAACGAAAAATAAATCAGCGGCGAGGCCAGCCAGATAGAAAGTGTTACAAATAGGGCAAATCGTTTATCAATAAAAGAATGTAGAGTTTTAAAAACCAGCGCCAGACCAGCAAACAGGAACGTGACCGAAGCCACAGCCGTCGAAATGTAATAAGGCGCAGAATACCCTCCCACCGAAATGGGATAACCTAACCCTTGATAAATAAGGGCCAGCAAATGCCCGACAATAAAAAATGGTAGGAACAGAAGTGCCTGACCCATTTGCCAGTTATTAAAAACATAGCCAGTCGGCATGAATTTTTCAGAATGCGCATAATTCAGCTCGTTAAAAAAGTCCAGGTCGCCGTCAAAAAACACCGAACGCAGAAACGCGTAATAACCCGTATCATCACCTGCATCAATGGTCGTTACAGCGTAATAGCCCTTATGAGTATCAGGGGAAATCCAGTCATTGAAAATACCAAGAGGCGTGAGCAGGAGGAAGGTAAAAAACAAAGTGCCACCCAGAATAAGACCGCTACGTTGGGTCATATTTTAAATTCCAGAAAAAGTTTCTCTCCGAGGGAGTCCCTAGAGGGTGAGGGAGAAACGATGGTTATTTACTGGTGACCGGCTGAGTTTCCAGCACGAGGCCTTTTTCAACCAGTTTTTGATGAGCATCTCCGACACGCGAAACCGCTTCTTGACTATCACTCCACGCAATCAGGTCCTTAAGGCCTTCTCTCAGCGACAACTCGGGTGCAAACCCCAGGGCTCTGATTTTGGAGATGTCTGCATAACAATCGCGAATATCACCATTGCGAAATTTGTAAATTATGTCTGGACTGAAGTTTTTGCCGCAAAGCTCAATGAGGGTTTCCGCCAAATCCAGAATTGAGGAAGGCTTGCCGGTACCAATATTGAAAATACCATCATTCGCATCAGGGTGATCTAGTAAAAGAAGTTTCCCGCGTACCAGATCCCGGACATGGATAAAGTCACGACGCTGATTACCATCCTCATATATCAGAGGTGGCGTATCGTTCTTGATTGCGGAACAGAAAATAGCCGCCGCTCCGGTATAAGGATTATTCAACGATTGGCGCGGACCATAACAATTAAAATAGCGGCAAGCTACGGTAGGAATCTGATGAGCTTTGCCGATCATCAGAGAATACACTTCCTGGTCTTTTTTGCTTTGTGCGTAGACCGATGTGCAATCCAGTTCCTTATCTTCATCAGTAGGAACCGGAACTACCGGCACAACGCATTCGGGACAAAGCATGTCCCATCTCCCTTCAGCAAGCTGGCTTTCAGGTCGGGGTTTGGGGCTGATCTTTCCATGTTCCGGGCACTGGTAGCAACCTTCTCCATAAAGGCTCATGGAACTGGCAACGAGAACTTTTTCAACCTTGTGTTTTTCGTTGACCAAAATGTCCCATAACACTCCTGTACCTTGAACATTTGTGGAAACGTACTGGTCGATGGCATACATCGACTGACCCACGCCTACCTCTGCAGCATCGTGAATGACAAGTTCCACATCTTCGATGGCTTTTTTTAAATGGTCCCGGTTGCGAACATCTCCAATGACAAGTTCTGCTTCCGAATGCAGGTGCTCAGGCCTTTCAGCATTTTCTCCATGCACCTGTGGATTGAGGTTGTCGTAAACTCGGACGGTATCTCCCCGTTGAACCAACTGGTCCACGGTATGCGACCCTATGAACCCGGCCCCGCCTGTAACCAAAACCCTTTTACCCATTATTCTCTCCGGTTTATTAATAGTAATTCCGACTCTCTCCAGTCGGTATCAGACTATCGTTAACTATCATATCTCAATCGGCAATTTTGCGGAAGGACTTAAGCACTATGATCTTCCACTTCCCTCTCATGTTGAAATCTAGACCGAATTGGGCAATAATTCAGGGTATGTAGCTTTTTCTCCTTCCCTCAAGAGTCGACCGTGAACCTTTCCTGCATCATTGTAAATTATTACAGCAGTGCTTCCCTAAATAATTGCCTGGAATCTGTTTACCGAACACTGTTAAAAATATCCTTCGAAGTCATCATTGTGGATAACAGCCAGAACGACCCAGGCATGGCATCTCTTAAAAAATCTTATCCGCAAGTCCGGGTTATTCAGAATGCTACCAACGTGGGTTTCGCTAAGGCCAATAATCAGGCCGCCCTATCCTCTCAAGGTAAAACCCTTCTTTTTTTAAACCCCGACACTATTTTAGCCGATCAAGCCATTGAGGAAATGGTTGCACTTCTGGAGTCTAATCTTGATATTGGTGCTTTGGGACCCAAGGTATTGAATGCCGATGGAAGTCTACAATACTCTTGCAGACGTTTCCCAACTCTCATGACAGGATTTTTCAATCGATATTCTTTGCTATCGTGGTGGTTTCCAGATAACCCATTTACAGTGCAGTATCTAATGAAAGATTTCAACCATGATGAAAATCGAGAAGTCGACTGGTTGTCCGGATGCTGCCTCATGGTTCCCCACACTATATTTGAAAAAGCAGGCGGATTTGACGAACACTATTTTTTATTCAATGAAGATATCGACCTGTGTAGGGCCATCGGCCAAAACGGATTCAAAGTGATATATTTCCCACTCGCAAAAATAACGCACCATGTCAGCACCAGCAACAGCAAAGTGCCGGCAAGGATCATTATCAAACGGCACCATGGCATGAAGCATTATTACGAAAAACATCACGCCAAAAATCCGCTGACGAAAATGGTCGTAAATTTCGCGATAACCTTGCGATGTTTGTCTCAGCTCGCCTTCAATATATTTAAGAGAACACGAGGCGCCATTAAATGAAATTTAGCACGTTTCCCATTTCTGGAGAGATCTATCTGGCAGGATACTTTATGGCTCTGGCCCTGTCTTTTGGTCTAACCCTCTGCCTGATAAAAACCATAAAAGGTGCTAACTTTCTCACTTTTTTTTTAAATCGCTTCCCAATATTGACGGGAAAAAGAGTCCGCCCTTTTGGAGGGGTTCCAGTTATCCTCTCCTTTTTAACAACACTCTGGCTGATGCTATTCCTCGGCATGGTGGATGCACACAACGCTAACCTTTTTACCACTCTGACCTTGGGAGTGGGGCTTATGTTTTTTCTGGGCATCTACGACGACATCACCAACTGCCCAGCCAAATTAAAATTATTTATTCAGATCATAATTGCCTGCATTCTTTATTTTTCAGGATTTCAAATTGAACGTATCGGCAACCTGATTGACCTCGGCTCCTTCTCAATCCTACTGACAGTATTATGGATTGTTGGCATAACCAACGCCATCAATCTGATAGACGGCATGGATGGGCTTGCCCCAGGAATCATTTTTTTCTCCTGCTTGACATTGACTTTCGTCTATCTTGAACGCGATATTGTTGGGGCTTCTTTTTTGGCTGTAGTTCTTGCAGGGAGCACTTTGGGATTTTTCTTTTTCAATTTACCACCGGCAAAAATAATTCTTGGAGATACTGGAAGCCTTCCACTGGGTTTACTAGTCTCACTCATCACGCTTCTACCGCTCAACCAAGGGCATACAGATGAAATCTACTATCTGATTCCAGTCATCACCCTACTTATCCCCATTACGGACACCCTATTCGCTTTTTCCCGAAGAGTAGCGAAAGGGATCAGCCCTTTCACCAAGGACGCCAGTCACTTTCATCACCGGATGAAAAAACTCGGGCTCACTTCGGGGAAGACCATTTCTATATTATTTGTAATCGGTTTTTATTTCGATTTGACCGCGATGGTTCCTGTATTCCAGATCAATCTTATCCCAAACTTCATTCCCATTTATTTTATTTTCATTATAGTCAGCGTAGCTATTTTGATTTACTTCTTGCAAAAAGCTGAGAAAAAGCAAAGTCATGAGTGACACCTACTCAACAAAAGCAAAGCTGTTTTTCGCTATTCTAGCTTTAGGAATTCTCATCTTCACTGCCTACGCCAACACTTTATTCTCTCCTTTTAATTTTGACGATCAGGCCCTCCTGCACCATATGAACACCTCAAGCAACTACTACAACTTTTGGCCTGTTCGATACCGGCATGTTATTTACTTCAGTTTCAAATTAAATCAATCCTTAAGCGGACTCAATTCGCTCAGTTACCACCTGACCAACATCCTATTTCATTTCCTTTCATCGGCAACTATTCTACTCATAGCCTTTAAAACCTTCAGAAAGAGAACCCAATGGGAAGGTAAAGCAGCACTTGGCCTCGCTATAACTATCACCTTTATATTTGCGCTCCATCCACTTCACACAGAGGCCATAACTTACCTTTCTGGACGGGCAAGCGGAATAGGAGGTTTTTTTTTCTTGCTCTCCCTGTTATTTTTTATTATGGGAAGCGAGCGAGGCCGAGACCTGAATATTCCCCTATTTTATTCCCTGGCCCTGTTGGCATTTGGCCTCGCTCTTCTCAGTAAGGAAACAACCCTTACCTTCCCCCTCACAGCTATTTTATATGACCTGTGTTTCATGAGGAACGAGAACTGGCGTCCTTTCAAGGGTCGTCTGCTTTTCATCTATTTTCCTCTTTTTGTTTTTATCGGAGCATTTTTTTTCTTCACTCCGATGATAAGTGCTTTGGCCTTGGGTTGGCTTGGAAAATTAGAAATCGACTATGCATTAACGCAATCCCGGATATTAGGCTATGCCTTGAAGGTTTTTCTGTTTCCCATAAACCTGACCTTTGACTACGATTTTCCACCTCATTGGGCTCGGTTACGTTTTGCACCTGTTTTAATCTGGTTGTTTGTTTTGTTTGCCGTCATTAAAAATTTCCGGAAAATTTCTCCCGTAGTAACCTTCGCATTATTGTGGTTCCTCATTACCCTTTCACCGACCAACAGTTTTTTGCCTCGCACGGATTTATTGAGTGAAAGAAACTTATATCTTCCCTCCATAGGCCCCATCTTTTTAATCGCCTACGGGTTTTACTATTTATTTTTCAGAAAATCGGAAGGAATGCTGTCAAAACAAGGTATGGCCCTACTGGTGACACTAATCTTAATAATGGGCTCCTTATTGATTGCACGGAACTCGGTTTATCGTACAAACATCGTCCTTTGGGAGGACACCTACAAAAAATCTCCCTCTGACCTGAAGGTTCTTCACAATCTCAGTCATTTTTATCTTGAAGATAAACGCTATCAACAAGCACTGATAACCCTACTAAGACTTTCCCGCTCTAATGCTAGTGATTTTTACCGAGCCTATGCCCACAGTAATCTCGGTAGCATTTACACGCAAAATAGCAACTTTAAACGAGCCGAAAAAGAGTTCCACAAAGCCATTGAACTGGAACCCACTTTACCTCTTGGGTATCTGAACTTGGGGGCCTATTATGCTTCCCGTGGAAAGTTTCGCCAGGCCCGAGAAGAATTCCTCCGTGCCCGAGAACGATATATTACTTACAAATGGGGTTACCCCATGCCCATAGAACTTGACCTGAACCTGGCTAGGGTAAATTTGCAGTTGAAATCTTTTGCTGAAGCGGAGAAATATATCCATCAATACCTGCAAGCAATTCCAGAACCCTCGGAAGGACTTCTGCTGCTGGGGAAAATTCATCAAGAGAAAGACGAACTAAAGCTGGCCGAAGAAACTTACCGAAAAATTCAGGGCGACGGGATTGCCTCTGCCAAGGCACAAAACAATCTCGGTATCCTATATATTCAGCAAAACCAATACAAAAAAGCCTTGGACGCTTTTAATTCTTCGATACAGTTTTACCCGCAAATTCCCGATGCCCACTATAACCTTGGCAAGCTGATTTTAGATTTAAAAAGAGACAGGACTCTTGCACACAAGCATTTAGAGATGGCTCTGGCCTACAACAAGAGCCCTTCTCTTAAACAAGAAATTAGCCGACTTCTTGCGCAGACCCACTCACCGTAATTTTTTTTTCTGGGTGTAGGGAACCCAAAAATCTCTACTCATAGCATCCACCACCTTTTTACCTACCACGGTTTTACTATTTTGGGTTTCTTTACGCAGTTTTAAGACTCTGGGAAGTCCTTTCAAGGCATCCCACCTTGCCTTAAAAACGGGAACGGCTTTGCCTTTCATGGAAAACCAGATCAACGCAATTAAGCCAAATAAAATATGCTGTGGCAGATAAATCCAGAACCATAGTCCCGGCATATTACGAAAATAGGACCACACCAGATTTCTCTGACCGTGGTACACCGCAAAATCACTATATCGACTGGTAGAGCCTGACCCCACATGCTCTACCACTGCATCAGAAACATAAATGCATCGATGTCCTATTAGACGCAGCCGAAAGCTCAGATCTACATCTTCGTTATAACAATAGAAATCTTCATCAAAGCCTCCTACCTCTAAAAAAGCATCTCTCGAAATTAATGATGCTGCGGCACAGGGTGAGAATATTTCTCCCGACTCCCTGTTCACTTTTGAAGATTTCATACCGTGGTCACGACGCCATGCGACTCCTGACACATGGTAGATATCTCCGGTGCCATCTATCAGGCCATTGTCATGCCCAAGCATATGGCTTCCGAACATCTTCACATCAGGAAAAATTTCAACGGCCCGCATTAAATTCCCTAACCAATTGGGATGGGCAAAAGCATCTGGATTCAAAAATGCGATCCAATCACAATCCTCAACCTTGTTAACAGCTAGATTATTTGCACTGGCAAAACCTGTGTTTTTATCTAGACGTATAAATTCCCATTCACTAAACCTTTGTTCAAGACCCTCCATCGAGCCATCGGTACTAGCATTGTCCACCACCAAAATCCGGGCTGGAGACAAAGTCTGATCCTTTAGGTTCTGCAAACATTTCCTCAGATATTGGCCCGAGTTCCAGTTCACAACAACGACAGCAATGGATGGGGAGTGTGTCATATTTTATAAACAAGAATAGTTTAGAGTATTATTCGGAGTTACCGAATTGCATTGACTTGAATATATAGATTCAACCACTTATACTTCTCAAGAGACTTGAAGTATCTTCTACAAACCTTGTTTTATCACCTTCCGATAGGTTTTTACAGCGATGAAAACATTTTTTGTTACGGGCGGTGCCGGTTTTGTCGGTGGCAACTTTATCCTTAACCTGATGAAAACCAATCAGGCGAAAGTTGTCAATTATGACAAGCTAACCTACGCTGGAAACTTGGATACCTTGGTCAGTGTAGAAAAAAATCCCCATTACACCTTTGAACAGGGTGACATCTGCGATAAAAACAGATTAAAAAATTTATTTGAAAAACATGAAATTGATGCGGTGATTCATTTTGCAGCCGAATCTCATGTCGATCGATCCATTGAATCACCCGGAGACTTCATTCAAACTAATATGGTAGGAACTTATGAACTATTAGAAGTAGCACGATGGTACTGGCAAGGTTTGGGCACAACTCAAAAGGGCAATTTTCGGTTTCTTCATGTTTCTACTGATGAGGTTTATGGATCTTTGGGAGAAACCAACTTATTCACTGAAGAAACTGCATACGCTCCGAATTCCCCGTATGCCGCCTCAAAAGCCTCCTCCAACCATCTAGTGAGAGCCTATCACAAAACATTTAACCTGCCGGTACTGACCACCAATTGTTCCAACAACTATGGCCCCTATCAGTTTCCTGAGAAACTCCTGCCATTGATGATCACCAAAGCTTTATCTGGAAAACCTCTTCCCGTATACGGAGATGGGAAACAGATTAGAGACTGGCTTTACGTTGAAGATCATTGCCGGGCTATTCTTGAAGTTCTGGAAAAAGGAACTGTAGGACAAGTTTATAATATTGGCGGGCATAACGAAAAAACCAACCTGGATGTTGTTCATACTCTCTGCTACATTTTAGATGAGATGGTGCCGGATTCTCCATGCCGACCACACGAAAACTTGATTAGTTTTGTCGATGACCGTCCTGGACATGACCGTCGCTATGCGATTGATGCCAGTAAGATTCAAAATCAACTGGGTTGGGTTCCCCAAGAATCTTTTCAAACCGGTCTAAGAAAAACTGTGCGCTGGTACCTGGATAATAAGGCCTGGACCGAGCGGGTGCTATCGGGTGCTTATCAGGGAGAACGATTGGGTCTTGAGAAACTTTAAGGAAAGTTCAATATGATAAACAAAGGAATTATTTTAGCGGGAGGGTCGGGAACTCGACTCTACCCATTGACTCAGGTTGTCAGCAAGCAATTGATGCCGCTCTATGACAAGCCGATGATCTATTATCCGCTGAGCACCCTCATGCTGGCAGATATCCGAGATATATTTGTGATCACCACGCCTCAGGACCAACCCCTGTTCCAGGAACTTTTGAGAGATGGAAGCCAGTGGGGAGTCAATATCAGTTATGGCGTGCAACCCACCCCGGATGGCCTGGCTCAGGCATTCATCATCGGTAAGGACTTTATCGGTAGTCATGGGTGTAGTTTGATCCTTGGAGACAACGTTTTTTATGGTAACGAATTGCCTGAACTTATGAAAAAAGCTCAGAGACGGGAAATAGGGGCCACAGTTTTTGGCTATTGGGTGAAGGATCCGCAAAATTATGGAGTGGCTGAGTTTGACTCTGATAACCAAGTCTCCAGCGTCGAAGAAAAACCTTTGAAGCCTAAATCAAGTTATGCCATTACCGGACTGTACTTTTACGACAATCAGGTCGTTGACATTGCCTCTTCCATCAAACCATCAGCACGGGGAGAACTAGAGATAACCGATGTCAACCGGATATATCTTGAGCAATCACAGCTATCCGTTGAGCAAATGAGTCGCGGGTTCGCTTGGCTGGATACAGGCTCTCATGAATCTTTGCTCGATGCCTCCAACTTCATAGAAACCATTCAACGACGACAAGGGCTGATGGTCTGTTGCCCGGAAGAAATCGCATATAG
>CAJQRI010000049.1 GCA_905612265.1 uncultured Nitrospinota bacterium | reverse complement strand
TGAGAGATAAGTTTGCAGGCGAGAAAAAATCCGGTGAAACCGACGAACAATTTATCTATAAAACCCGCAAAAAAGGTTTCGGCGAGTTCAAATCTGAGTTCTGGGGATTACCTAGCGAAATTCGTGAAGGAATAGGCAAAGAGCTGGAAGATAAAATGACTTTCCTTTTTGACAAACTAGCCGTACAAAACACCAAAGATAGTGTAGATAAAACCGTAGAACAAGTTCCTATCCGACCAAAACTTGAAGACGAAATCGCATCCTGTTAAAAGCTGAGTTTAATTTGGCCTGGTTATTGAAGTTTATTACCTCTGCGTAATAAATTTATCCAATTCATTAGCGAACTTGAATCGTTCCTTCTGACCAAAACTGTTGGGCCCTCCGGTTTCTACACCACTACCACGCAACTCATCCATGAAGTTACGCATGCTTAATATCTGCCCTATATTGTTTTTATCGTAAACCTTCCCACGCGGATCTAGAGCATGAGCCTCTTTTTCTACAACCCGAGCAGCCAGTGGAATGTCGGCTGTGATGATTAAATCCCCAGCTTCACACATATTGATAATTTCATCATCAGCGACATCAGCCCCGTGGCCAACCTGAATCAATTTAATAAAAGGAGAATCCGGAAGACGCATCCCCTGGTTCGCAACCAGGGTCACCATTATCTCTATCCTCTCCGCCAAACGGAACAAAATATCTTTGACCGGTTTGGGGCAAGCATCTGCATCCACCCAAATTTTCATTTGTATTCCCACCACTCAGTTTGGATCATTCGACAAGGTTATTTCGATTTAAATAATTGATGGCGTTTTTTGCATAGCAGAGAGGATATCACAGCCTCAGACTCCTTCTCTGTCTAAAGAAAAAAATCTAATCAAGCAAAGAAAGCTTTATCCCCATTTAATAGGTATAGCTATTTATGAGGTTATACCTATTCGAGCCAAACTTTTATGTCACGTTCTTCATCTTGGAGTTCAAACAAGATCTGAGGAACAAAACCCGACTTTCGAGCTCTGTCCTGAATGGGGGGTAAGTCAATATTATATTTCAGGATCGATTCTTTAACCGGATCATCCATCACGCCTTCAATGTCATCGGCACATCGACCGGGCATGGTCAGGCTTACTTTATTGCCATTGGATTTCACCACATGCACCTTGAGATGGCGGGCCATGGAATCAAAAGCTGAGCTTTCCGAACTACCCTCTACTTTAGGAAAGGTTAAAGCAAGTGCTTGAGGATAAATATCGGATAAAACTTTATCCATCGTGAACTGCCAGGAAAGTGGAACATCCAACCTTCTTAACATCGAGGTCAAGCCATGTAACGTTCGCATTAGGAATATCAATTCAGGAGGAGCAGAAGAACGGAACCACCATTTCATCTCCCCCACAATCTGGTCAAATCGTTCACTCATGCGCCACTCTTTTACATCGTAGGGGGCTTCTATCAAAAATGGCTCGAACAAAATGGACATTAAGGCAGGGAGAGTTGGGCGTAGGTCCTTTAGTTTTTCCGGGTCAAAACCTAGGGCCGCAAGGCACGTCAACGGATCCAAGTTCTCCCTGTTGCGAAGAGCCAAAATGATTCTTAAAAGTGTTAGCCGGACCTCATCTGAAATCTTCAAAATACTGCCGTAATCATATATGATCAATACAAAATAATCTTTTTTGTATTGACGAAAAGCGAAATTTCCCGGTTGCGGATCAGCATGCACAAACCCATGCCGAAACAGCATATGAGTATAATGTTGCAGTAATAGCCGGCCCATAGCCTTCTTCTGTTCCGGCATCATGGTTTCAGCCTTATCAAGACCAAAGCCTTCTTCTTTTTTCTGTACAAGTATCGTGGGTTGTGTGAAATCGCTGAATACTTCGGGAACCACAATGCGTTCTAGGGGAGGGATTTTTTGACGATAGTTTTCTTGATGCCCAGCTTCAACACGATAGTCCAACTCGTCGCTGAAATTATGCCAGAAGACATCGCGGTAACCATCCATCTTGAATCCCCATTTTGCCACCGGCCCCAATTTGGGCAACCAACCCATGAGGTTCATCTCTGCTTCAACCGCTGTTGCAATTTCGGGATACTGCACCTTCACCGCGACTTCTGTACCATCCATAAGTTTGCCAAAATGCACCTGCCCCAGTGATGCGGTCTTGCAGGATTTGTCTAGCCTCTTAAAAACCGTGTCCCAGGGTTTGCCATAAGCCTTACTAATCAGTTCCAACACTTCTACAAAAGGTAGAGACTCCAGGGAATTATTGAGGGTTTCACGCAGAGCCTGATCGGTTGCATCCATGCTCATGAACTGACCTATCTTAGCCGGAAGTCCTCTTGACTGACCCAATATTTCGACAAGATAGTGCTGAGCCCAATCGCGCTGGTCTTCCGTTGTGGAATTACTTAATTTCCTTGCCGCAACTCCAAGTTTTAGAAGGTTGCCCCCTCTCTTAAAAATCGCTCCAAATCTCATATATTTAGGGCGTCCCGTTTTATCGTTTTAAACGATTTTTGAATTGACTCACCTCTGCAATGATTCCCTCAGGCAACTCTTTCTTATAGCCTTTGGCTCTCATTAATACCTCAAGCCTTGGAGTTTCAGGATCTCGGAAAACTCTGCCAGCTGTTTGAGCAACCTCGGCCTTTTTGAGTTCACGAATCGCTTTAATCATTTTCTTTTTAAAATGGAAGTCACCCTTTTCATCGGTTGCAAGAGAATAGAGACTACCTGCGACCGCGCCTATACTGTCGCCCTCTTTTTCCAACGCAACAATCAGGCTTTGTTGATGCCGGGCAAATTCCTGATCGGTCAAATTAGAAAATAGTTTTTCTGTACTCGCAAGCCATGCATTAACCCGCTTGCTCATTTCAAAAGGCCCGTGGGTGGAAGACTGAATCACCAACCTGAAAAAAATTCGATTCTCAACCCTTTGATGAAAACTCCATACGATATATCCCAATTGTTGGTTGGTGCGCATTTGGGTATAAAAATCGCTTTCGACTATAGAAGCAATTATTGCGGTCTTAGCAAGAAGGGGTAAACTCTTTTCTCCAACCTGAATGGCGTAGGCTAGGGAGTTATTATTGTCTGCAACCTCTCGGCTGAAACGAAATTTCTCTCCCTCAGGCATGACTTCAACCACCTTTTCAAATCGTTCATTTTCAGGGAGTGGTTTGCTTCCTAAAGCTGTTAGGAGAATATCTACACTTTGCCGCGCTTTATCATCAGACCAATTACCATGAACCATTCCGGTTATGTAAACTTGTTCATAAAGTGTTTGAGCAAAGGCTTTAACATCGCTCAAAGTAATAGGAGTTAGAGCCCTAAGTTTTTCCTCATCAGTATATTGATCCTGAAGGAGCATGAGATAGTTGTAATAACCTCCTCGCGAATAGGCCTGTCCCAGTTTTTTATTTTTCAATCCGCGTATCATTGCTTCTTTTATGTTCGCGAATTTCTGCTCATCAACTTTTACTTCTTTCAGGTTTTTAGTCACCAGCTTGATTAAATCGCCAATCCGCTCAGAATAACCGCCAAGACTGAGGAGCACACCTTTCTTTTCAATCGACAAACCATAGGACAACCCCGCGATTTGAATAGGATAAACCAGCTCATTCAAACCTTCCTGCATCATCGCCTCATAAAGCTTAGCCAACTCCAAGTTTTTGGCACTGCGGTAAACTTTTGGTGTTTCGATTCGAAATGTCAGGGATATTTTAGGCTGTTTGAAACGATGGTCATATTTGAACCAGACTTTTGCCAGCTCATCATCCTGAACCAAGTGAGGGTTCTCCTCAACTAAACTCAGATTATAGGGGATGAAATCATTTTTGAGAGGATAAAAAATACCCTCAAACTTGCCCGGGTTAGAGAGTTTGCTGAAAGCCTTGCCGCCTATTTTCTTCAGGGAGTATTCTGCATCGTAGTAAGGTACTTTACTGTCTGTTTCAGCTAAATTATGACTCAAGACCACCATTGCATTTTCAGGGATCAATGTATCCAAAATCGCTTTATAAGCAGAAGGCTCATATTTTTTAATTAGGAAAGGTAACGTTTCCACATTCTTCAATGAGTAATCCTGCATCAACGCCGCTTTACCTGAAACGAATCCCATACCTTCATCCGGATTTTTCCAATCGAAATTGATCTGGGCCATGGCCTGATTTTCCTTGAACGTATATTCCTCAAACCCATGTTCTCGAACCATATTTATGTAAGAAAAAATCAGTTGAAGAATCCGTTCATACTCTTTCAATCCTTTTTGAGTAAGGGAAATATTGATACCGAATGAATTGATATCCGGATGACTGTTCCCCCCACCCGCACTGAGACTCAAAACCAAACCTTCTTCTTTTAATTTAGATAGCAGAGAACCTTTGCCTTCGTATCCCAGAACAGAACCCACAATACCGGCCGGTTTACTGGCCTGATGGTTCTTAAGGCGTATGGTGGGGAAATCTATTTCCAATGAACGGACATCCTTTATGGTTTTTACTTTCAGCAACCTATACTCACCCTTGAGCGGCTTTCTAAACTCCGAGGAAAGTTGTGGAATATTAACGGGTCGGGTTGGTATGTCGGAAAAATATTTCTGCGCAACGGTGGAAAGAACCTCCATCGGCATGCTAGAGATAAGCGACAACTTCATATTTGGAGCCGCATAATATTTTTTATAAAATTCAAGCAACGCGGGTTGATTATCCCCCGACAAGGTTTTCTGATTACCAGTACCAAATTTGGCTAGAGGATGTCCGGGTTCAGACATCCGACCGGCAACATAATTTCCACGCCAACCATCATTGAGTTTATTTTTTTCATGTTCATTGTTAACGGCTTTAACCTCTCTCTCCGCGTAGGTTTTGTCGAAAAGAGGAGCTTTGAAAAAATCACTGAAACGGTCCAGAGCTTCATTGAATCCGTCGTGCGACACCTGAAAAAAATAGTTGGTCATGTTCCCACTTGTGTAGGCATTTGACCCACCTGAGTGTGAGTCTAGGAATTTTTTATAGGACCCTACCTCTGGGTATTTTTTTGTCCCCAGAAACAACATATGCTCAAGATAATGTGCCAACCCGGCTTTATCTTTCGGATCATACAAATAGCCTACACCCACTGATAAGGCGGCGGCACTACGATGCACATCCGGGTCGGAGACCAAAAGAACATCCAGACCATTTTCTAACGAAAGAGTCAAGGTTTTGCGTTTGTCACCTTTAACCGCTTCGGCAGAAGAAATTGAAAACACAACCAATAAAACCAGAAGTAATCCAGTTTTGATATATTTTAAAATCCTATTCACAACCAACCTCCAATGTCTAAGCGGAGAACCTCCGCAGGGAAATAGCAATAACTTTTCACCTTCAGCAGCCTACTACTCGGCTGAAGAAAATACTCACAATCAAATTATTATATCGGGGTCTTAATAACAAATGGGGTTAATTTTTTTTAATAAACTACCCGGCATGGAGCTAATGAGAGTTACTACTAATCAAGAATATACCAATCAGAATTAGCCCCCCCGCTATTAAACGTTGCGAACCAAACGGTTCCTTGAGCTTCCAGCAACCCCAATAGACAACCATCAGCACACTGACTTGACGAAGAGAAACAATCGCGCTCAAGGCTTCAAACTGAAGCACAACGCAAATCAGACCATAAGAACCTAAAGTTGCGATTCCAGCCAGCATGGCTTTATGCCATTCCTTTCTCCAAATCTGAAGAATATATTTTGCGGGGCTCGTAGAAAATATATAAAGATTGCATAGAGCAAAACCTATAACCGCCTCGATGAAAAAAAAGGTCACACCGTTGGCCAAAGGTTGATCAGGCAAGTGACTTAAAAAAGAATCCATTCCCTTCTTATCCACCAGGCTATAACTGACCACCATCGCCAGTGTGTAAAAAGCCCAACGCAAATCCTGATGACGAAAAGCCCGCATCAAGTTGACAAATCCTCTTATCAATTTTCCTTCAAAATGCAGAATGTAAATAGCGGTCAGAATAAACCCAATGGCAAGAAACGTGGAAATATGCAAATGCTCATCCAGAACCAACCAAGCAAAAACCGGAACAAATACCGGTGCAGATCGGGCTATGGGATAGACATAAGAAATATCAGCCGTTGAATAAGCCCGGGAAAGGCAGAGTATATAGACACCGTGCAAAACTCCTGAAAGGATGCCCCAGAAAATGATTTCCGAGTTCAACGGGGCCATTCCAAACAAAAGGTAGGCGACCAGGGCCATGATCATGACCCAAACCCCTTTAATGCCAGAAAAGTACTGGGAATTTTTACTGGTCTGGGTCAGTATGTTCCAGAAAGAATGCAAAAGACTGGATAGTAGAACCAGACCTATATTAAATAGTGACAAGCCTTAAACTCCGAATCATGTTCATTAATCTATAAAGCAGGACTTCCGGTATGCAGACAAAAATCGCGTTTATTTCTTATCCGGTCTCAAATTTGGACAAGGCTGTGGAATTCTACCAGAAGGTATTGAGGAAAGAACCTCTGTTTCACAGGGAAGACTGGGCGGAGTTTGATTTTGGGGGTCAAAGACTGGCTTTACAGAAATCCTCTTCCCCGATTGGCATTGGAGCCACGGTTTATTTTCTCGCCCAGCCCATTGAAGGTTTTGTTTTCCGATTAAAAGAACTGGATGCCGTTCTGGACGGGAACATAGAAATCTATTCTTACGGCAAACTAGCTCATTTTCGAGATCTTGATGGGAATGTCCTGGGCCTCTATGAACCGCCTGAATAACCTATGTCAGGGGGCTCGGAAATCCCATTGAGCGTATGCCCTTGTTGATGTACAATTGCAATCATGAACAATCCATTGACGCATTTTAATGAAGAAGGCCGTGCCCGCATGGTCGATGTCTCAGATAAAACCCACACCTCTCGCAAAGCTGTGGCTACCGGAGAAGTTTATATGCAACCGGAGACCCTACAGCTAATACAAGAAGGGCATATTAAAAAGGGAGATGTGCTGGCAGTAGCGCAAGTCGCTGGAATTATGGGAGCCAAACGCACCTTTGAAGTTATCCCCATGTGCCACCCTCTTCTGCTAACCGGTGTCGATATCAACTTTCAGATAAACTCGGAACCCGACCTGGAAACGGGGCTCTGTTCCATCACCGTCAACGCTACAGTTAAAGTGACAGGGCAAACGGGGGTAGAGATGGAGGCGCTGACCGCAGTTTCCATGGCAGCACTCACCATTTATGACATGTGTAAAGCCGTTGACCGGGGGATGTATTTCAATCAAATAGGATTGCTTCATAAGTCTGGCGGCAAATCAGGAACATTTGATAAAGAAACTATGGAGAAAGGGAAATGATCACTCTTAAATATTTTGCCAGTCTTAGAGACATCGCCGAAAAAGAAGAAGACAGCTTGGATATTGAAAATCCAATCACCATAGATCAGTTAAGTGATATTATTTCAAAGACAACGCCAAAAATGGGAGCGATTATCCGGGGAAAAAAAGTCTTGATCTCAGTTAATGAAGAAATGGCCTCTGCCGATACCATCATTCATGATGGAGACGAAGTGGCATTTCTACCCCCTTTCTCAGGCGGAGCCAAATAAATAAGGACAACATCATGAGTACCACTACCGATTCAAAAATACGTATCCAGTTAGAAGATTTCTCGGTCACTGATGAAATCGAAGTCATGAAAAAAGTTTCTCGCAATATTGGCGGGATCACCACATTTCTAGGAACAGGAAGGGAAATGTCAAAAGGTGAGAGCATAACTAAACTTAATTTCGAGCATTACCCAAAAATGGCGGAAAAAAAAATGGAAGAGATCCGAGTTCAATCTATTAAGGATTTCGGAATCATTGATATGAGCATCATTCACCGTATCGGGCCTATAGACATCGGCGAAAATATTGTTTTGATTGTTGCAGTTGGGGAACACCGAGCAGAAACATTCAAAGCCTGCGAATGGGCCATTGCTGAACTAAAACGCACCACACCAATCTGGAAACGCGAAACCACCTCAACGGGCGAAGTCTGGGTTCAAGATACCCCTTAATTCTTAATGAGCAATTGCTCTCCATTGACCCCTATCACCCTGACCGTTAACAGTCGGTTAGCCCGATGGCTTTTACTGGAACATGATGAGAAGAAAAAGCAGGCCGGAGAAAAAGCCTGGGAAACGCCACAAATACTCTCCTTATCTGCCTGGATGCGAAACCTGTGGCTCGAATCATGGCCGACACAGTACTTCCTCAGCCCATTACAATGTGAAAAAATCTGGGAAAAAATCATCGTTCAGGATGCAAGTCGTCTTGACTTGCTTCATCTTCAAGGTGTCGCCTCTCAGGCGAGTGAAGCCTTTGCTCTGATCCACGAATATCGCCTGCCCCAAAGTCCCAAATTTTATGAACTGACCGATGAAGCAAAAAGTTTTATAAGCTGGACAAGGAAATATAAGCATCGCCTTACTTCACTTGGTGCCTTAGATCCATGCATGCTTATGGATGCGGTGAAAAGCTCAATGCAGGATGGAGAAATAGAAATACCGCCCTCTCTTTGCATAATGGGGTTTGAAGAGCAAAGCCCGCAAATGAAGTTTTTTCTCGACTTTCTTCTCGATAAAGGAACCGATATAGTTTTCATCTCACCGGTACCCACCCCAGAAAATCTTGAAGTAAAACTCAATGAACAGACCGCTTATATCCGGGAACACGAAAATCGTCAGGGTGAAGCCGAAGCCTGTGCTCGCTGGATAAGATCAATATTTCAACCGGGAAAACGTATCGGCATCGTTGTGCCGGAACTGGAAAAATATCGCACTCTCCTTAAACGTGAGTTAACTGCAGAACTGGTTCCCGAATCCATTTTTAATCTGGACGAACAGGTGTTTAATATTTCTCTAGCTCCTCCCCTGTCTCAAGAGCCCATGATCAAAATGGCTTTAGACCTGTTGACCGTTAAAACCTCCACTGTTCCTGTCGGCACATTCTTGTCATTGATTCAGAGTCCTTTTTTTGGTTTCACTTTTCCACCCAATCAGGAAATTTCTGACCTGGAACGCAAGTTGAGAAAAAAAAGAATTCTCTCGATGCCCATTGACCAACCAATATATGGAACTATCTCTCAAGTAGACCAACTGGCAGAGAGGTTGAAGGTATGGACCCTGAACAACAAAAGATTATTACCAGGAAAATGGGCCGAGGAATTATCAGAATTTTTAAAAACTACAGGCTGGCCGGGAAAATCAGGAGCCACTGCGGATCAACAATCTGTTTTATCAAAACGGTATCAAGCATTTGAAGCTTGGAAAGATTGTTTGAATCAACTTTGTTCTCTGAACCAGATTCTCGGTCCGATAAATAGACTGGAAGCCTTGAACCATCTCAGCAATATAGTGCGCAGCACACTTTTTCAAATCAAAACACCTGAGCATTCCATTCAAGTTATTGGACTCCTTGAATCATCCGGAATGCAGTTTGACCATTTGTGGGTAATGGGTTGCCATAGTGAAGCGCTGCCCACGCACCCCGAACCCAATCCTTTTATTCCCTATGAAATCCGTAGCAAATTTTCTATCCCCCGTTCCAATCCACAACGGGAATTAAAGTTTGCCGAGCAATCCTTGAGTCGACTGCTAATGGCAGCGCCGGAAGTCCATTTCAGTTATCCCCTTCACGAAGGGGACATGGGTATGGAGATCAGTCCCTTATTAAAAAAATTTCCAAAGAATGAGGACTCACCATATACCTCCAAGCGCATCAAAGACCAAATTCTGGCCTTGAATGATCTTGAAAAGTTCACCGAACCAACGTTTTTACCGGCAACTGATTCTGAAAAAAACCTGTTTTCGACAAAAGGTATTTCTTCTGGATATGGCCTCATCAAAGATCAGGTGGACTGCCCTTTTCGTGCCTTTGCCCGTCACCGATTGGGCGGTGAAGGCTATCAAACGCCTGAAGTTGATTTTGACAATCTGGATCGTGGAAATATTATCCATAAAGCTTTGGAATTATTTTGGTCGAAAACAGTCAATCTAAAAAACCTATTAAAACTTTCGGAGCATTCACTCGAGCAACAGCTTTATCAATGCGTACGAGAGGCCCTCAAAATATGTTCGGTACGCACTAAAGACCAAGTGCAATTCAACAAACTCGAAGTCGAGCGAAACGTGCGGGTCATTCACGACTGGCTATCAACTGTGGAACTTAAAAGGCCCGATTTTAAAGTGCTACAAATCGAAGAAGGCCTTTTAATAAACTTATCAGGAATAAAACTTCTATTGAGAATAGACCGTATTGATGAAATTCCCGGTAAAGGTTTACTATTAATCGACTATAAAACAGGAAAAGAAGCTAAGCCAGCAGAATGGTTTGCAGAAAAAATACGTGCACCACAACTTCCCCTGTACTCATTAGATAATTCTCCAGCAGGCTTGGCCTATGGACATCTCACAATAGGAAAATCAGAGTTCAAGGGTACCACCATGCAAGGATTGGATCTTGGAGAATTCAGAAATCACGATTTCACCAAAGCCAGCGGATATTCCACATGGGAAGAATTACTGGAACATTGGAAAAAAGAATTAAACGCTACCGCCGAAGAATTCTTGCAAGGAAATAACATGGTGTCACCGATCAACAAAGGCGAGCCCTGTCGTCATTGTGAGTTCAGCTCTCTTTGCAGAATTCAGGAATCTTCACAAATGGAAACATTGGAGGATTCTTCCTGATGTT
>CAJQRI010000048.1 GCA_905612265.1 uncultured Nitrospinota bacterium | reverse complement strand
GATTGCGATAAGTAGGGTGTGGAGGAGCGACTAGATCGTAAGGCCCATTCATTTTTCCATTTATAAAATGACAGGAGACGCAGTAGATACCTTCATCGCGCAGCTCCAGCCTGGGGCTGGGTTTTTCTCCAGTTACAGATTCAGGAACATGGCAAGCTAGGCATTTTTCTTTGGTGCGGTTTTCAGATGCATCAATATAAGTTTTGCTGGTCCAGGAGATGGAATGGCGACTGTCTTTCCACGCCTCATAAATATCCTTATGACATTCAGAGCAAAGTTTGGAATCCGGTCGCTCTAAAAGTACCTTTTCGCGGACGAGTTCTAGAGCGGCCTCTGGTATCCATTCAAACTTTTCATTAATAAGAAAATAGGCGATGGCAATTCCGAAAATTGCGAAAAAACCGATAGCAGTGAGAAAATTTAAGAATCTGGTTGAAAGTTTCATCATTGGAAGAACTGGAGGAAAAACTTAGTAAGCAGAGATGTTCTTCGTCCAATCAATAAAGCGTTGGCTTATAGCTGCCACGCGTTGCATGGTTAGAACTGTTTGAGAAAACGAAGGTCATTTTCAAAAAATAGGCGGATATCGTTGATGCCGTATTTCAACATGGAGATGCGTTCGATGCCGAGTCCAAATGCGAACCCGGTCCATTCTTCAGAGTCGTAGTCGACACATTTTAATACTGCCGGGTCTACCATTCCGCAACCGAGAATTTCCAGCCACCCTGTTTGCGAACAAACCCGACATCCTTTTCCACCACAAATTACGCATTCGATATCGACTTCGGCGCTGGGACAGGTGAAGGGAAAGAAACTGGGACGAAATCGGACTTTCGTTTCTTTGCCAAATACTTCCTGGAGGAAAATATTCATAATGCCTTTGAGGTGGCTGAAAGAAATATTTTTATCCACCATGAGTCCTTCGATCTGATGGAACATCGGGGTGTGAGAGACATCAGAGTCGCAACGATAGACTTTTCCCGGCGCAATGATACGCAATGGCGGTTCGCGATTCTCCATTACATGAATCTGTACCGGTGAAGTATGGGTTCGCAAAACCGTTCCCCCTTCAACATAAAAGGTATCCTGCATATCTCGTGCGGGATGATCTTTGGGTATGTTCAAAGCTTCGAAATTATAAAAGTCCGTCTCAATTTCGGGTCCCTCTTCAACTTGAAACCCCAATCCCATGAAAATGGTGGTGATCTCCTCCATCACTTGAGTGATAGGGTGTAAGGTTCCAGTGGTTTCTTTTTTTCCCGGCAGGGTGGTGTCAAAGGTTTCGTTTTGAGAGGGCTGACAACGAGTGGACTTACCAAGCTCGCCTTGCTTTTCTTCCAGCAGGTTTTCGACATACTGCTTAAAGTCATTGATGAGTTTGCCTAGCTGACGCTTTTCTTCTGGGGAAGCCTGGCGAAGATCTTTCATGAGGGCCTGAACACAGCCTTTTTTTCCAAGAAAATCAATGCGGAGTTGTTTAAGAGGATCCGGGGTGGAGGTGGAAACTATGCGGGAATCGAAATCTTGCCGGTGTTTTTCAATGGTTTCAATCATGTTCAGCTTGGGGGCGGAACCGGCGGATAAACCACCAAGGGGGATAGCCCCTTGGTGAATAGTATCAGACCAATTGGGCGCGTGCGGTTTCGGTCAGAGCTCTGAAGGAATCCTCATTATGTATAGCCATATCAGAGAGAATCTTGCGATCGACTTCAATTTCGGCTTTTTTCAGTCCATACATGAACTGGCTGTAATTCAGCCCTTGAGCGCGGACTGCGGCATTAATTCTGGCAATCCAGAGTCGGCGAAATTCACGTTTGCGGTTTTTCCGATCTCGGTAGGCATAACACAAACCATGTTCAACAGCCTCACGGGCTTTGCGGAAACATGTGCTCCGCACACTGCGGTAACCCTTGGCTAATTTTAAGATTTTTTTTCGTCTATTTCGGGCAACTGTCCCGTTTACTGCTCGTGGCATTTTGAAATTCTCCTTCAGGCCTACCGACTACACCTCGCATGAAAGCTAACGAGGAGTAACAACAGGCAATGTTTAATATATTTTTTCGTGATTAACCCTTAGATCAATCAGTAAGGGATCAAAGTCTTCATGCGTTTTACATCCCCAGGTGCCATGATGCTAGATTTACGCAGGTTTCTTTTTCTTTTGGTGGTTTTACTTGTCAGGATATGGCTGGTAAAAGCGCTGTTCTTGACAATTTTTCCAGTGCTGGTTCTGCGGAACCGTTTAGCGGCACCTTTGTTTGTTTTCATCTTTGGCATTTTTGGCTCCGTGTTCTATTTATTTTTGCGCAGGTTTCTCAGCAGACGCTTTTGCTGATTCGGGAACCGCTTGCGCCTTAACCGAACCACCTTTTTTAGTTTTACTATTTTTGGGGGACAAAATCATGACTAAGGTACGCCCTTCCTGCTTGGCTTGTTGCTCAATCACGGCATCTTCTTCCGTTGCTTCGGCTACACGTTGTAACACTCTCATTCCAAATTCGCGATGAACGATTTCACGACCCTTAAAGAAAATCACCACTTTGGCCTTGTCTCCATTTTCCAGAAAACGGTGCACATTCCGCAATTTGAAATCGAAATCGTGCTGATCGGTATT
Source organism: uncultured Nitrospinota bacterium (assembly GCA_905612265.1). Classification (GTDB taxonomy): domain Bacteria; phylum Nitrospinota; class Nitrospinia; order Nitrospinales; family VA-1; genus LS-NOB. The sequence goes on along the minus strand of CAJQRI010000048.1, from coordinate 110 downwards.
AGGCCGAAACTTGACTTCCTTAAGGTGAATGATTTTCTGCTTCTTTTTAGCCTCGTGTGCCTTTTTACTAGCCTTATACTTGTGCTTGCCGTAATCCATAATTCGACAAA
>CAJQRI010000047.1 GCA_905612265.1 uncultured Nitrospinota bacterium | reverse complement strand
CTTTGCTGTCGGGATAACCTTCCATCAATTGCTGGATTTTGGATTTGGCTTTTTCGAGGTCTTCTTTTTTCGCTAACCGCTTGCCTAGTTGCAATAATTGCTTTGCGGAATAGTTTTCCTCTTTTTTTGAGGTGGCGCATCCAAAGAAAAGAATCAGTACGGAAACCGAAGTGAAAAAAGATGCGAATTTTGAGGGAAGGCTGAATGGCGACATTAGGGTCTTTTATGGTTGACAGTTATTATCAAATATATACTAAAATACCTTGTGTTTAAAGAGCTTAATCATTTTATGGGACTTTAAAGCTCCTTGCTTATCCCGAAAACTTCGTGCTATAACTTCAACGATATTTCCATATTTTAGATGGGGAACTTCTTCGAAAAAATATATATTATAATGAAACGAACTATCAAAATTGTCCTGCTAATTTTATTGGGGTTTCCTGGCCTGGCTTTGGCCGCAGACCCTGTCTCCTCAGATTCGTGGAAATTACTTTCCATTTTTGAAAAAGGTGGGGTAATGATGTACCCAATTCTTTTCAGCTCTGTTCTAATGCTGGGGATAGCTATAGAGCGTCTTTATAATCTGAGAAGAAAGAATGTTGTCAACTCTGATTTCCTCAAGAATGTTAGGAGTCAGTGGGATTGGAAGGATATAAAGAAAACTTTGCAGTTATGTAACACCTTCGACAATTCACTTTCGCGGATTTTGAAAGTGGGGGTGCTGCGGGTAGGAGGTAAGCTCGATGAAATTGAGAGGGCGATTGAAGGTGCTGGTCAGCATGAAGCGTCTTTGATGAATTCGAATCTTCGGGTTTTGGGGGCAGTGGCAAACATCACTCCGATGATGGGCCTTTTGGGGACTGTATTAGGGATGATCAAAGCCTTCAATGTGATCTCTCTCAGCGGAACCGGAAACCCCGGCCTCGTGGCTAGCGGTATATCCGAAGCGTTGATCACAACTGCAGCTGGAATGGCAGTGGGTATTCCGGCTTTGGCTCTGTATCACTATTTTCGAGGAAAAATAGACCGCTATGTTTTTGAGATGGAGGAAATTTCCTTCCAACTCATTGAAGAGCTTTCTTATGATGGCATTCACAAGACTAAACCTGAGACTTCTTCCTCCAGAGCAAAGATCTAAAAGGACATCAAGTGTTGGTTGACCACCTTTCTGTTTAAAGAGAAACCACGATGCGATTCAGAAGAGAAGAAGAAGATAATTTTTCGTTTGATATGACCCCCATGATTGATGTGGTGTTCCTGCTTATTATTTTCTTCATGGTATCCACAGTGTTTGTGGACTTCAGCAGAAAGATGGATATTAATCTGCCGACTTCCAAATCTTCTGCCATCGATGAAAGCACTAAAACCCTTGAGGTGGAGATGTCGAAAGATAAAAAAATCTTTCTTGCAGGTAAGCCGTTAACACTTCTCGGGCTGGAAACAACTCTCGCGAAAATGGAATTCAAGGATAAAAAACCAAGCGCGATTATCCGGGCAGATAAATCTCTTCCCTATGGAGATGTAATTCAGGTCATGGGCCTTTTGCAAAAAAAAGGCATTCCTGATATCAGCGTTGCGGTGAAATAAGGTATACTCAAGTATATTCCCCATTATAAACAGCGTCCGGTTTGTTGTTTTGAACCAGGCTCTTTAATGTTTTAAGGAGATTTTGTATGGCAACCTACACAAAAGAAAAAGATGTCGAAACCATATTGGAAGATGATGCCTCTGCGCGGACTGCTATGCAGGAAGTATTTTCCAACACTGCCCGATGGCCAGCTGGGTTTGGCGGCTTCACCGCAGATGTGACGGCAAACATAAATGGCGATGAACAAAAAGGCACTGTAACGGTTAAAGGCCCCAAGGAAATCGAGATCGATATTAGCGAAGAAAAAGCCAAGGGATTTCTGACCGAAAATCTGGCTTCTATTGCCATGCACCGAGGGCCACGTTCTTTTGATGAGTCAGATGGTAAGTACAAGCTTAGCTTTGGAGATGACGGCACGCATCCTTTGGGAAGAAAGCTCGTCATGGGTGGAGATGGAATGAGTTCATTCTACCGCATCAAAGACGGTAGAATCCAGCAGATCAACCGACAGACACCACGCATGTCTTTCTCCATCAATATTGAAGAGAGCCGAAAAAATCAGGATGGTAAATTCCTGACCCATAAATATTCAGTGTTCTATTTCAATCCGGAAACCAAAGGTTTGAAAGATGTGGAAAGCTATACAGATGGATATACAAGAGTGGGTGAGGCCGACCTTCCTGAGCAGCGGCGTATCATCAACTGTGAAGAAGGCGCGATTTCAGTCTCAACAATGACGCTCAGCAATCACAAACTTTTGTAAGCAACGATTATGGGTTGGCGCGGGTGAGAGGTTCATCCGTGCCGACTTTGACCTTAAATAGAAGTATCCACCACCTGTGCGCCATTTTCTATGGCGACACTCTTCCCAATAATGGAATTTTGTATGGTTGCATCGGAGCCGATGGTCGCTCCTTCCCAGAGGATGGAGTTTTCCACCACTGCACCTGAGCGCAAGCGGCAACCATCCCCCAGCACAGCATGAGGTCCTACCTGTGCATCATTGGAGATTTCGCAATCTCTCCCGATATGAACTGGTGGCACGACTAGAGGTCCTTCTAGATTTTTTGATGGTGAAGTTTTTAATGTTAACCTTCCTTCTAGTGCATCAGTCTGCGCCTGAATATAGGTTTCTCGTGTGCCCATATCGATCCAGTATTTTTCATGCAGATACCCATAAACGGGTAGCCCTTTTTCTATCATTGTCGGGAATATATCCTCTGTAGTTCCGCAGAATATATTTGCGGGTATGCGGGAGAATATTTCCGGTTCCATGATCTGGATTCCGGTGAACATGACTCGTTGGATATTTGTGGCAGGGTGTTTGATGGAGGAATCCACAAAACGGTTAATTCGACAGTCATCGGCCAAATGTATTGGCCTGTATTTTTCTGGTTCGTCATCCTGTCGAACAACCAATGTCAGGCAGGAGTTTTTTTCTTTATGAAATTTTAAAACGCTATCGAAATTAATGTCTGCGAGTACGTCACTATTCAGCACTAGAAAAGTTTCTTTTTCCAGGAAAGACTGAGCTTTTTTGAGTCCTCCAGCAGTTCCGAGAATTTCTTCCTCCCTGGAAAACTGCAGGCGTACTCCGAAATCCGTACCGTCACCGAAATACTCGACAATCTTCTCAGGCAGGTGATGCACATTAACGATGATGTCTTGAATACCCTGGGAACTTAAAAAGTTCAGCGTGTGCTCGAGAAGAGGCCGGTTCAATACCGGGAACATAGGTTTGGGGAGGCCGATGGTTAGGGGTTTGAGGCGGGTGCCGAAGCCTGCCGCCAGAATCATGGCCTTCATTTCTTTTGTGCGATCGCCCTGAGCGACTGGGTGAAGGGAGGACGAGCAATACCTTCTTCAGTGATTATGGCAGTAACCAGTTTGTTGGGGGTGATGTCGAATGCGGGGTGTGCCACCTCAATGCCCTCGGGAGCCATTCTTTTATTGTTGATGTTCACCACTTCTTCGGCTGAACGTTCTTCGATGGGAATTTCATCGCCGGACGCTAGGGTAAGGTCAAGAGTTGAGACCGGCGCGGCAACGTAAAATGGAATATTGTTTTCTTTGGCGAGCACTGCGACCATATAGGTTCCTATTTTATTAGCGACATCGCCATTTCCCGCAATGCGATCTGCTCCGACAACGACGAGATCGACTTCTTTGTTTTTCATGAAGTAACCGCACATACTATCGGTGATCAGTTTGACGGGGATATTATCTTCCTTGAGCTCCCATGCCGTCAGCCTTGCTCCTTGAAGGAAAGGCCGTGTCTCGTTAGCCAATACACGGATTTTTTTGCCCGCGTTGATAGATGCTCGAATAACTCCCAGTGCAGTACCGAAACCGGCTGTTGCCAGAGCACCAGCGTTGCAATGAGTCAAAACCACATTGCCACTTTCAACCAGTGTTTGTCCGTGCTGTCCCATTGCTTTGTTGATGCTTATATCTTCAGTTAGGATGGTGAGTGCTTCTTCTTTCAGTCGGGCTTTTAGTTCGGAGACTGGAAGATTTTTTGAGTCTTTTGCAACCTGTTTCATCCGGTTGATGGCCCAGGCGAGATTCACAGCGGTAGGCCTGGACTTGCCAAGTTGATCGCACTGTTTTTTCATTTCGCCATAAAACTCATCGAAGTTGGAAGCGGTGATCGTATCGGCTCCGAGGGTGACTCCCATGGCCGCGGCGACGCCGATTGCCGGTGCGCCTCGGATGATCATGGTCTTAATAGCGTGCCCGACATCCTCAATGGTTTTGCAGTCTACAAAAACTTTTTCTGTGGGAAGAAGAGTCTGGTCGATCATCCTCACCACGCCGTCTAAATACTCTATAGTTTTGATCATGAATTATCTTTATTTTTAAAAAGGTTGGGGATTTTAGTGGTTAATTTTTTTCGAAAAGCGGGTTCGTCTATGCCATCAATTTCGATCGTTTTATTTTTATTGTTGAGTCCCGCGACGATACGAATCTTTGAGGGGCTAACTCCTAACGACTTAGCGAGGAACTTGACACAGGTTTTATTGG
>CAJQRI010000046.1 GCA_905612265.1 uncultured Nitrospinota bacterium | reverse complement strand
GCTTAAGAGTCCTCATCTCCCATTAGGAGGGGAACCGAGAAACCCAATACGATCATGATCAAGCCCAGCATGAGGGCGAGATAACCTTTTCCTTCAATAAACTCCATATAGGTTTTTCCCGCTAGCGGCCATTGCCGGACAATTCCAACAACGACAAATATTGCACCCAGTACGAAAAGAACTTTTTTCATCCAGTTGGAACTCTGCTCATGCGCATCTATTTCTTTCGTCATAGTAGTATAGGATTGTACTCGTTGAATAACAGGCAGATTCGACTAGCAAAGACCACCACAATGGGTACGGCATAACCCGTTTGGATGGTAGCAAAAGGCCCATTTTATGTCAAAATATTAGTCACCTGTTGCTGGGTCGTTCTGCTAAAATTGATTTATGAAACCGTATGCTTTGTTATTCGGTTTGATGTTGGCCGGTTGCTCTCCCAGTCGAATGGGAGTTCAGGCTGCATTACCTCTTGTAGAAAGCCAGGTTTTGGCCATGCAGGAGGAAAGGGACCCGGAACTAGTCAAATAAGCCATACCGGCCAATTTAAAAACCCTTGAAGGACTCCTCAAATAAGATCCTGATAACACTTGGATACTGGAAAACCTGGCAGAAGGTTTTTGCGGTTACACGCCTTCAGCTTTCTGGAAGATACATAACCTGAACGAGCCTCCTCTTTATATGACAGGGGTAAGGATTATGCCATACTTGCGACTATTATCAGGACAGGCAGGGAAAGATGGCAAGACCTCTCTTTAGATGAGTGGTCCCATGCGCTTAATGAGGTGCAGGTCTCTCACCAGCCAGCTTTATACTGGATGGGGCAATGCTGGGGAAGTTGGTTGATGCAGAACCTGGACTCGGTGGATGCATTTGCCGATATTCCTCGTTTAGAAAAACTTATGAATAAGGTGTTAGAGAAAAATAATGTGAAATGGGTCTCGCTTCCTGGCGAGAAAGAAAAAGTAAGGTTTCAGGAAGCGGGTGCTAGAGCTCGAAAAAAAATGGCAGAAATATACTTCCCCGCAGAGCTCCTCGATGAAGTGCTTAACCACCAAAAAGAATTCCGCCACTAGGCGTGAGGCCGACTGCGATAGTTATTTCTGTTGGCAGTGTTTTGTCCGGCTTGACGAGTTTTTGTTATTTGGCTCGAACTATGTAGTCCAAGGTGATTAACTGTTCTAGAAGTTCGGGGAGCAGATCGAGTTTTAACATATTGGGTCCATCTGATAGTGCTTGATCTGGGTCTGTGTGGACCTCCATGAACAGGGCATCGCAACCCACCGCTACTGCACCACGGGCTAGGTCGGGGATCATCTCTCTTTGCCCTCCGCTCTTTGTTCCCTGCCCTCCGGGTTGTTGCAGGCTATGGGTCGAATCGAATATCACCGGATATCCATAGTCCCGCATCAAAACCAGGGAACGCATATCTACTACCAGATTGTTATAGCCAAAGGTTGCGCCTCGTTCTGTCAGTAGAATATTTTTATTGCCGCTTGCTTCAAGTTTGTTCACCACATTTTTCATGTCCCATGGGGCCATGAACTGCCCCTTTTTAACATTGACGGGTTTGCCAGTGCTGGCAGCTTTTACCAGAAGATCTGTTTGCCTGCAAAGAAATGCCGGGATCTGTAAAACATCAAGCACTTCTGCAGCAGGATCGACTTCTTCTTCTTTATGGACATCGGACAAAATGGGAATATCCAGATCGGTCTTGATCTTATGCAGAATTTTTAATCCATTTTTAAGTCCCGGACCTCGAAACGATTGAATAGAAGATCGGTTGGCTTTGTCGTAGGAAGCCTTAAAAATAAAGGGTACCCCCAAGTCGCTGGTAATGCGTTTCAGTTTTTCGGCGATGTCTCGGGCAATTTTTTCAGACTCAATCACACAGGGGCCAGCAATAAGAGCTAGTGGACTCTTCCCACCTATACTAATGGGACCTGTAGAAATAGATTGAGTGACTTTTGGCGTGTTGCTCATTCAGGCCTCGGTGAAAGGGCGCTCTGAACTTCTTTGGAAATGGGGACAGGATGTGGCACTTCTGTCCTGGGAGGTAATCCTTCCTCAGCCAGAAGACCCAACATGATTTCGCGCACCTTTTCGTTGTTGCTGGCTTTATAGACATTTGGAAATCCGTTTTCCGTGAATTCCGCAAGATTGATATCCGGGAAATCATCATTGAGAAGAAAAATCACGGGAGTTTTCCGAAAGCGTTTTTTTATATTCATCAAATGTTTGATCTCGTTTTTTTCTTTACGCGGGACAAACACCATTAAATCGCAACTGATCAGTTCGGATCTCTTAAAACAATCGTTGGGAGAAATGAACGTCATAACGGTGAAAACTTCTTCACTGAGAAATTTAGCCATTTGAATGCGCTCGCCCCGAATAGGGTCAACGATGTAGATGGTCTTATAATCCATAAAATTTTCCTGAAGTTAAAATCGTATTCAATTAACCGAGTTTAACATTAAAAGGTATATGGGTAACTTAAAATCAGTTCCAGCTTGGATGGGAGGTTTGCTTTATTCAGTCCCCTGTGGAACAATAATATTAAGCATGGATGGAAAAATTCCGACAACTTGGTCACCCTAATGAAAAAACAAATTGGTTTCCTATTACTGATTTTGTTTCTGGCTGTTCCTCCCGCCTATTCCAAAGATCGTGTGGTCGTCGTTAAACTTTCAGGGGCGATCAACCCTGCAGTTGCCGAATATGTTTCCCATGAAATCAGTCAGGCCAACGCCGAACAGGATGCGTTGATCGTTTTGCATATGGATACTCCCGGCGGACTGGATACTTCCATGCGGCAGATCATCAAAAAAATTCAGAGCTCTCAAGTTCCGGTGGCTTCATTTGTCGCGCCGAGCGGTTCAAGAGCCGCCTCTGCCGGAACGTTCATCACTATAGCGTCGCATATTGCCGCCATGGCTCCGGGCACCAATATTGGTGCCGCTCACCCTGTAAATATGATGGGGGGGAGAGGCGTAGGTGAGCAGGCTAAAGCCATGGAGAAGAAAGTGGTCAACGATGCCGCCGCCTACATTCGTTCTTTGGCGGAACTGCGAAAACGCAACGCGCACTGGGCGGAACTGGCAGTGCTGAATAGCGTATCCATTTCGGCGGAAGAGGCTCGAAAACTCAATGTCATTGATTTCATTGCGGGAGATGTGAAAGCTTTGGTGATGGCTGTTGATGGAAAAGAAGTGCAAGTCGCATTAGGCTCTATAACGCTCCAGACCAAAAACCTGCAAATTGTTTATCATGAGATGAACCCCCGGCAAAAAATGTTAGATATTATTTCCAACCCAAATGTCGCCTACATTCTCATGATGATCGGCATGGTGGGCATATTTTTTGAGTTGTCGAATCCAGGGCTGGTTCTACCCGGCGTGATTGGTTCTAGCAGTCTCATTCTTGCGCTCTATGCTATGCAGACTTTACCGATCAACTACGCCGGACTTTTACTGATCCTATTAGGCTTGATTTTATTTATCGCTGAAATCAATGTAATGAGCTATGGCTTGTTATCCGTCTCCGGTGTGATATCGATTTTCCTTGGTTCCACTATGTTGATAGACAGTGACGACCCTGCTTTGCAGATTTCACGGGCCATCCTATACCCAACGCTGGGGTTGACGGTTGTTATGTCGCTAGGCATCGTTGCTCTTGCAACTCGTACCCGCGGTCTCAAAAAACTGGGAGGGATGGAGGGAATGATCGGTGAAACCGGTCTGGTGAAAGAAACTCTGAATCCGAAAGGCATTGTCTTGGTTCATGGTGAGTTGTGGAACGCCGAAGCCACGACTTCAATTGCTGAAGGGGAAATAGTTCGGGTCGATTTGGTGGAAGGGCTGAAAATTAAAGTCACTCACGTTGAAAACTCCAAAACGGGTTAATAAGGTGACGTGGACTCAGTCAGCCGGTCTTCTGGTTTTCTTCATACTGGTTTATGCGGCCTTCCTGCTTCTGTTTGAGAATAAAATTATTTTTCATCCCTCGCCCTATCCTGAAGGATATTGGAATCCAACATCTCTTGAAGTTCCGGTACAGGATATTTATTTTGCATCAGAGGATGGAGTAAAACTGCATGCATGGTTCATCCCTTCGCCTAACGCGGTCGCGACCCTTCTGTGGTTTCATGGTAATGCCGGGAACCTCAGTCATCGACTGGATAATATTCAGCGTCTTAAACGGCTCAATCTGAATATTTTTATTTTTGATTACAGGGGTTACGGAAGAAGCGAAGGTGTTCCGAATGAAGAGGGAATTTATAAAGATTCTCGAGCAGCTTACAAACAGGTTCTTGCTATGGATGGAGTGTCTGTTGATTCTCTGTTTCTTTTTGGTCGTTCTTTAGGTGGCATTTGCGCGGTGGAAACGGCTATGAACTATCCTGCGAGAGGGTTGATTCTGGAGTCGGTGTTCACCAACTCGGCAGATATGTCTAGAACGGTTTTCCCGCTTATTCCTTTGGGTTGGGCGGTTCGATCCAAATTGGATGCTGCGGGCAAAGTCCCTCACCTGAAGCTTGAAAAACTGTTCTTGCATGGCACACGCGATAAGATAGTTCCTTATGATCTCGGGCGTAAATTATTCGAAAAGGCCGGGAATCCTAAAACGTTTTACGCCATTGAAGGAGCGGGACATAATGATACGTATATCCTGGGTGGAGTCGGATATTATGATGCTTTGAATCGATTTATCACCGAAACTCTGAAAAACTCTAACAATAGAGGATGACCTGCGTGGAATTTTAGGTTACATTTTCCCCTGTGTTTTTTTAATTGAAATTTTGCAAGACCTCGAAAATATGACAGTGCGTGAAGAAATTCTAAAAAATATCAAAACGGTGGTCATCAAGATTGGAAGCAGTGTTATTTCCAATCGGGATAAAGGCCGTTCGGCACTGGAATGCGGACTTAGCAAAGATTGGGTGCGGCATTATGCCCGCAAAATAAAGTTCATCCGGGATAAAGGCTACAATGTGGTGCTGGTCTCATCCGGTGCCATCATGGCAGGGCGAGAGCGTCTGGAGTTTGGCCGCGCTGATTTAACCATTCCTGAAAAACAGGCCTGTGCCGCCATCGGTCAAAGTTTCCTGATGCACACCTATGAAAAGGCTTTCGAAAAAAAAGAATTGAAGGTTGCCCAGATTCTTTTGAGCCACGAAGATCTTAAAAATCGCACACGCTACCTGAACGCCAAGCACACCATCGAAGCCCTTCTGGAAAAGGGCGTCGTCCCCATTATCAATGAAAATGATTCGGTCACCGTTGAAGAGATTAAAATTGGTGACAATGACACCCTTTCTGCAACTGTGGCCTGTTTGGTGGACGCACAACTATTAATCATTCTTTCCGACGTTGACGGATTATATGATCGAGACCCTTCGCTGAAAGTGAAGTCCGGTGCTGAAAAAGCGCAGTTGATTTCTCATATTTCTAAAGTAAATGAAGACATCGAGCGAATTGCGGGAAAAAGCAATAACCGTTTAACAGTTGGAGGAATGATCACAAAAGTTCTAGCCGCTAAAAAAACCATGAGCTTTGGCATCCCCACGCTGGTCGTCAATGGGCTGGACGAAAAGGTCATCGAAAATATTTTCACCAGTAAAGAGGTGGGAACATTATTCTGGTCGGGAAAAGGCAAAATCCGTGATCGCAAGCATTGGATTGCCCACACCTTGAAACCTGCAGGAACTTTGACCATAGATGAGGGTGCCCGCAAAGCTCTGGTAGAAAGAGGAAAGAGTCTTCTTCCCGCAGGGCTGATAATGGTGAAGGGCAAATTCGAATTTGGCAACGCTCTGACTCTTGTTGATGAATCTGGCAACGAAATTGGTCGAGGATTGGTTAACTATAGCTCCCGCGATCTCGAACAGATAAAAGGCTTGAAAACTTCTGCTGTTAAAAGCTTGATGGGCGAATCCTATTATGAAGAAGTGATCCACCGTGACGACCTTGTTGTCTTTTAATCTTCGGGCAATAAGCAATTGCATGTTCAGCCGGAAAGCGTTAGCCAGCAGATAATTATATTGCTAGTTTCAAATAGGTGAACTCTACATGACTAAATGGTGGGAAAAAGAACCGGTTCGTTTTGAATGTCAGTCCGACTGCTTCAAGTGTTGCGTCAAGCCGGGTATTGTGCATTTTGACCGTGAAGATATTCGCAACGCGGCTGATTTTTTACAGACCTCTCCGGCGGAGTTTAAGAAGACCTACCTCATTCACGATGAGGGTGAGTGGGTTCTCGAAGTCGGAGAAGAGGGCGAACCCTGTACTTTTTTGACCGATCAGGGTTGCGGCATCCACGAGGGGAAACCAAAGCAATGCTCATCCTACCCATTCTGGCGGGAAAATATGGACTCCAAGTCCATGTGGAGGTTGGTCGGTGGATTCTGCCCTGGCATCGATATTGGACCGATGGTGCCTTTAGAAGCGATAAAATCCTTCCTCAAAAAATTCACTCACTAGGCGTGCGGCCAGCGGGTAATGATTTGTGCTGGCGTATGAATAGTTGTATCGGCTTTATGAGCCTATACTCGGACCTTTCAGTTCCTAGTTTTAAGCCTTCGGCAGTGGCGCAGCGTCACCCCCACATTACCACAGGCGACACGCCGGGTTGACAAGGTGGGAGAGGGTGGGGATAATGGCCCGCTGAACGCAGTTTTCGTCTATTTTTATTGGCTTTATGGAGAGTTGGATATGCCGGTTGCAGTGGTTGTTGGAATGCAGTGGGGGGATGAAGGGAAGGGCAAGATCATTGATTTACTTGCCGAAAACGTTGATGTGGTCGCGCGGTACCAAGGCGGTCATAACGCCGGTCACACTATTTGTTTCAATGAGAAACAATTCGTGCTGCATCTCATCCCATCCGGAATTTTCCATAAAGATAAATTATGTGTCATTGGTAATGGAGTTGTGGTGGACCCTCAGGCCTTGGTCGAAGAGATGCGCCAGTTAGAGGAAACCGGAATTGATCTGGAAGGCAGATTGCTCATCAGTGACCGGGCCAATATCATTATGCCTTATCACGGAACCAGCGATAAAGGCCGGGAGAGCGGAAGCGGATTCGAAAAAATTGGCACCACGGGGAGAGGCATCGGTCCTTCCTATGCTGATAAAATTGCACGAGCGGGAATCCGAGTCTGTGATCTTCGCGATGAAGCTTACCTGACGGAACGATTGCGGGCCAACTACGAAGAAAAACAAAAGGTTTTGAAAAGTCTTTATGGTACCGAATTGCCAGAGTTTAAAGAGATGTTAGATGAGCTGATGAGTTATCGCGAAACCATCTTAAAATATATAACCGATACCCACATTCTCATGCGCGATCAGATTGCTCAGGGAAAAAATATTTTGTGCGAAGGCGCACAGGGAACCATGCTGGATGTGGATCATGGAACTTATCCGTTTGTGACTTCTTCCAATTCAACGGCTGGAGGTGCTTGCACGGGTTTGGGTATTCCACCCACGAAGGTCAATAAGGTGCTGGGCGTGATCAAAGCTTATACCACTCGTGTTGGTGAAGGTCCGTTCCCCTCTGAGTTATCGGATGCGGATGGTGAGCGCCTCGGCAAGGTTGGGCATGAGTTCGGCGCGACCACTGGCAGACAGCGACGGTGCGGATGGTTTGATGCGGTCGTTGCCAGATATGGTGTTCATCTCAATGGGGTAGACGCGTTGGTTCTTACGAAAGTCGATGTCCTCGATGGATTCAAAACCATCAAAGTTTGTACTGGCTATAAATATAAAGGAAAGGTATTTCCCGATATGCCGGCTGACCCTGTAATTCAGGCAAATTGCGAACCGGTTTATGTCGATTTTGAAGGTTGGTCGGAAAGCACCGTAGGGATACAAGACTATGACAAGCTACCTAAAAATGCCAAAGATTATATTTCTCGACTGAGCGAGCTTGTTGAAACTCCGTTCATGATGATCTCCACAGGCCCGGACCGGGAACAAACCATTCAGCGAGAGTCGTTGTTCTAGTCCCTCCTTTTCTCCACCACCTTTGATATAATAGTTAGCTAACTGTTTAACTTTTTTAGAGTGTTGTCATGTTGACCATTGCCATATTGGTTTCAGCCTGTTTGTTTTTTTATTTCGTAGGCTACCGGGCTTATGCTCAACGGCTAGATCGGGAATTGATTCGCCCGGAGTCATCCCGCGAAACTCCTGCTATAAAACAAAATGATGGTGTGGATTATGTTCCCAGCAAGCCGCTGGTGTTGTTCGGGCATAACTTTGCGTCTATTGCTGGTGCTGGTCCGGTCATTGGCCCTATCATTGCCATGCACCATTTTGGCTGGGCAATCACATTAGTTTGGATCGTGCTCGGTAGTGTCTTCATCGGGGCAGTTCACGATTACTTGACTCTGATGGTATCGGTGCGCAATCGCGGCAGTTCAATCGCTGATATAGCAGAGAAGACTATGGGCCATCGCGCCAAAGCGGTGTTCGCCATTTTTCTCATTCTTGCCATGTTGTTGGTGATCGCTGTTTTTGGTGTCGTCGCGGCCAAGACACTCATCGCACAACCGGAAATGGTGTTCCCCACGTTCGCAATCATTCCTGTTTCAATTATCCTCGGTTGGTGCATTTACAAAAAAAATTTCAGTCTAAAGATTGCCTCAACCATTGCTGTTCTGGCAGTCATCGTGAATATTTATATTGGATTCAAAATACCATTGCCCTTGCCGGGTGAGGGTGTGATGGGGCTCTCCCCACTTATATTCTGGTTTGTTGTGTTGATGGTCTACGCTGGGGTGGCCTCGATCTTGCCGGTGCAAAAGCTTTTGCAACCGCGTGACTATCTTTCTACGTTTATTCTATTCGGTTCAATGTCGCTGGGTATTATTGCGTTGATATGGGTTGCACCGGGACTGAACACTCCAGCCTGGCGGGGAATGGTGTCTGAAATACAAGGGCCCGTCTGGCCGATGTTGTTTGTGCTGGTGGCTTGTGGTGCGATATCCGGTTTCCACTCTCTTGTTGCTGGCGGCACCACGTCAAAGCAGTTGGCAGATGAAACTCAAGGTAAGGCCATAGCTTACGGTGGAATGCTCACCGAAGGAGTGGTTGCCGTTGTCACCGTTCTCATGGTGGGTGGAGGTCTTTATTGGGTTGCTCCAGCAGGAGGAGAGGTCGACATGGCCCAGTTGGGGTTCCGCGAGACTCTTCAATCCGGTGGATGGATCATGGCATTCGGCAACGGATACGGTAACGTGGTGCACCAGATGTTGCCAACACTGAGTTTTACTTTAGCCTCCATGATCGCTGTGCTGGCATTGAATACATTTGTGCTGACCACTCTCGATACTGCAATGCGCATCACACGATTTTTGGTTCAGGAGGCATTGGGCAATCAAATCTCCGTACTTCGTAACAAATATGTTGTGACGATTGTAGTGATGGTTTCGGCTTATCTGATTGGTGCAAGCGGTGGCTGGCAGAAAATCTGGCCTGTTTTTGGCGCGACTAACCAGCTCATTGCGGCGATGGCCCTGTTCGTGGTGGCAACCTGGTTGATGGCTGTCAAGCGGCCCACGCATTATGTGCTTTATCCGGCCGTGTTCATGATGGTGACAACAATAGCCGCATTAGCTTGGCAGACCTACCATTTTTTTACCGCGCCGGATCCAAATATCTTTCTTGGATCGACGACAATGGTGTTGATTGGCTTGGCGGTTTTTGTTGCCTACGAGGCTATGGAGTCCCTGAGAGGACACAGGGAGATAGCCGGTCCAATGTCCGAAGCTCCTTCCAATGCCGAGTGATCCAGATAATGTTTGGCTCCCGCGATTGAATATATTAATATGGTATATATCTATTAAACATTGAAAGTCCTATTCTTGTGAAGATAAGCGAGATCCTGGCAATCCAGGAAAAATTGAAAGAAAAAAGCGCGACGTCAAACAAGCCGAAACCCAAGGCGAAAGCAAAACCCAATCTCAAAAAAGCCTTGAAAGTGGTGCGCACGAAAGAAACGCCGAACCCTAACGCTTTGCAGTACGTCATTAATGGAGTGATCCTTGATGATGGCAATGCTTCCTTCGCCAGTAAGAAAGAAGCTGAAGGAGATAAAATGGCCGCCGCCCTGTTCGAGCGACCCGGTATTTTAAGCGTGTTTGTCATGGACAACTTCGTCACCGTGACGAAAGACGATAAGACAAGCTGGGTCCCACTCAAAGATAGAGTTTGGAAAACCATTGATGAAACTGTGAGCGTGTATCAGGCCGAAGGTAAAGTGCAGTTGAGCGATGTCGATGTTGTCAATTTTTCGAATCTAGATAACGAGAAGAAACTTCAAGGGATAGAAATGGTACTCAACCGTTCGATTCGCACCAACCTTGCACAAGATGGCGGCGGCGTAGAACTAAAAGGCATAGAAGGCGACGAAGTCAGCATCCATTATCAAGGCGCTTGCGGCAGTTGCCCCACCTCGACAAGCGGAACCCTGCAATACATACAAACCCAACTACGCCAGCAGTTGCACCCAAAATTGACCGTTAAATCAGTGTGATAATTCCTCCCCCCCCTTGAGGTAGACGTGATGCTTTTCCTAAGCATTCGTGCCCTGCAAGGGTAGGGTATTGGTGAGGGGAAAATAAATATTTTTTCCAAATTTGTTGCAAGAAAACTCCGAAACAATTCCACTGATGCAGAATTGAAGCTATGGTCTGCTCTCAAAAACCGCCAGTTACAAAATTTGAAATTTCGTCGACAGGCATCCATAGGGAAATATATTGTCGATTTCGTATGCCTTGAGAAAACCTTGATTATTCTCCAGGAGAGAAGGGGCTTTAGCTTCCTCTCCCTTGAGGGGAAAGGATTGAGGTGAGGGTGATTTTATTAATTTTTCCAAATAGGTGCTGGAGAATCACATGAGCACAAAAGACATCAATACACTTATCAAACTTACCAAAAAATTAGGCGAGAGTGTTTGTGATGCAGGAACCTATGAAGAACATAAATCAAAATTCTTTGTTATGAAGTGGATATATAAAGGCAATGCATTTTCCCATAAATTTCCAGGCACAAATAAAACATCAACCCCCAATCATCAGTATTCCCAAATGCGAAAGAATTTGCGGGCAAATGGTCTTGGTCCATCCGATGAATTTGCTAAGGGATTAATGTCTTCCGAGGAGCACAAAAAATTATTGGAAGAACTCTGGCTTCATCTCGGGACGGATGATGAAGGTGGAACACCCTATGGTGGAGATGTGGGTAACTGATGAATAACTTTCCCAAAGAAAATCAACGGCAACTCCCTCAATCCCACCTCACAATTGAGGCTAGGGGAGTTAATATTATTTGCCGAGCATGTAGAAGAGCGATGAGTCGGCCAGTTCTGTCACCTTGAGGCTCTCGAAGTAAGAACGTAAGATGGCAACTCTGCAAACTAGCCTCTTCCTTTCCTTTTGCTAAGCAGATAAATCTGGGCTGCGAGTGACGTTTGATCGCATTTTTCGTAAGTCCGCAAACCACCCAAAGCGGACATTCAGCTAAAGAATGTTACTCTTGTTGCAGCAGAGTTATTTTGCACCTCGGCCTCTCACGCCATACATGTAGGTTTAAGGTTATTAATTATTTTCGTCAAAATCAGTAGTCATATTAGAAATATGGCATTAGACTCTCAACACGGGGTTTAAATAAGCTGCTTTTTATTTTGATAATTCCCTAAGTTCATTTTAGATGAGTATCAAGCATAAATTGACGTTGGCTTAGGAAGGCTGCGAAAATCGATGGACACCCTCCCATCGAGGTTTTAATGATTCTTAACAAATGACACATTTTTACTGCTAAGCAGGTATACAACAAACTTGATGGGTTCAAGCAAATACGCAGCAATTCCTCTATCGGACAACCACCAATTCTCTTCGTTAAAAACTTCATTGGAAGCGGCCGAAACCTCCACAACAATACCACTTCCCTGAAAAACCTTATTGAAGGCATAGAGCGCACGACGGCTTTGAAACGAACCGGCAACAATGATTAAATGTTTTAAATTTTCCTTCTCACAAAAGATCCGCAGATCATAAGCCTTATCGAAAATTGTGGTAGCCCCTCCCTTTAAAGAGGGCACCGTTTCAAACTCAACTTGAATGTCGAGTGCCTGGGCAATTTTTTCCGCCTGTTGCTTAACAGTAGGAAAAAAATGCGCCACCTTTGCATTTAGGTGACGCTCTGTTGTGAGGAGCAACCTCTTGCCATACCCCTTCTCATACAATTCAAATGCCTTGAGGAACCCACCTGACAAAAGCACGATGGGTGAGTTGACCCCATAAGTCGGGTTATCAATGATAAAAAACCGGGCATAGCCTGTGAACAACAATTCATATTGGCTCAACAGCAAGATCAATATTGCTATCAAACCTATTATGACTTTACGTTTCATAAATTTCACAACCCATTGTCTCAAATTATTTAAATGTTTTCCACACCTGAAGGCTTAGCATTGCAATGAGCCCAACCTCACAAAGCAAGATTGCCAAGGCTGCTCCTGTCGATCCATATTTGGAAATTAAAAAAAATGAATATAATATATAAAACGGTTGCTCCAATTAACTTCCAAGCATTGACCCTCTCACGCCGGAAGCTGAGGTGCAAATTCTTGGGGCCATTCCCTATGATCTGTATTTTTGGAGGTGATAAATGTCCGCTATTGACCGATAGAAGACTTATTTCGAGTGTTCTTGTTTTGCCCTTATTTAGATGCTTACTCAGCTCACTAGCCCTAAAGAATTGGCAGAAAATTCTTCCTTATATTTATTTTCCAGAACTATCTATTTGAGTGAGCACGATTTTCCCGATACTTGAACCTGCCTCCAGTTGTTTGTGTGCTTCTATAATATTCTCTGCTGACATCTGTCCAAAAACTTCTTTCAGTGTCGTTTTTATTTTCCCTGAATCAATAAGTTTTGAAATCGAATTCAGCAACTCATGCTGTTTGATTCTATCAGCAGTTATATACATGGATCGTGTGAACATAAACTCCCAGACAAATCCTGCGCTTTTGGATTTCAATTCATCCAGGTTATGACTTTGCGTTGTTTCCACGATACTGCAAATCATTCCTTGTGGCGCTATCAACTCTGACATGGTTTTAAAATGATCATCGGTGCTATTCAGGCAAAGTATGTAATCAGGAATGGCAAGAGCCTGTTGTTGGAATTGCTCAATCATATTATCGTGGTGGTTGATAACATAATCGGCCCCCAACGATAGACACCACTCGCGACTTTCTTCACGCGAGGCCGTTGCAACAACCTGTAAATGGGCAATTTTCTTAGCCAGTTGGATTGCAATTGAGCCAACACCCCCGGCACCACCAATGATTAGAATTTGTTTGTCTCTATCCACAGCGGGGTCAATTTTCAGGCGATCAAAAAGCGCTTCCCATGCGGTGATACTGGTGAGAGGTAAAGCCGCAGCGGCTGGAAAGTCTAACGACTTTGGCATATTGCCTACAATATGCTCGTCGACTAATTGATGTGAAGCATTACTGCCACTTAGAGTGATATCTCCTGCATAAAAAACACGATCACCTTTTTTAAACAGGCTAACTTTTCCGCCAATGGATTCGACAACACCGGCAGCATCCCAACCAAGAATGCGAGGTGGATTATCTGAGCTCTCAAATTTTTGGCGAACCTTATAGTCAACAGGGTTAACAGATACAGCCTCAATTTTCACCAGTAAATCGTGGTCTTTGGGTTCAGGTGTTTGTTGTTCGAACTCGACAAAAGTAGCAGTTTTTTTTTCTTTATTATATTGATAACCAATTGCTTTCATTGTTTGCCACCACTCAGGTTCTTGGGTAGGTTGAGGAGGCCTTTGAGAATGCTGCCCGGTTTTTCCATTAGGGATTTATGCGGTTGCATAGCGAAATTCGGTTGGCTGAGTTTGCCGTCAACTTTAAAGTAAGTTTCAATCACTCCGCCTTTTTTTCCTCCTCCTAAAATCTGACCCAGTAAGGGAATGGCTTTAATGACTTCGTCGAGCATTTGCAGGGGCATGGCTTTGACTTGTGCTAGGACAGTGTCCTCAACCAAATTAGCTTTGCCCACAAAATTGATATTCACTTGCGGACTTTTCATTTCAAAGTTATCGGTGTGAATCTGTCCCTTGATGATTTTAAAATCTCCGCCAATATAGTCATAACTCAATCCTTTTTTTTGAGCGTTTAACGCTGTGGTGGGATTGAGCAGGGTGAGTAGACCTTCCATAACGCCGAGTTCGGGGATACTACCGTTAACGAGTTTCAATTTTATATTACCGGAAAGGTTACGGGCATGATCGAGAAAGCCGGGTGCGGAATTGTTTTGCGGTAGTGTACCGCTCAGTGCTCCCGAGAGTTGAAGTGGTCCCATAAGGTGAGGTGGCTGCAAGAGGTCTTCCACCATCAACTTATCTCCCGTGAACTTCAGGCGATAGTTTCCCGATTCCGGCTGGAGATCAGCAGCAAGCTGTATCAATCCGTTCTTGTACCAGATTTTCCCACCTGTGAGATTAATTTTTTTCGGAGTTATTTTAAACAGGGCCGTTGCTTTTTTAAAGTTTCTTTCACCAATCTTGACCTTTTCCAGTTCTATCCGTGCCTGAGTCACAGTGGAAGAGTTGAAGTCCACTTTGATCTTTTCTATTTGTTGGTTTTGAAAAACTAGTTTTTCTCCTTGAAGGACCCCCTTTAATTTTAACTCAGGAGAAATATTCCCTTCAGAAGGAAGCGGTCCTTTTATGTTTAGATTGCCCGTTAATGTTCCAGAAGAGGGTGCGCTCTCATGGAATAAAGGAGTCCAGCCCAGACTGATATGGTCGAGAATAATATCTGAGGTGGTTTTATTTTTATGGAAATCCAGACTTCCCTTTGTTTTCACAGTGCCGTCGAACAAGTTTCCTTTCAAGTCATGCGTGAGCTTGCCTTGTTTTAAATTTAATTTACCTTCAAAGCTTTGGACATTTAAAGGAAGCTTGTCTGCTGGCATACTCAATTCCGTTACTTTAAAAATTGTGTCTATGTTCAATTTCCCAGTCAAAAAATTACCTGGATCAGGCAAGGGTCCTTTCAACTTAATGGTTCCCGAAATAGAGCCCTTTTCCGGGGCTGTCGGTAAAGGTAGTAGGCTTAAATCTAAGTGGGAGAGTTCGATTTGGTTGTCGAGAACTGGCGTGCTGGTAAGCGTGACGTTACCATCTGAAAGAAGGGTGCCGTTGAACACGTCGGATTTTAGTTTGTAGTGCAGATGATTATTTTTGATATTTCCATCGCCGCTTACCATGTTTAAGTTAATGACTTCTGCATCGGCGTTTTGGATTTTTAAATATTTTGCGTCGAATTTTAGTGAGCCTTTGAGCCGACCTGGAAAACTTTCCCCCTTGGCAGGAGCCCGACCCGCCAGTGTCAACGCCCCCGACACTTTTCCTTCCGTGGGGTGCCAGCCTGTACTTGGCGGAAAAGGCAATAGTGCTATATTCAATCCCGTCCAGTTTAACTGCGAGTTTAGAACCGGGTTGTCCGCGTTGAGCGGAAACTTTCCTTTGATATCAAAATTGCTTCCCCAGATCGCTCCTTGAATATCATGTTGCAACTGGCCAAGATCGAAATCTCCATGCCCTGTTAAACTGCTTATCTCTATGGGACGGGTATCATTATTATTGGCGGGTTTTAAAACTAGTCCTTCGGCCTGAAACTCAACCGACCCTTTCAGCTTGTCTACCTCTTTGGGGATTGGGCCGGTGAGAGAAAGTTTTCCGGAAACTTTGCCTTTGGTTGGACTCCAAGCCAGTTCTTTTGGCAGAGGGAGTTTTGTTAAATCCAGATCTTTCCATTTGACACGGGAGATGGAGTCTTTGTCAAAACCGGAGAAGGGAAGTTTACCATTGATGTTGAAATCACTGCCAAGGGCTGTGCCGGAAAAGTCATGGGTGAGCGCGCCATTTTCCCAGATTCCTACGCCCTTTAGAGATTCAATGGAATAACCTGATTTCAAGACCGCGTTGCGAATTTTCAACTCAACCTGACCAGTCATTTTCTGCATCAGGAGTTTAGTATTGCTGAGAGCGTTTAGAGGGAATTTTGTGTTTAATATAAGCTCATCGACAGTCACCGCTTTAAGTGGAGACTCTTGCATGGAAACTTCAAAAAATTGCAGGGCGGGTTGCAGTTGTTTCATTGAAAAATCACCGGATTTTAGATTCAGAGAAAGCCTTGCATCGTCTGCTCCCAGTTTTGAAGCCGACCCATCACCTTCGAATACCATCGAGCCGGTCTGCACTTTGAGGGATTTTGCCGACAAGTCCAGATATTCATCTCGGTTCAGCATAAAGGTGCCATCGATATTTAAGAGAAATTGTTGCGTGGAGCCGGACTGTGTCAAAGTGATCTCTCCATAGGAAATAACAAACTTGTCTATGGATAGAGGATTACTTTCTAATTTGACGGTTGTGGATTTAATGGTTTCAGAGTCGACAAGCCCCGGTTTTTCTGCGAGCTTGTTTTTTTCTTTGGGAGGCTGTTTTTTCTTGGCCGGTTGTTTCGGTTTGGGCAGTTCCAGTTTTATGACTGGGTGCACCAGAGCGACGGATTTTATTTTGAATTCTCCGCGAAAAAGAGGGGTCCATGCGGCTAGCAAGTCCAGCCGGTCCACCGAATACTGGTCACCTTCGGAGGTAATCACTTTAACGCCTTTACATTGGAGTCCCAGACCACGGGAGAAGCCGAATCCTATAGAATCTATTTCTACTTTTAGTCCTGTTTCGCTGGAAACCTTCTCGATCAGGTTTTCTTTTACCGAATCTAGGTCGATTTGTGTCAGGATGATGGTAATGACAAAAATCAGGAAAAAAGATACCCATATCCAACGTTTCAATGAGGACTTGGAGGGTGTTTTGGATATATTGTCTTTAGAAGAGTCTAAGGGCATGAAAACACTCAAGTTATCTGGTCATTTGCCGATCCCAGAATAGACGGCTAATTGCTTTACTTTAACATATTTACCCAACTTGGCGCGGGCCCAATGGCGGGGTAATATTAATGAAACATAATTCAATGGATCTATTATGAAGATTTCGGAAAAAATCCGGAATCTCTTGTTGTTGGTGGTTCTTGCGGCTGGTTTGAGTTGGACCTGGCAAGAAGGGAAGCTGGACCCGGTTATTAAAATGGGCCGGGAAATTATTTTCGGAAAGCCCCCTCACAAATCCACGGCGAAGGATTTTAAATTTCAGCTAGTAACTAGACAGGATATTCACCAAAAAGTTTTAGCTACGGGAACCGTGACACTTAAAACGGGCGCGGAGGTTAAAATTGGTTCACGCATATCTGGTCAGGTGAAAAGTCTTCTGGTTAAAATTGGAGACTTTGTTCGTGCGGGGGAAACCATCGCCATTATCGAACATGAAGACTTAGTCTCCAGAGTGGCGCGTTTCCAAGCCGATCTTGATGCGGAAAAAGCCCGACTTGCAAAAATCCGCGCAGAGGGTCCGTTGGAAATCAGTAAGGCTGTAGCAGAACGCGAAGAACTACAAGTACAAATCAAGCTGGCTCAGAAAATGCTAGAGCGTAATCAGGAACTGAACAAGAAAGGATTTGTCTCCACCACTGTTTTGGATCAAGCGCAAGAAAGATTGGAAGTGTTGCTGGCGGGGATCAACCTCGCGAACGAAGAATTGAAACTTAAGCAAAGTCAGTTGATAAATAATAGTCGACTGGCTGAGGCCATGGTTGACAGGGCTTCAGCAAATCTCAACGAAGAAGAGATACAGCTCACTTATGCTTCGATCACCGCTCCTATTGATGGCATTGTCGCGTTTGTTTCCACTCAAGAAGGGGAGACAGTGGTAGCCAGTCTTAATGCCCCGACATTTGTGAACTTGATTGACCTGCGCAAACTGGAGGTTACAGTTTTTGTCGACGAAACAGATATTGGACGTATCAACGTTGGACAAAGGGCGAAGTTCACCGTTGATACTTTTGCCAATCATTTCTTCGATGGCAGGGTTCGGGAGATTCATCCGAAGGCGGTGATAAAGGATAATGTGGTGAACTATGAAGTGATCCTAGATATTGAAGAAAAGAAAGTTGCGAAACTTCGGCCGGAGATGACGGCGAATGTCGTGATCACAACAGGAACCAGAAAAAAGGTTCTGACTCTCCCGAAGGAAGCCATCAAACGAAAAGGAAAAAAAACTTTTATCGTCATGAAGTCAGGGGGTGGACTGGAAGATAAGTCTGTTGAACTGGGTTGGCGCGATGGTGGTAAAATTGAAGTGGTCTCGGGTCTCAACGACGGAGACGAGGTGGGAGTTCTTGACAAGCCTATAGATAAGAAACGTAAAGGTAGAAGGCGGCGGTGATAAACCTCATTGAAATGAATTCCATTTGCAAGAGCTACAGGAATATTGGGTTCGAGACCAAGGTACTTAAGGATGTGACGCTTCATATCAAAGAGGGTGATTATGTTAGCATTATTGGTCCTTCTGGCGCAGGGAAAAGCACGCTCATGGCAATCATGGGATGTCTGTCCCAACCTACAAGTGGAGAGTATATTCTAGATGGTGAGGAGGTCGGCAAATTGAACGACCGTAAACTCTCCCGTGTCCGTAACGAAAAAATTGGTTTTGTATTTCAAGCTTTTCATCTTTTGCCAGGAGTCACGGCAATGGAAAATGTCTCCCTGCCTTTGGTTTACGCCCAGAATCCACCACGGAATATTAAAGAACGAGCCCGAGAACTGCTCACCAAAGTAGGGCTGGAGCATCGCTTGCACCACACGCCAGGGCAGTTGTCAGGGGGTGAACAGCAACGGGTAACTATTGCACGGTCTCTCATCAATGATCCTCGAATTATTCTTGCAGATGAGCCCACTGGAAACTTAGATTCAAAAAATGGTGTCGAAACTATGAAAACTTTCGACAACCTCATCAAGGAAGGCAAAACTATTATTCTCATAACCCATGATCAAGAGGTGGCACAGCACGCTGATCGTATTATCTCAATTCGTGATGGACAGGTTGCTTCAGACAGTAAGGTAAACCATGAAGCACACATTAGATCTCTTTAAGCCAAACTGCGTGTATGCGAATATTTAAAAATCTAGGACAGGCTCTTAGAGGATTGCGACTGAACCGAGGCAACACGGTCCTCATGACTTTAGGTGTGATGATTGGCATCGCCTCTTTGACGGTGATTGTGGCCATTGGCGATGGAATCAAGACAAAGGTTTTAAGTCGCATTGCCAATATGGGTTTTGGTCCAGAATCTTTTTCGGTGATCGCCGGTGCGGGAAGAATGTTTTTTACTCGTTCGAAGAACACTATCAGTATGACTGTTGAAGATGCCGAAGACCTGCTTGCGCTCCCCACCGTTCGGCTGGTAGTTCCCCGCCAAAGAAAAAGAATGCAGATCATCAATAAAAAGGAGTTCACTAGCACCCGGGTTTATGGAGTGACTCCAGATTGGCAGTTGGCTCGTGGGTGGAAGATGAAGGATGGCAATTTTTTATCCGACAATGATTTGGATCGCAGGAAGAGGGTGATAGTTTTGGGTGCGACCCCAGCTAGAAAACTTTTTAAAGGTCAGGATCCCATGGGAAAAATGTTACGTCTGCAAAACAATTATTATCAAGTGATCGGACTGCTCGAAGAAAAGGGCATGACCGAAAGCGGATACGACCCTGATGATCGTACTTTGATCCCGCTAACCACATCCATGTCACGCCTGACGCATCAGACGCACCTTCACAGTATCAAGGTTGTTTCTCTGGATTCTTCGCAAGTGCCGGAAACGATGGAAGCGGTGCGCCAGGTTTTGCGTCGCAACCATAACCTTTCGGTTCTAGCTGAAGACGATTTTCGTTTCATCACTCCCGAAGGCATTATGCAAAGGGTGACAGAATCGGAACAGGCTTTAAACCGTATGCTAATTCTTGTTTCAACGGTTTCCCTTCTTGTTGGAGGTATTGTGATAATGAATATTCTGTTGGTATCTATCCGAGAACGAGTTCGCGAGATTGGTGTTCGACGGTGTTTTGGGGCACGCCGGTCAGACATTACTGCTCAGTTTTTATTTGAGTCTGTCCTAGTTTCCCTGTTGGGTGGGATCATGGGAGTGGGATTGGGGTTATCCATTGCATTTGGGTTGGAACGGTTTGATGTTCTCCCCACTCATATAACGGCGCAACCTTTTATTTTGTCATTTGTGTTTTGTTCTCTGATCGGTTTGATATTCGGGATTCACCCTGCCCGCAAGGCAGCCTTTTTGAGCCCAGAAGAATCCATTCGATCCCAATAAACTAAAATGCAAATA
>CAJQRI010000045.1 GCA_905612265.1 uncultured Nitrospinota bacterium | reverse complement strand
GCAAAAGTTTGAGGTACATGTCCACAACATGGAGTCCTTCTGCCATATAGGGAGCTTTTTGGTTGGTGAACAGGGTGCTAAATTTTTCCTTACAGTTTTTTCGGTGAAATCCAACTCGAGTTGGTGCACCGCTCAATCTGGCGATGACACCGCTTTTGAGGAGCCCGTGCAAGTCGAAGACAAGATCAAATTTATGTTGGCGAAGTTTTTTGATGGTTTCCAGCATGTCCCCTAGTGATTTAGCACTCCAGTTTTTGCGCCACACTTTGGTGCGTAGAGGGATGACCTCGTCGATATCGGGATTGCCCTCCAGGATATCCTGGAAACGTTCTTCCACCATCCAACTAATATGGGAGTCGGGTAAGGATTTTCTCAGTGAGGCGGCAACAGGAAGAGTGTGGACCACATCTCCCAACGCGCTGAATTTCAGGATCAGTATTTTGTACATGCTTCAGGTTGAATGAATTTTGAAATCGGCAGATAGATGTAACGGTGACCCAGATAACCCATCAAACTGCCGTAGAGTGCTCCGGCGAGAACATCGAAAGGGTAATGGACTTTTAAGTAGACTCTTGAATAGCAGACCAGCAGAGCGAAGGTAAAAGCCAGCAGGGTAGTGTTACGAAAACAAAGACTGATGAGTGTTGCGGCGGCAAAAGTATTGCCCGCATGATTTGAGGGAAAAGAAAAACTGTTTGAGCAGTTTACCGTATTGATCAGGTCTGGCAAAACATGACAGGGCCTGAGGCGGCCGATCCCTTCCTTTAGAATATAGTGGCTGCTGGCATCGGTCAGGCCAACGGTCGCACCCGCTGCAACTATGAAAGCAAAACCATAACGCTTGTAAACAATCAGAATAGCGACCAAAGAGGCAATGCCTATGTGGATAAAATTTTGTTTGATCGTGATATACAGCATGAACTCTCCCATTATTTGGGATTGAAAATGCTGATTGATCCAGTAGAATAGCGAAACATCGAGATCTTGTAAGATGGTGTTTCCTTTTTTGCAGGGATTGTGGTTACGGGCTAATTTTATGGAGTTTAAGCGGTTGAGTCAATTGATTTATCGTCTGTTGTTAGGATGGGTTGTGAGGAGAGGAAACCGTCCTCATGACAAAACTGTATCAGAGTGCGATGCGTTACCTTCTGGCTGGAGCCGATGATGGAGAAAACTCATGACAATGCATTGATCCTTTTTGCCCGTGATCCAATTCTGGGCAAGGTGAAGACACGGCTCTCTCCCTTTTTAGAGGAAGATGTTATTCTCAAGCTTTATACCTGCTTTCTTCAGGACAGCCTCGACAATATTCGACAAGTGAAAAATGTAGATCGCTTTGTAGGAGTAGCCCCTTCAAATGAGTCCGGATTCTTTACTGGAATGCTTGGTTCTGATATTCGCATTTTCGTTCAGGAGGGAGAGAATCTGGGCGATAAGATGCGCGGGGCTATTCAAGACCGATTTGCGGAAGGCTATGAGAGAGTAGTCATCATTGGTTCGGACAGCCCCTCACTGCCAGTTTCTTATATATATAGGGCGGTGGGCTCCGATAGGGACATGGTTTTGGGGCCGAGCACGGATGGCGGCTATTACCTGATCGGCATGCGGGGAAAAGTGGTCGAGGTTTTCAAAGACGTGACTTGGGGGACTGAGACGGTTTTGCAAGAAACATGTGAACATCTGGAGCAGAATGGCGCGAGCCTGGAGCTTTTGCCGGTCTGGTACGATGTTGACACCCCAGAAGATTTGAAGTTTTTCAAAACGCATCTGGACCTCATTCAACAGGCGGGGCTTGGAGCATTCGGTGAAACGGGAAAACTACTGAATGAGATATTAGCACCCCACTAAAAATTGATTGAGGCATGCCTCTTAATTTAATAAAACGGATTTATATTTATGAAGCTTTGCAAATTTACAGATTCGGACTATCAGGCGGTGATTGAGGCGTTGGAAAATCGCTCGGGTATGGATTTGTTCACGCATGATGAAACTGTCCGCAAGATATTGAAGGACGTGAAGGAAAGAGGAGATGAGGCTGTATTGGAATACACGAAGCGTTTTGATCGCTATGATCTTTCAGTGGAGAAGTTAAGGGTCTCGCCGGAAGAGATTCGTTTGGCTTATGACGATGTGTCTAAGGAAGAGCTTGAGGCACTTAAGGAAGCGGCAGAACGTATCCGCCGTTTTCATGAGCGTCAGCGGCAGGAGTCTTGGCGTTACGAGGAAGAGGGCATCACGCTGGGGCAGATGGTGAGGCCGCTGGCTATAGCGGGTATCTATGTTCCAGGTGGCAAAGCGTCCTATCCTTCTTCAGTTTTGATGAATGCGATTCCAGCAAAAGTAGCGGGAGTGGATCGTGTGGTCATGTGTTCTCCGTTTCCTGATGGGCAAAATCGCCCACATGTTCTGGTTGCGGCGGATATTGCTGGCGTTACAGAAATCTACAAGGTTGGGGGGGCTCAAGCGGTTGCCGCCATGGCTTTTGGCACGGCAACCCTGCCACGAGTAGACAAAATTGTTGGACCGGGCAATATATTTGTGGCGCTGGCCAAGCGTCTGGTATTTGGAGTTGTCGATATTGACATGATAGCGGGTCCCAGTGAAATTCTGATTGTGGCCGATCATAGTGCCAATCCAGCCTATGTGGCGGCAGATATGCTGTCACAGGCTGAGCATGATGAAGAAGCGGTGCCTATTTTAGTGACTCCAGAGGAAGAATTGGCCCGGGAGGTGATGGTGGAGCTGGGGAAGCAGAAGAATACTCTCAGCCGGAAGTCAATTATAGAAGTTTCCCTAGGCAAGCAGTGCCGACTGCTGGTGACAGAAACCCTTGAAGAAGCCGTTGATCTGGCGAATCGCCTGGCCCCGGAACACTTGGAGTTAGCGCTGGAAGACCCTGAATACTGGGTAGAGAAGATTCAGAACGCCGGGGCGGTATTTTTGGGGCATTACACGCCTGAGGCTATGGGGGACTACCTGGCAGGTCCTAATCATGTATTGCCCACCAGTGGCACAGCGCGGTTTTCATCGCCTTTGGGGGTGTATGATTTTGTGAAACGGACCAGCCTTATTTCCTATTCTCAAGAAGCTTTGGAAAAATGTAGCAAAACTGTAACATTATTGGCTGAAATGGAAGATTTGGGTGCCCATGCAAATTCAGTCAATATGCGTATTAAAGGAGGTGGGAAAAAACCATAAAAACACCATTTTTTCAGGGTTCCAGGCCTCGATTTTGACTTGACACTTAATAAAGGCTGTGGTTTAATCGCAATCATTTTTGGCACTTGTGCGCCAAGAAAAAGGTTGTGGGGTCAGGCTATAAAGCCCTTGTAAAATAGCAAGTTATGGGTTTTCTGAGGGTTGTGGACCTTGTATCAGTTAGAGTTGGACACCTATTTAGAGTTGTCCTTAGTAGCTGGAAAATTTAAAATTTCGTAAAAATAAATATTTCGGATTTAGTTCTAATTAAGTGAAGTTAGATTGATATATAAAACCGGGTACCTTTAAAGTTTCGTATTACTAGCAACGGATCCTGATCAGATCCAAAAGGAGGTTAACCATGTTGGGGAAAATTAAACGTAGCATAGCAACATTTTCATTGGGACTGTTTCTGGCCATGGCCATGTATATTGTTCCAGGCATGACCAGTGATGCAATTGCCAAGGAAGTGTTTGCAGAACAGGTTTTTGCTGAGGAAGCATTCGCCAAAGAAGTTCTGGCTGAAGAAGCTGTCGAAGGCGAAGGCGAAGCAGAAATTGAGTGGGGCCAGGACGTTTTTTATAAGGACTGGGAAGGTAACCCGCTGAAAGGTCCCGTGAGTGGTTTTCCCGCTCCGGAGCTAGGCGAGTCAGATTATAATAATTATGAGTTCGCTCCAAGTCGAATGCTTTTGTGGGTTGCCAATCAGCAACATCTTTATTTTGGTAGCTTCGTTCTTGCAGTTCCGATTTTCTGTATGCTCATTGAGTTCATCGGGATTCGTTCCAAGGAAGAAGATCCGGTTATGTCCGCGAAGTATGATCGGCTGGCGCATGATTTGATGAAGGTAAGCCTGACGGCTTATTCCTGGACAGCTATCCTTGGTGGTATTCTCCTCTTTACTTTCATCACATTATTTCCGGGTTTCTTTAAGTATATGGCGGGAATTTTCCGCCCGGTTATGCATGTGTATGCACTGATGTTTCTGGCTGAGTCCGGCGTGCTCTACGTCTACTACTACGGCTGGGACAAAATGAAAG
Source organism: uncultured Nitrospinota bacterium (assembly GCA_905612265.1). Lineage (GTDB taxonomy): Bacteria > Nitrospinota > Nitrospinia > Nitrospinales > VA-1 > LS-NOB. Next base: position 5,546 of record CAJQRI010000045.1, on the reverse strand, counting down.
AAGACAAGTTTCTGAAATGGATTCACGTTAGTCTTTCGGTTCTACTCAATCTCATCGGTACGGTTCTTATGTATCTGGCCAATTCCTGGGCGACGTTTATGCAAGCTCCCGGTGGAATTGACGCAGATGGCCGTTTCCTAGGAAATATCTGGCACGTTATTCATTCCACCCTTTGGAACCCGGTCGGTGTTCATCGAATTCTGGGTAACATCGTATTCGGTGGTGGAATCGTAGGTGCTTACGCTGCGTATCATTACCTCACCGCTAAAACGGAAGAGGAGCGAGCTCATTATGACTGGGTTTGTTATGTGGCGATGTTTATCGCGATCTTCGGTCTGATTCCTCTGCCTTTTGCTGGCTATTGGTTGATGAAAGAAGTTTATGCATTCCGCCAGCAGATGGGTATTACGCTGATGGGTGGAATCATGGCTTGGTTGTTCATCATTCAGGCGGTTATGATTGGTTTACTGTTCTTCGGTGCAAATTCCTACCTGCATAATGGTATGTCGCGGGTCAAGGGGTCTCATCGTTATATGAAGTATTGTAAGTACATGATTCTTCTGTTGATCTGCTGTTTCACCATGTGGATGACACCTCACACCATTGTTATGACTCCAGCGGAGTTGAAGGCTATGGGTGGAGCGCAGCATCCTGTTATTGGCCATTTTGGTGTTATGTCGGCCAAGAATACAGCGGTTAATCTGATGATCACTACTACGGTTCTCTGCTTTTTGTTGTATCAGAAAGCGAATAAGAAGATTAACGTGCCTTGGGCCACGGTAGGTAATTGCTGGATTTCAGCTATTTTTGTCGGCGCGGCATGTAACATCATCTTCTTGGGCGTTTATGGTTATTTCCTTCCTGCTAACGTGCGGGTTGGGCTTTCTGTGCCTCAGGTGACGACTACACTGACGACTTTGTTCGCGGGTACGGCGATCAATATCTCGATGTTTAAGGATTCTGAATCTTATGGGGATATCCAATGGGGCACCCAATCGAAGGTTGGAACTTACGCCATTTTCCTTCTGGCTATTTCCTTCACTTGGCTGATGGGTCTTATGGGCTACATCCGTTCGGCAGTTCGTTTGTTCTGGCATGTGACAGAGGTAGTTCGTGATAACTCTGTAGACGCTTATACACTTACGATTGGTGAGGCGGGTAAGATGCTTACCTTTAACACTCTTTTCGTGTGGACACAGTTTGTGGTTGTGTTCTGGGTGGGTAGTTTGACCGGTAAAAAGGTTGTTTCAAAAGCTCCGGAGGGTATTCCGGTGCCGGCTCAACAACAACAATAACTGCTAACTATTGGCGGGGTCCTGATATTTAGGGCCCCGCACCAATGTAATCTTAGGGTTCAGGAGAGAGGGGAGAACGATGCTACCAGAGCAACATGATATTTTATTTTCATTTATAGCGATCCTATTTGCCGTTTTCGGAATTTTTGTTTTCGGAAATGTAATTCAGAACTGTAGAGAGAGAGAGGGTTTGAACATCAAATTCTGGGGCGGAATATTTGGCGCCTTTGCAATTGGTTGTTTTTTAATGACAGTTCATATGTTCGACCTTGTTCAGGCCGATCAATTGAAGTTTTTCTTTTCAACCTATATTTTGGTTGTGTTGATGATGTTGTTCTTTTGGGGAGTATTCTTCAAAAGCAATAAGATTGAAGGTCAATCACCTCCAATTATTAGAGGATTTTTCTTCTGGTGTACGGTTTCTCTTTTACTCGCGGGATATACCAACTGGTTGCCGCAACAGCGCAGTGATCCACCGCCGAAAGAAGCGGCAATTGTGGGTGACCTGACCATGGAAGAGTTTGCGGAAATGGGACGGGTTATAATTTTTGGTGCCAAGCAAGTTGCCGGTCAGAAATCAATCGGTAAAGGTCAGTGTCCGTTGTGTCACACGTTTGATCCTGGTGATAATATGGGTCGATGTCCGAACCTGTTTGGAGTAGAAGAAAGAAGTCATAAGCGTATAAAGGAAGATCGGTATGCAAGTAGTCCAATGGCTATTGGTGAATTAGAGCCTGCCTCGGGTATTGTCAAAGGAAGCCCAACTGATATTCCGGAGGAATACAGAAGGCAACATGGTCCGGATGAGTTAACCGGCGAAGATTATCTTCGTGAGTCTTTAATGTGTCCGACCTGTTACGTAGTTACAGGTTTTGGTAAAGATGGCGATACAAAAAGCCCAATGCCGGTTATCGTTAAGCCGCCAATTAGTTTGAGTCGTGTAGAAGTAAACGCGGTTGTTGCTTACTTGCAGTCCAAGGATACACCTGGCGAATTTGCGTCAGTAACTGTTCCTTTACCGCAGGACGATGCTGGTAATACAGGTGGTGCAATTGCAGAAGCTCCAGATGAGGATGAAGATAGGCCTGTTTTTGTAACTGGTAATGAAGATATCCAGGCCATGATTAACACTTTAGGTTGTCCGCTTTGTCACACCATTCCTGGTGTTGAGGGTGCAATGGGTGAGTTGGGGCCGGTGCTTCATGAGAAGACGAATGCTCCAAACCGCATCAAAGACCCAAATTACAAGGGTAAAGCGACAAATACTAAAGAGTATGTCAGGGAGTCAATTTTGAACCCTGGTGCTTATGTTGTCTTTAACGAAGCCGAGGGAGAGTCATTCCCTGATGGTTTAATGCCTACAACTTTTGGAGAGATGCTTTCAGTTTCAGCGCTTGAAAAAGTTGTGGATTTTATTAGTCAGACCGAAGCTCCGGCTGGCAGTTAATAGGAGAGAACAATGAACAAGAGTTTAATCAGTTTTTTTGTTTTTGTTGTCGGCCTGGCGGTATTTCATAACGTCATATTTCCTATATTCACACCAAAGGAAATCGGCTGGATTTTAAATAGGTACGTCTACTTCTTATTATTCGTGGCCTATTTGATAATTACTAACTTAATTCTCAGGCTCAAGCCTCCGATTGCTATGACGGCCTTATTTGTATGGGGTCTGGGATTTTATTTTTATAAATTTGTATTGTATCCGCCAATTCCGTGGACCCTATTCATCACTTATATGGTGATGTGGACAATAGGTACCTTTCTGTTCGTCAGTCAGGATCCCATTACCTTCAGGGAGTTCAGGAAACCGATCGTGAAAACGATTGTTGGTGAATATAAGATTGCGCAGATGGTTGCGTTGACGGCCATGCCAATTTTGGTAGGGTTTGCAACTTATAATTCAATCTATCCTTCGTATCAAGAGCCGGTGGAGTTACGGACAGTTCATCCCGCACCTCCTGCCACCACAAAAGTGCATGGCAAGACTTATCCACTAGAGTCTACCAATAACCCTTTCCGTGTTGATGAGCAGGATAACTATAAAGATAGTTTTCCTTTTTTAGATGCGGATAAAAACGAGTACATGAAGTATGTGACGGAAGGCGGAACGATTTTCTTCCAGAACTGCCATTACTGTCATGGTGACCAGTTGAATGGACTGGGCATGTTCTCTCATGTGTTCAACCCGACCCCGGCAAACTTTATTGATCCGGGTACGATTGCCATGTTGCAGGAGGCTTTCTTGTTTTGGCGGGTTGCTAAAGGAGGACCCGGTCTACCTAATGAGTCGACACCTTGGTCTTCAGCAATGCCTCCCTGGGAGGAACATTTGAATACTGAAGAAATATGGAAGGTTATCCTGTTTGAGTACTGGTATACAGGGTGGCACCCAAGAACTTTCGGTACTGAAGGTTCAGAGGGTTAGGAGAATAACTTGAATAGCATTTATGGTTACTAAAACCTAAACATATGGAAATGACAATGACTAAGAATTCTAATTTTATAAAACGCCTAATCTTTTCTTTGGTAGTTGTGGCTTTGATGGCTGTTCCGGGAGCTGCTCTGGCTCAAAGTTTGCCGGATCCCGTCAAGGAAGACATGCTTGAAACAGGGAAAAAGGTCTATTTTAAAAGATGCGTATGGTGTCATGGAATTGAGGGGGGCGGAGATGGCCCTTCTGCTGACCGTTTGTACACACGACCAAGGAACTTTATCCAGGGAACTTTCAAGATCCGGGTTACGGACTCTGGAGAGCTTCCAATGGATATAAATCTTATAAATACAGTTAAAAATGGACTTCAGGGTTCGGCAATGCCGGCTTGGGGAGAGTTTTTATCTGAGAATGAAATCCTCTCGGTAGTTCAATTTGTCAAGAGTCTAGTTCAAGACCGAGAATGGAACGATGAGGATGAAGAGGTTAATAACGTTATAACCGGTATAGCCGCAGATAATGGTAAAGGACCGCTTGGCGATGCCCCTTGGGCAGCAACAAAAGGACCATACCATCTGGGGATTCCTCAAGAAAACATTGATGCTGGCCGAGCGCTGTTTAAGAAAAATAAGTGCGAAGAGTGTCATGGTGGTGAGGGACGTGGTGATGGTAACCCTACTATGAAGGATGATTGGGGTTTTCCAATCATTGCTGCAAACTGGCAGCAGTGCTGGAACTTTCGTGGCGCACGCAGGGAAGCTTACGATCCCTTCGTAATAGCCCGGGCAATATCTACTGGCTTAAATGGTACACCTATGCCTAACTTTCGGGAACAGATGACTGGGCCTGAAAGATGGAATGTAGCGGCTTTTGTGAACTCGCTTTGTCCACGTAGAAATATTGATAAATTGACCAATAAGCCAATACCAGATTTTCTTATTCAATCTGTCTATACAGAGGGACCAGTTTCACCAAAGATTGATGACCCAAGTTGGCAGTCTCCAGATACAGATGACAGAATTGTTGCTGCATCTGAAGAATTGAAAGATAATCCAAGAAGGCATCTAATAGCAATGGGCGGTCAAATTACACGTGGTAAGCGAAACTTTGATCCTAAAGTTGACAACATGTATGTGACCACCCGATGGAGCGCTGAAGAGATGGCGATTTATTACCTGGTTGAATATGACACACGTTTTTTGTCTAATGATCCAGAGTATCCTGATGCTGTAGCTATTCAGTGGCCTGCACAACTACAGGAATTATTTGGTGCTGAAAAACCATATTTCATTAACGGTGACTCCAAAAAACCGGTAGATATATGGAAGGCTAATTTCTTAGCCCAGGACTACAGTACTACTAATGCTCCAAACCCAGAAGGCTATAAATTAGCTGTTACTGTTGAGGAGACTGTTGGTTACGGTTTTGATGCTATAAAAGCAAAAGAATCTGAACCAAAAGTTCAAGTAGTGGACTCAATATTCCATCAAGGTCGTGTTAAAATCATGTTTAGACGGGACTTGAAAACAGATGGAGAATTTGATGTTCAGATTCCAACAGAACAATTTATTCCGGTAAGCTTTCTGCAATGGTCAGGTTGGGATAAAGAGAAGGATGAGCATATGGCCATCTCTACCTGGTATTACACCATTCTGAAGCCGGCATTGCCTACGTCCCTATACTATATGCCTCCTATAATGGCAGTTGTTTTTGTCTGCTTTCAGGGTTGGTTGGTATGGATGACAAAGCGTACACGTAAAATGTATGACGAAGGGAAGATCAAGCGTGACGAGCTTCCTCTATAGTCATAATTAGCTTTA
>CAJQRI010000044.1 GCA_905612265.1 uncultured Nitrospinota bacterium | reverse complement strand
AAAACATGTTGCCCATGGTGGTTCTTGGAAGGTTGCCTATGCAGACTTTGTGACTGCAATGATGGCCTTCTTTCTTATGCTATGGCTATTATCAATGCTATCTCAGGAAAGCAGAGATAATTTGAAGGAATATTTTAAAAGTTATAAAGCTTTCAAGCATACGGGGAAGCAGGATATTAAAAGCTCTGATTCAATAAAGGCTGCAGATTCTGATTCTCTAAATGATGTCATATTGGTTGAGGAGATAAAAAAAAGGTTTCAAGGTGCAGATGAACACTTGAAAGTTGAAAATGTGCCGGGTGGTATTCGTATTCAAGTCATGGATTTAACGGATAAACCTATGTTTGAAACTGGAAGTGCTACGTTTACACAAACAGCTTTGGAAATAATGGAATTTATTGCAATGAGAATTTCAGATATTCCTGGAAACATTCTTATTGAAGGTCATACGGACGGAACTCCATATGCGGATGTTAAGTATAGGTCTAATTGGGAACTATCGATGGATAGGGCTTCTGCCGCTAGGGTTGCGCTATTAAGTCATGGGGTGTTGTCTCCAAGATTTAGGCGGGTTATAGCTTATGCGGGTACTGAGCCATTAATAGCGAATGATTATTTCAACCCTAATAATAGAAGGATATCTATCATTCTTTTGACAGATGATATTGCTGATATTTACAAGAAAGAGCTTCCTTCTGAGAATAATGAAGAAAGTACCCAGCATTAATCTTTTGATTTAAGGACACCTCTGATAATAGGGTGAAAATGTGGTTAGTAGATTAGAAAAGGGTCCGTAGGATAATGATACGATCTTTTAGCTGACGATAAGAATAGTTCGCATTGTCGATCCCTCAGCTTTTGATCTCGATAAACATGACCAGCTCCATTGAGTTTTTCTACTTTAGTAGTTTTATAGCCTCTGGTGCTGGAGGTGGATAGTCCAGAATTTATGTGGTCTAATTTGGTTGTATTACTGCCGCCAGTATTCAATCAACTCCTGAGTATTCAGTAAGGTTGTGGAAGTTAAGCATGAAGAAAGTTGACTGCTCATAGCAATGGTGAATGCGAAAAGTTTATTAGTATTTTGCCTGATTATTACAGGTTGTTTAATCTGTTCTGTGTGCTACGTGAACCCTTCATCTCAAGGTTTTCCATTGTCTGAAGGCTTCTCAGCAGTGGATAAAAGAGATCCGACGACTCTGGTAACCGAAAAAAAACTTTGGTAATTCAAAAAATCACTTCACCTAAGATATGTCTTATATGCATCCTTCAAAAAAATTTACACCTATGGTATAAAACAATTTTAAAGAGTAGGTAGCATTATAATAATTAGATTAAAGATATAGTTCTAAAAGGAGGTCATGTGAATAAAGCTTTCACGCCAATTGGGTTGTTTATTGTATTAGCTAGCGTTATAGGTGGATATGTTTTAGAACATGGTAACTTGGCTATCCTTTGGCAACCCGTTGAATTATTAATCATAGGTGGGGCGGGTTTAGGTGCTTTTATAGCAAGTTGCACACCACATATATTTAAATCAACAATGAAGTGTGTGCTTAAAGGAATACTATTTGAACCACTACACAAGGCTAACTATATTGATGTTTTAAATTTATTAAATGAAATTTTCGCAAAAATCAGAAAGGAGGGTGCCATAAAACTGGAAGCTCACATGGATGACCCTGAGAATAGCACCATTTTTAAAAATTACCCAGATTTTATGAACAAAAAAAGAAGCTCTTACATTTTTAACGGATTCTTTTCGAACAATCATATCCACTAAAATTCTTTATTACGATTTAAACACATTGTTGGAAGCTGAAGTGGAAGCTTATTATGAAGAATTAGAACATGAAGCAGCATTGACCAATGAAATAGCTGAATCATTTCCCGGTCTTGGTATTGTTGCTGCAGTATTGGGTGTAATCATAACTATGGGAAAGATATCTGAACCACCGGAGGTTCTTGGACATTCAATTGGTGCAGCTTTAGTTGGAACTTTTTTAGGGATTTTAATGTGCTATGGGATTGTCGGGCCCATAGCTAGAAAAATGAAATTATATGCTGAAAGTGAAAAGGAATATTTAATGGTAATCAAAACAATCATTATTTATTTTGTGAGTGGAATAAACCCTAAAATTGCGCTCGAATTTGGAAGAAGGGCTGTGCCCAAAAATGATAGACCAAGTTTTATGGAGTTAGAAACAACTTTTAAGGAACAAAAAAATTTACGAAACCTTTAATAAAGCCTGGAGTTAATAGGAAAAGTCCCATTGTCTATTGAAACTGAACAATAGCTCAAGTCACTTTAATGGTGTTTTCTTTTATATTTAAGTTCTTCATAGCCTCTCTGAGTTCTTTAAGATGGAGGTATCCGCAAGTTTATCGCAGCATACTATGATAACGACAATTAGAGTTGCACTTGTAAAATGAATTCGTAAAATTTTTTATGGGTATAAGTTAAACTTTATTTTTGGCAGTGAGTCAATAAAATACAGGCCTTATCAATAGATTTATCTAGGAGGGGTTGAAATGAACTTGAGTTATATTGTAACTGTTGGTTTGGCTGGAACAATTGCCATCGCAATTGTGTATTATTTTTTTTCCGAATGGAATACCGATTAAATTTAACTTGAGATATAAAATTACTTTTATTTGATAAAAAAAACTTTAAACTCAAAGAATTACTGGATTTGATTTCAGGCAATATTTTTATGTTTAATGAAGATGACGATTGTTGGTT
>CAJQRI010000043.1 GCA_905612265.1 uncultured Nitrospinota bacterium | reverse complement strand
GGCTGATGACGTGCTGAAGAAAAGTCTAGAGCAGTTTGTCCGTAAAGAAATCGGGCCGATTGCCGCTCCCGATGTTATACATTGGGCACCAGCACTTCCTAAAACTCGTTCAGGGAAAATCATGCGGCGCATACTGAGAAAGATTGCCGCCAATGAAGCCGATCAATTAGGAGATATCTCGACGTTAGCAGATCCTTCCGTTGTCGAAAACCTTAAGTCTTCTTATGTGGAAATGTTTTCTGGGAAAAAGTAAGCGGAGAATAACCGCAAGTATAGCCGGGATCATGGAGTCGAATATAATTCAACTCCATTATTTCTCATCCCTACAGTGAAAAGAGAAAGGTGTTCCTTCTACCCCAAAATGTTTGAGCGTCTTTAATATATAAACAAGCAGTTGAGTAGTAAGATTTTTTTAAGCGAATTCTGACAACGGTCAACCGAAAGTTTTGATTTGCCACTGATAAGTCGTTAATTAGTTAGTTCGGCTTATTTGGTGGTAGTAGAGGTGATTCGGCTTTGGTTTTCAAGCGCTTTTTAGTAATTGCATATTTGGCCTTAACTAGGCCATTTTGTGCTGAATTATTAAGGGGTTCCAGGCGAATTGCAGTCGTGAAAGCGGTTCTGGCTTCCAGTGCACGGCCTTGTTTGAGGTAAGCCCATCCTAATCCATCATAAGCGTCAGGTTGACTGGCGTTACGGCGGATTTCCTCATTATAGGAGTTAATAGCTGAGAGAATATTGTCCTTAATGAAATGGGTTCTCCCCAGTTTGGTTCGCGGTGTTGTTTGCATCAGGAATGGACCAATGGCGTTGGGACCGGTCACCCGTTCAAATACTGGATTGGGTTCCGGGTTCAAGGCCAGACATTGTTTCAGCATAGTTATGGCTGAATCATATTTTCCCAATCGAAAGTAGATATAACCCATTCCCTTGCGAGCTTCAGACTTGTTGGGCTGAATTTTTAAGGAATATTTGAACATTTGCATAGCTCTGTCATTCAAATGATTTTGATAGTACGTCCAGCCCAAAGAATTATAGACCTGCCAGCCAAAGCGTTCTTTTTCCAGCAACGCTATAAACTCCGGCGTCATTGCGAAATCAGGGTCGAGAGAAATGGCTTTTAGGAAATATTCTATCCCGAGATCTGGGTTTCTAAAGTTGTAGTGAATCCAACCAAGAGCCATATAAGGCGAGGCGCGTAGTGGATGTTTTATTGAAATATTTTCAAAATACTTTTGGGAGAAACTCATAGACTCACTTCTCAAAATACTCCAGTCGAGTTTGTATGCCAGGTCCTTGTCTGCGGGGTCATATTTTAAAGCCATTTTCAGATAGGGAATGGCATCTGAATAATTTTTTATAGAAAACAGGGACAGGCCGAGTCCTTTAGCAGAAGATGCTTTGTAATCGTCATGCTCGATGGATTTTATAAACTTGTCAATGGCGTACTCATACTGTTTTTTGTAGAACTGACTCCAGCCAAGTCCGTTATAGGCATGTGCTAGATTAAATTGAGGCGACGGCCATGTGTTATCCCCTACATAGTCGTGATAAATTATTGTGGATAATTTATAGTCACCCTTTTTAAAAGCTTGATCGGCTTTATATAATTGTTTGTCGAGAGCCAGTTGAACGTGCTCAAGTCCGAGTTTTGAGGGGCTGTCATTTGGCGAAAGTTTTTGTGCACCTAAAAAATACTCTCGGGCTTTTTCATAATTTTTGCGGGCAAGAAAAATTTTTCCATACTGATTGTATAGGTGAGCCCAATCATTATATAGATAAAATAAGTCAATTAGTTTGTTTTCGGCTAGTTGGTATTTACCTATATCAATATAATTTTGCACATAAACGGCTTGGTGCATTTTGATTTTTTCTATTTTCTTTAAGCCTTTGAATGCTCCTATAAATTGAGGGTAGAGTTCTAGGATTTCCTTAAAGGTTTTTTCAGATTTGTTAATTTGTTTTGCATGTAGAAGGCTCCAGGCGAGCCCGTTCACCGCATCTAGGTTGGGAGAATTCGATCGGGCCAGACGTCCAAACAGTTTGGCGGCTTTGGTGTACTTCCTCTGATAATAACTTTCCCAAGCTGAGTCCAGGTCTTCCACATCTTCCGAGGGCATACCCAGAAGAAGACTTCGGTATCGAGGAAACTCAACCGGCAAGGTAAATATTGAAATGGATTCATGATTAGAAGGAACGATTTCCCAACGCATGGTGATGTCATCTCGGTTTGAGGATTTCCATGCTTCTAATAATTCGGTCATCTTTAAAGGACTAAATATTTTCTCCAGTTCTTCTTTTGCAAGTTGGCTTCGCCTTTGTTCCAGATAGATAAAAGCTTTTCCTTTGTGGATTTCGTATGAGTTTGGGGCGAACCTTTCGGCACGCTCAAAACTTTCCAAGGCTTTTTGATATTGCTTTAAGCTGAAAGAAGCCCAGCCCATACCCAATAATGGGGTTGGGTCTTTTTTGTGTAATGTATGAGCTTGTTTGAAGGAAGCTAATGCTTTGTCAAAACGTTTTTGGAAAAAGTAGGCCCAAGGCAGAAGTTGGATAGCCTCTCGATTCTCGGGTTGGTTAGCAAGTGCCTTTTTGAGATAAAATTCAGAAACGGCGTATTCTCTGCGGTTGAACTGGTGTTTGGCAAATTGTAGGTCGACATCATTATCCAACCCCAGGGTAGGGCGATAAGTATCTTCGGCAGCATTAACAATGTTAGTCATCGCCCTGCTTGTTTTCTGATAGTTTTTTTCAAGGGTACTGCAACCTGTCGCAAGTAAGATCAAAAATATGATAAGGCTGACTGATTTTATGAATTGCAAAGTCCAACTCCGTGAGGGGAAAACATATATCCCTTTATTTATCGGTTTTTGGACGAAAAATTGAAGCTATTTATTGGATAATACGTGGATGTTGGGGTTTTATTTACGTTATTTGAAGAAAAAATGCTGTAATTTTTCCAAGTTCCAATTTATTTTTGTAAAACCTCATTAAAATGGTATTATTCGGCTTTCCCAAAGTCCTGTTAAAACAATGCGTTTTTATAAAACTTTCATCATCATTTTCCTTTTTTCCCTGCTTTCAGCCTGTTCTGATAAGGCCGAAGAACAGAACGGCGAAGATATTCATCCCAGTTTTTC
>CAJQRI010000042.1 GCA_905612265.1 uncultured Nitrospinota bacterium | reverse complement strand
TGCCAGTTTTTCCATGCTTGGCGATATCATTCTCGCCGAACCGGGTGCGTTGATTGGGTTTGCCGGACCGCGTGTCATAGAACAAACAATCAAACAAAAGCTTCCTGATGGATTCCAAAGAGCAGAATTTTTATTGGACCATGGTCTTATCGACAACGTGGTACACCGAAAAGACTTAAAGTCCACCCTCGCCGATTTACTAAAGATCCTGAAAAACAGCCCTGTCCCAAAAATCTCAATGCAAGAAGAAGAAACTGTACTAACCAACCCCCCCGAACTGCTGGGAGCTTAACTACTTTGAGTTCGGACAGTGGTCATACCTTTTTTTACATACAAATATTTATCGCGAGTAGATTAACTCGGAAAAACTATTCTGCATTTAAATTAGCTAAAGCTAATTTAAATACTTGCCCCAAGGACCTGTTAAAGGATTTGATTCCCCATCTTTGTTAAACCGCCACGTGGACATTGCTTTCTGTGAACTGTTTAACAACATAAGGGGAAGTCATTATTGAAAGGAGACCCCCATAATTCAAACTAAACTTTATATCATCTCCAACCTTCAAGTTGTGATTTTCTCCGTCAAGAATTATATGATCACTGCTAGAACCTATTATTTTCAGGTTGCTGTTAGATTTCATATTAGATACTTGAACGTCCTGCCTACCTAAAGCAATGATCACTCGTTGACGCTCACCTCGATCTAGAAAGCTAGAAACATTTCCAAAAGCATCTTGGCAAATTTCTCCAAGTGGAACAGAGGCTTTTCTTTTAGACTCTATAACTTCAGCAATAAGTTGGAACGCACCCGTGTGCAAACCTGGAATTACTTTTCGACCTACAGTTTCGCAACCTAAAAAAATAGATTCACCCAAACGGAGATTATTAACTCTACCAACGTCCTGAGAGGACTTAAACCACTCATAGTTTGCGGAATTTCCACCTGAAATAATTTCAAGATTAATCTGAAACTCTTTTTCTAATAAGACTACTATTTCAGAAAATTCTCGCATATTTTTATTGTCAGGTTTAATTCCCCCGTAGCAAGCCAAATTACAACCAACACCAATTATTTTTAAGTTTGGAAGAGAAAGGGTTTTCCTGATAAATTGAGGTAGGTCATAAGGCACTACCCCTTCACGTAGATCGCCCAATTCAACCATGATGATTACCTTGTGAGTTTTATTCTGGGTTTTCGCATGATAGGAAAGGTTTTTAAGAGTCTCGATCTCAGTATTTAAGCTGATATCTACATTCTTGACGATAGATTCTGCCTGGCTTAAGGGTGTTCGCAAAAGAACAAATTGAGTTAATATACCTGCACTTTTCATTTTTTGAATATTTTCAATGCGCGAGTCCGCAATGAAATTGACTCCACCCTGAATCATTGCTTTTGCTATGGAAGGCTCTCCAAGTACTGCTTTAGTCACCCCCATTAAGGAAATACCCTTTTGCATATATAGCTTGGATAGTTTTTTTGTGTTCTCTCTTATTTGAGATAGAGAAACTTCAATTCTGGGCAAGGATGATTTCATTTCTTGCTTTCAGATGACTAACCACTTGCGCTTTTCCATTTATGAGGCGTTTATAGTTTTCTCGTGTGATTTTATGTTTCAGCTCAGGAAAATTTTTGCTCAACGCTTGAACAAGTTTTTGGCATCCATAGCTCAAGACATCTGTTGTCGGCAATTGAAGGTTCTTTTCATAGTCTTCTATTACATTCAGAACCCCGAGGTCATCCATATCTTCATGGCTTAAAGTTATTGCCATCACCTTGGTTTTCGCGATCATCTCGATCAGTTTGATTTCGCTTTCAGCAGAAGGCATTGCCAATAGAGGGAAATCGCACCGGAATTTTCTAGCGGGAGGGTGTTGAAGGATAATTCCATCCGGCATGCTTCCTTTCAAGATACCGTGAGAACTCATGAAAGCGGGATGACTGACGGCACTTTGCCCCTCGACTAAAATAATATCAGGGCTTTCATTTTTAAATGCCTGAACAACAGAGTTTTCTACTTCACCCACCACAAACTGTGAAACAAGTGCATCGGTCGACACTCCATATCTTGCTCCTTGCATCAAGCTTGTTTGTCCTGTTCCGACAAGCACTGATTTTATTCCGAGATTATTCAGGGTTTTATTGAGTTCCACTGCCGTGGTCATTTTTCCGCAAGCACAATCGGTCCCCAATACAGCTATTACGGGAACATTAACTTCAAATATTGAACCTGTAAAAAGATGCAAATCTTTTAAAGGAGGGGATTTTCTAATGTCGGTGATTTGTATGCCGTTCAGAACAGCTGCTTGAGCAAACTCTGTGTCTTCCGAAAAAAACTGGTGTAGACCGTTAATGATGTTCATTCCTTTTTGCATGGCTTCCAAGATCATTTGTCTCTCAATATTTGGGATATAGGTCTCTAAAGGAGCTTTCCCGTAAATATAGAAATCAGGAATGTTAGAAAGTTTTCTCAAAGCATCATCTAAATCAGAAAAAATCGGAATCCCACTCTTTTCCTCTCCCAGTGCTTCCCCTGCATCCTTTCCTCTTAATGAGCTATCAATAACCCCAACAATTATATAGGTTTCAGAGTGCCGGACTAAAGCTGCCGCAGTTTTCCCGTCAACCAGTCCAAATTGATTTTCGCAATAAATCAAGGCTGTTTTTTTACGAACAGTAGAACATTTTTTTTCGGACTTGAACTCCTGTCTGGCAACCCGTTCTAGATTTATGACTTGGTTCTTTGTACTTGGTTGAAATTGCATTAAATTCCTTTCGAAATGGTTTTGACCTAGCGGAATCTTGGTTTTACCAATACTCTGGTATCTATCGGGATAGGATGACGAACGTTAAACTTTATCCAAGGCCTTTGTTAATTGTTTCACTGCATCCTCATAAGCATGTTTTTCGCCTCCCGAATATTCTATTTTATAATTCTCATTTTTTGCTGATGCCGATTTCCTGCGGACTTCAGCATCTACAGTGGATTTATTAAAGATATCAATTAACTCCTGCAATACTTCTTTTGCTGTCATGGTTGATTCTGTCATTTTCAAATGTCCTCTATTTAAAGGTTAAGAATTACGAAATGAATAAAGCATTATTTTAAACTTTTCATCCACCATTTTGGGGCACTGAGAAGCTCAATTTATCAACTAATCGAGTTAAAAGTGATTAGTCAAAAAATGTATCCTTGCAGGAAAACTCCCAACGCATCAAAGTTAGCAACCATTGAAGTGAATAGGGTAAAAACGTAAATTTCACATCATTCCCTTTCCCGGATTGGTTTGGTATCACCTTCTTTCTGTTGTATTACGCGAAGAATACTCGCTCATTTTTCTATCGATTCCCTTAACGGTCAGTTGAATATCATTGACCGAAGCTTCGACATAGCCCAGTAATCTCTCCAAATTGTTCACCCCTCCAGTGTTTGAATGGAATTTTTTTGTCTTGAGAGGAACAATTATTGCTGTTTTCAGTTTTATTCGTTGCGGTGTATTCTATTGCCACAGCTTGAGAAGGATTAATCCATGGATTTAACCCGTTCAGTAATAAGGCCAGGGCAAAGACAGTCATTAATACTTTTGCATAGCGATCTATGATCATTTATTTTTCCTTGGACAATTCAATCATCGGCTCGATAAAGATCTTGAGAGTCCCTCTGCCGCTTATTAAATTTTTTGGCTTGCTTGACTAGCGTTTTTTCTGGGCGGAGGGCTTATCTTAGAGTAATCGGCCCTTGAGCTCTCTAAAGGGCCACTCTTTATTGAGCGGGTAGTTTTAAGCTGATAATTTTTTTCGACCTGATTCTGATCAACGGTGACTTAAGAAATAGGTCTATGGAGATAATTAATTTATGATATTTCAACTTCTATTTGGCTTTTATTAGTAGATTTTGACAATGGTTTTCTGCCCCTTTTATTACTAAGAAACATTTCAGGGGTTTCCAGCTGCTGTTTTGAGCGTATATTTAAGGTTTGTGTTGAAATTATCTTTTTTAACTTACCTGAGCTGTCGTACACTTTAACTTCATGCATATAATTGACTTTTTTAATAGCTTTTCATCTCAATGATTGAAGACAAAAAAAAATCCACTCCTAAGGGGGAGTGGCTAAATTTAAAAATCCCAGGTTGTTTTATTTCCCTTAGCTCGATAGGTAATAGAGGAGAGGTTAATATCAGAATACTCTGACTGGTCTATATAGCAAGGTAATTCGGGTTAATTAAATTTAATATTATCCATTGGCTTCGGTATTTTATTTAAAGTAAACCTGACTTCTCTACCTTTTAGATCCACATATTGCTTTCTAAGACCTAGGATATTCCCTTTTCTCATCCAGATATATAAAGCAAGCTTGCACGGTAACAAGTAGGGCGTATATACATGGTTACTGGTTACCTCACTATCTCCAAATCGGTTCCTACCTCTCCATTAGCATCCCCCTGACTTAAATGTGGCGTTTAGAAGATATCTACTTTGATTCAGATTCGTTTGACGACATACAGGATTATGTTAATGTTGGCAGGAAGGTTGAAGAGAAAGGAGATTTTTATCAACTTAAGTTGGGGAGGATAAAATGAACAAGAAATTACTAGCTCTTATAACCATTACCATTCTTGTTGGGGGCGCAGCGGTATTTATAAATAATATTGAAATCGAAGTACCTGCGGGAACTATGGAAATTAGGAACAAACTAAACAGTAATTATTTAGTTGTCGATAAAAAAACCGGCTATGTAATCCAAGGGGAAAATGATGATAAAAATTTCTGTTGGTTTCCTATCCTTCAACCTGATAATACTACCGCTTTCCAATATGCATGTTCAGGGAAATACCATAATTATTATTTGGATGTTGATGGTAGTGTGAATTCTGATAAATATCTTCGACTTATGGCTCGGGAACTATTAGTGCCTGGGGGAAACTGGCATGTCGAGTCCAAGGGCGATGAGACTTATGCGTACGCATATTCCAAAGATAAGTTCAAAGGCTATTATATGGTCATTCAGGATGATGGGCTGCCGAAGATTATTTTTGGTGATATAGGATCCCGGGCCAGATGGCATCAGAATATTATCTTAAAGCAGGGATAATAAAGTCCAAAAATTGAAACTATCAGATCGAATGAAGGTGTTTGGCAATGCAGGATGTGAAACTGAATCGAGGGTTTTAGCGGGTATCCTTCCTAGTGAAGTAGTTTATCAATCTCCTGCTTAAAGGCGGCAAGCGGGTGGGTGCCGGAGATGAGGGTTCCACTCACCATGTCTTCAGTTGTCTTCCCTATTACAAATGCGGGCGTACCTCTAATACCAGCACTGCTGGCATCTTGTACATCTTGTTTAATATCATTATTAAATTTTCCAGAGGTAATGCAGGTTTTGAACGGATCTTCTTGCAGACCTATGGAGCTTGCGTATCCAAGCACATCATCGGGATTTAATTTTCCTCTACCTTCGAACAGGGCATCGTGCATTTCCCAGAATTTATTTTGTTCCCCGGCGCAATGGGATGCGATGGCGGCAGGCTTAGCGTATTGATGTTTTTCCAGAGGCAGATCACGCAAAACAAAGCGCAGTTTTCCGGTATCGACATATTGCTTCTTCAACTCTTTATAGGCTTTGGAATAAAACCCCTGGCAAAATGGACACTGGTAATCGGTGAACTCGACAATCGTGACCAGTGCTTTCTCGTCCCCCAGTATCGGATTGCCTTGTGTGGTTATGCTCGCTGTTTTAGGACGGACCTGCTTAGCAGGAGCCCTAGCGGTTAAACCTTTTTGTTTGATCTGGTTGAGTTCCTGCCGGATGGATTTTAATTCTTCGAGAATGGCATTACCCTGATCTTTACTAATACCTTCAAACTGAGACTCCATAAACATAAGAGACCCGAGAAGGGCTAAAACCAGTAAAATAAAAATGGTGACCGATTTCATGCATTGACCCTCGGTAGGGAACTGTAATATATCACCCAGTCCTCCTAAAAAAGAGACTGGGGTTAAACCACAGCATAGAACAGCTCAAAGCCGATACAACAATTTGCTCGCTATAAGAGACTATCGCTGACTGGACTCACGCCGAGTCGATATTAACAGCCTAGGCTTTTGATGGTATCCTCAATAGACATGGCTATGCAGGTGAATATGGGGGTATCTTCTTTCACGTACCGGCTCCCCTCAGTTTCTCGCAACTCTTGAACTAGATCGAGAAAATCATCTGGCGAATCGGACTCAAAAGCCACCACAAACTCGTAGTCGTCAATGCCAAAACTATAAGTGGTGTTCAGTTTGACGGAAGGATATTTGTTACCGATATAAATATGCTCGTCCATGATTCCCTGACGAGTGAACTGAGTCAGCAGATACCATTCGCGCGTTTTGACGAAAGGATAAATGAAAAGATATTTCGCCTTACCCGGGATGATATGCGTGCGGTCTTCTTCATGCTCCGGATTGATGAAATCCATATACATAGATCGTTTGGTCATAGACAGGTAAGTGAAGGGAACGTTCAAATATTTTCCCAAACCGGTCTGCAACAGACGGGTAGTCATTATTTGGAACTCTTCCATGCTATAGCAGATGCGCCATGTCATTATATCGACATCACCACGAATTCCAACCATAGAGTAACAAAGCAAAATCATATCGGTACTATTATCGTATTCCTCAAGAATATCGATAAACTCTTTCATTCCTTTATCGCGTTCTTCCTGAGGTAATCTGCGGAACGCCGGATCGAGCTTGTAAAAAGTAAAACTTACATATTGACGTTGAGCAGCCGGCTCACCACCATTAGCTTTTTGTGCCTCTTCCCTCTTTTTGCGGGCCACTTCCATAGCTTCACCTTCCTTTTCTTGCCTAGCACGTGAGACCACAGCATCATCGATTACCTCTATGCTCTTGTCCTTAGCATAATTTTCAATACCCCTAACCACGCTCTTACGGACAAAAAATGGAACATTCTTCATACGTGTTTGGGCCTCATCGGTCCATTCCAGAGATAACTCAGGCATGAAATCTTCTAACTCTTCAGCATTAATACTCATAATTTGTTCTCAATATGAAATGGATTTTTGTAAGAAGTTATTATATCTGAAACCATATAAAAATCAAAGTCTATTCCCATTTACAGGAGTTAGCGGGAAATACCCCTTCTGAGCCTAAGTTATTAGTGAGGAAAACCAAGTTTAATGAGGTATTTGTCATGGACTCCACCACGTATTCGAATACACAAAATTTCATTGATCTAGAAAATGAGTTTGTGACAAATAATTATAAACCCCTTGATGTCGTTTTCGCTCAGGCCCAGAGCGTCTGGATCTGAGATGTGAAAGGACATAAGTATCTGGATATGCTGGCCTCGTATTCAGCCCTTAACCAAGGGCACTGCCATTCCGGCATTCTAACTACCCTGATCGAACAAGCCAAAAAAATTACCCTGATTTCCCGGGCTTTCCGTACGTCAGTTGATTCCCTTATTTATAAAGAAACCTGCAAAATTACACACTCTCACAGCCTATCGCCGATGAACAGCGGTGCCATGGCCGTCGAAACGGCCATTAAAGCCGCCCACAAATGGAAATACCGGATTAAAGCAAGCCTCGACGACATGGCCGCGCGCGGCTAATACGTGATACAAAACAGCTGTTTCTTGGGAGTCGGAAGAAAGTCCAAAACTAAAAGACCCCGAAATTCTGTTGAGTATCTGTGATGTGTTTCAAGAAGAACTGGACAAAAAGTTCCCCCGAACATCATTTCAACAAGGCAGAGGTAAAAAACTACCTCGAAGAAGGTACCGGAGACCTTATCCCGGCAGGACAATTACTTTTCGAACAATCCACACTCTACGGCATTAAATCAAAAAAAAGCGGGACTCAAAATCCACAGGTTATGCAGAGTCTCGAAATGCACATCCTCCAAAATATCTCGCAAGATATTATGAAAAATGGAACAGAAACATAGACAGAAAGGCAGGCTAAAAAAATCTGACAGGGCCTTCCTTCTCACCGCCCTCTATATATCTGAAGAAATGAATATCAGCTATAACAAATAACATAAACTACTGTAGATGAATTAATAGTACTGCGCTTCGTGATTGCCTTACGGGCTATGCCTAGTTGAGTCCAGCATCGCGCTAGGCTAGTTCAGGTTGGCTCGGCAGCGGGCGATATAAGTTCTATTGATCAGTGCATAGGGCTGGACTTCGAGAGCCCGTTGAAAAGTCAGGATAGCTTCCTCAAACCGTTTCAACTCATACAAACACAAGCCAAGCCCGTTCAAGGCGCCGAA
>CAJQRI010000041.1 GCA_905612265.1 uncultured Nitrospinota bacterium | reverse complement strand
TGGTATTGTTGCAACTTACATGCAAATTCCAGTTAACTTGATGCACCATGATGACGGATAGATCAGAACTGCAAAACCATTAGAAAACACCCCTTGCAATTATTTTCCGCAAAATTAAGAAGGAGATTAGTTTGATGAGTAGACCAGAAGAACTCACTGACCCTAAGAAGTTTGATGAAATAATGGAAAGAATAAACACAAAATTGGCAATAAGTGCCATTCCTCTTAGAGAAAGGGCTCTTATGTCGCAGGCTCTTTTGGGGGATGACTTAGACTACGATATAGCAGACGACGATAGCGTATATCCACTAACTTTGGAGTGGTATCGAAAAAGATTTCCAGACGAAAGAATTTAAATAAAACCGAACGAGTTTAAATGTTCAGATAGAAAATTTATGCAGATGCAGGTTTTTTCGTAGAGGATAAAATAAAGGACCTCACGGAAAACCGTTAGGTCCTTTATTAATGGTCGGGACGAGAGGCTAAGGATGAAGAGTGTTGACTGCTTATGGAGTAACTACGTAAAGTTTATTATTGTTTTGGCATGATGATTACTAGTGTATTACTCAGTTACTATGATTCAGACAATCCACAGAGGAAACTTGCATAAACTGCAGCAAATCAAAGTATTACCCCCCCACAAAAAAATAAACCTATAGTTAAAGATCAAACACATCTAAACATATGGTATAAAAACCATACATAAGTATAGGTGACAAAAGCTGTAGGGAAACAAGGTCTAAGATATGATTTTAAGACTGGTTATATAAAACAAGCTGAAATAAAATCCAGAAGAATCGTTGAAACTGTAAGGGAGAAAAATTATGATTTCTATATTCATTGTTGTTTATGCAATTAAAGCATTCGTAGCCGCATCTATCTTTTTTGTTTGGGTTGTGAGATACCGAGAAATTATTGAGGAATTTAAATTTTATGAACTTCCTTCTTGGTTAAGAGACTTAGTGGGAATATTAAAACTTTCTTTTGCTATCATGCTTTTTAGTAATGATATATATGTGATCATATTGGGCGCCTCGGGAATAATATTTTTAATGGCTGCCGCCGTATATACTCACATAAGAGTAAAAAACCCTTTTCATAAAATGCTTCCCGCATTCGGTTTAATTGTATTGAACCTTATTATTGCTTTTTACACCTATAAGTAAATTGCGAAAATGTGTTTTGACCGTTGCACACCTCATAACCTTTCTGGTTTTCCCCAGTTACTAAAAGCACCAATAAATGCACCTATAACAATTCAAAATAACCTGATTTTTTATATTGAGGTAGCCCTAGGTATTACTGGTTATTCTCTTTATATAAACCAAGAGACAACTTAAAGTGACTAAAGCAGTCACTGAAGTCATCAAGAAGTTAAAACGGGGCTAATCTTTTTTCTGCTTAAGTTCACTAACAAAAACTATTGTCACGTTAAGTTCACGCTGGTGTAAACGGGGCAGTCTTGTTGAAGACTTGCGGGAGATATATGATGGGTGGCTAAGCGTGAGAAGTATTGACTACGTGTGACAATGATGAATGCGTGAATTTTATTAGTATTGAGGCATGATGGTTACTGGCAGTTTATCAAGGATTTAACTTTGGGTGGGCAAGAGAGCACGTAGTTGTGATCGGATTATACAATCTTTTCGATATGCAGTTGGAATTGCTTCATGGTATGATTTTGATTCGTACTTACCATTCAAGATAATTTCATCCACCAGCAGCGGTCTTAATGGAAAAAGAGTCAAAGAAGAATATTAAAAGAATTAGTCATTCCCCACCTCATTTCCCCTTCGAAGATCCCCCGTTGGCCTTATCCATGGGATTACAAAAAGTTTCTAATGCCGATTGGTTTGAAATTTTTGATTTACAAGAACGAGCACTACAATTAGAGGCGAAAAGAAATTTTTTAGCCAGCATTCATAAAGATATTTTCATGGCAGATGCTTCCGCCCTTACGGCATCCATAGATGTTCTAAACTTAATGCTTATAAATTTAACAACCTACCAACCTGATTTGTACTCCCTTAAAAATAATATCATTAAACTTAAACCCCATAAATATTTTGAGGGAGAGGAGTTTTTAACAGATCTGAATATAAATGGAATGCACCCCTTGGATTTAGCAGCTAGGCTAGTTCAGGAGGACCTTTTAATAATGTTGCCTCCCAATAAGAAGCAAAAAGGATGGTGGTTGGCAGCGGGAAGTTTGACATTTCCTTCACGTTGGAATTTGAAGGAAAAATTCAGAAAAAACATGGATGATATCCATGCACCCGTACCCTTTTATAAAGATGAACTTAAGACTCCGACCAATAACTTTTTTGACAAGATGCCCTATGATGACATATTTGCACGGCGTAACTGGTCATTACACGATACCCCATCTTTAAGACAGAATGGAGCCAAACCCTTCGTTGAAAAAACTGGTATTAATTCAAAAAATGCAGGGGAGCGTCTATGGTTAAGAGTTGAGCGACAAACTCTTAGGAAACTAAAAAGAACAGGTGCAATTTTATTCACAATCCGTATCTATATAGATCCATTAAAAGAAATTGTAAAATTTGAGGGAGTTGCTAAACGACTAAATAAAGCACTCTCTGTTCTCCCACCCGAAATGCAAGCTTATAAAAAAAATAATACTTTTTCTGATTCTGTGCAGAAATATTTGGATCAGTTTTGAACCATAATGGGTGAGTAGCAAAGAAACGTTAACTCCCGGCCTATACCTGTAGTCAAAATAAAGCTACTCAAGTTTTACTCCAGTGGACCCCTGATTTTAAATACACAATAAACAATAAAAAACACGTTACACCTTCCTACGTGTTTTTACCAAATTTGTATGGCCCCTTTTCTGTGCTTTACGGGGCCGTTCACAGTTATATGCGAGCCTATGATTCCGTTTCACTAAACCCTTGAGGCGGGTTCTCAGCCTCCATACCGACTCCATTCTTAACGTAGGTCAACCTCTTGCAGAAAAATATAGTCCCTCTTTGGGAGATTTGTCCGCGAATAAGTAAACAAGTTGTTTCGCGGGTGTGAACTGATGGTTCAGTGGTTCAATGATGTAACTCTATTGATTTAGGACTACTTACCGATAGATGGGGCTATTGCTTTCGAGGGGTGGGTCACCATTGGGGAAAAACAACTAAGAGCTTGGATGGAAAACCGCAGGGTGATACTACAGACTATTTTGAAAGCTATACCGTTAGCACAGCCAATAACGTGCGTGGCTACTTCACTGCAACCTTTGAGGGCTCCCATGGGTGGTACTGGAAGAATAAAGGGCAATCTAACGTTGAAGTAACATTGCAAACTGAAGGGAACTACCAGATTATCGGTATTAAGTAATGAGGAACCTGTCAGAGATATTTCGCTATTAGCTTGAAGCGAAAACTATACTTGAAAATCAAATTAACCGGCTTTTGAGACCATAAATATTTGACTGAACCGATTGATTTTCTTTATAATTTTTAGATACCGTCCGATATGAATAGAGTGAATAGAGTGAACAGGGATGCTGTGGGACTTGTCTATGACTAGATTTTTCAAAAGAAACTATGGATTGATGTTTGCAATGGTATTCCTTTGGGGGTTCCAATTCGTCTTCTTTCCATCCCATCATTATCATATAGAGAATATTCACGCACATTCTGGCGAGTTATCTCGCCACCAGCACCAAGGCCAACCTCATTCACATGAGCTTGAAGCTTTTAATCGTTTAATCAATGACCATGCCCCAGAGACTTTTCAGGGTGAAGAACAGCATCATTCTAACCCTTTTGACGATAATCATTCTGATACTTACGAAATTAATCTCGACAACTCGAGCCTGAAACCAGAATCACCTTTTAAAACGGTAAAGACTGGAGATACCCAAAACAGCTTTCTCATTGATGAACCAATCCTTTTATCGTTCGTTTTCCTAGACATTCTTCCCATAGAGAATTCCGGTCTGCCGGATCGCCCCAAAGAACGCTCTCCTCCCACTTTTCTCATTTGATTTTCCATCTCATTCATCGCCAACAAACTTTAAGTTTACCAATCAACGGGCAACCTCTGTTTGCTGCGCTCTTTTAATTTAGCGATGACTTGTGTTTTCTAATTTCAAATAAGGAAGTGTACATGAAGCAACTATTGATATTTATTAAGCTCACCCTGAGTATTTCGGTCTTTATTCCATGGGCTAGTTTTGCAGAAACAGATGGATCGATTGAGCTTAGCAAAAACCCGCAGGGTCCACTCACGCTAAATAAATCGGTGGCGTTGGCTTTGATGCACCACCCGCAACTTGCTGTGTTTACTTTTGAAAAACGTGCTAGAGAAGCACGGGCATTGCAATCTGGCCTCATGCCTAATCCACAGCTTGGAGTCATGGTGGAAGATGCTCTTGGCTCTGGTAGCTTTAACGGATTTAGTCAGTCGCAAACAACCATACAACTCAGCCAGTTAATTGAGTTAGGTGGAAAAAGAGCTGCAAGGTTACGCGCAAATACTCTTTCGACAAAACTAGCTGACTGGGATTTCGAAACTAAACGCATTGATGTATTGACGCAAGTAGCAAAGGCTTATGTGCGAGTGCTGAAAGCCCAGCAACAAATAACCCTCACTGGGAAACTAGTCCGTCTTGGAAAAAATTTCCTTACTGCGGTTGATGAACGTGTCAAAGCCGGGAAGGTGGCTTCCATAGAAGGGATTAAAGCTGGAGTGAGCCTGTCGTACATGCAAATAGAATCAGAAAAGACAAAACGTGAATTAAAGGTTGCACGCAGAAGCTTATCCATTACCTGGGGAAGCACAACACCTCAATTTGAATCAGTCTTAGGTGATCTCTTTTCTGTTTTCCCAGTTCCCACTTTGGAAAATGTAATGGGACGCATCACCAACAACCCTGATCTCGCAAGATGGGCAACGGAACTGGATCAGCGCCAAGCTGTTTTAGACAGTGAACTTGCTAAAAGTATTCCTAATGTAACACTCAAAGGAGGATTTAGACGTTTGGAAACAACAAATGACAATGCGATTACATTTGGCATTTCCATCCCTTTGCAATTATTCAATCAAAATCAAGGTAGGATCGAAGAAGCGCGCCATAGATTAGGAAAAGTCCAGGCACGAAAACGCGTGACAACAATAAGTGTGAGAAATAAATTATCAGAAGCCTACAACACCTTGGTCTTTTCTAACTCACAAGTAATCTCGATAAAAACTCAAATACTTCCTGGAGCCCAAAAGGCTTTCGATGGAGTTAATGAGGGTTATAGGTTTGGAAAATTCGGATACCTAGACGTGCTGGACAGCCAAAAAATATTTTTCAAAGCAAAGAGTCAATATTTAGATTCTCTGGCTAATTACCATATGGCAATTGCAGATATTGAGAGACTGACCGGTGAACCTCTTGCGTCCTTCAATTTGCCAGCATTAAAACCTGAAGGGGATTCGGTCAATGAAGAGTAAATATTTATTACCAATAATTATCATACTGGGCCTTGGTGTTGTTGTAGGCGAAAAAATTCTGACCATGAACACCGCTTCCATGAGTAAGAAGTCACATGAGCCAATCCCAGATTCAGAACAGACCGAAGTCATTCCAAGAGGGCCACATGGTGGTTGGTTATTTTCTAAAAACGAATTACAAGTTGAGGTTAAGATTTTTGAGACCGGTATCCCTCCTCAATTCAGAGTTTATGTAACCGACAATGCGGAGGAAACGGTGTCTCTCAACGAAGTGGACATGACCATCAGTTTGAACAGGTTGGATCGTGTTGATGAGATTCATTTTAAACCAGTCGGTGATTATCTTTTGGGTGATACAGAGGTGGTCGAGCCTCATTCATTTGACGTGAAGATTCATGCTCTATGGAAGGAGCAAAACTATGACTGGGAATTTTCACAAATTGAAGTTAGGGCAGAGTTGCCTGATGAAGCGATTAAAAATGCAGAAATAGTTATCATAACTGCTGGCCCAGCTAAATTAAAAAGTATTCTCAAGTTATCTGGAGAAATTGGTCTTAACGAAGAAAAGGTTGTTCACATCGTTCCTCGGCTTGATGGTGTGGTGAAAAAAGTCTTTAAGGATTTAGGAGATCAGGTAGTTCCGGGAGATGTTTTAGCAATTATCGAAAGTCGGGAGCTTGCCGATGCAAAAATCAATTATTTCGCTTCTGTTAAGCAATCTGAATTAGCAAGAGTCGATCTAGAAAGGGAAACTCTCTTGCTTAAAAATACTACCCGTATGCTAGATCTTTTGGAAAAGAAGCTGGATTTGGAAGAAGTGTATCGTGAATTAAAAAACCTGCAAATCGGGAAAAGCCGTGAATTGCTCATTCCCGCTTATGCGAAATTGAGTTTGGCAGGGTCTGTTCATCTGCGTGAGAAAAAGTTATTTGAAAAGGGAATTTCTTCAGAATCTGAATATTTGCGTGCTGTTGAAAATTATAAAAGCAGTGAAGCCAAATACGTTGCCTTACGCGAAAAGATTGCCTATGACGGTCAGTGGCAGATTAGGAAGAAAAATAGAACTGATGAGATGGAAATGCTAAACGTCCAGACCGCCAGTCAAAAGCTTCTTGCATTGGGCCTATCAGATAAAGAAATTAGCACATTGTCTAACCTCAAAGGACGCGCCTTCACCCAGTATGAGTTGAAGTCGCCTTTGGGAGGAATGATTATCCAAAAGCATTTGACCACTGGAGAAGCTGTCAAAAATGATGATGCTATTTTTCTTCTCGCCGATTTTTCGGATGTATGGGTAAATATTGCTATTCCAGCTATAGATTTTAAATACGTAAAGCTGGGACAAACAATCAGAGTCAAAGATGAAAACCTTGGAATAGAAGCCAAGGGTAAGCTGACGTATCTCGATTCCATCATAGACGAAAAAAATAGGACTGTTACGGGCCGAGTTGTCATTCCCAACCCTCAAAAGCAGTGGCGCCCAGGAACCTTTGTCACCCTTGAGTTGGTTCTTGACGAACGTACCATTCCTCTTGCTGTCGCATCTGAAGCCATTCAAACGATTAGAGAGTGGTCTGTTGTTTTTGTCAAATACGGGAATTTCTTTGAAGCCCGGCCTTTAGAATTGGGTGAAGACGACGGTAATTGGGTAGAGGTTTTACAAGGTTTATCAGTCGGTGAGCACTACGTGGCCAAAAACAGTTTCCTGGTAAAAGCGGAAATCGAAAAATCATCCGCCGTTCACGACCATTAACTAAAGGACTTTTTAATGCTTGAAAGATTTTTACATTTCTCCATTAAGCATAGAGTGTTTGTCATATTAGCAGCCCTGGCAATGGCTGTGCTAGGGGCATATAATTTCCAGATCCTACCCATTGATGCGGTACCTGATATCACTAATGTCCAAGTTCAGATTAATACTGAGGCACGCGGTTTTACCCCACTTGAGGTTGAAAAAAGAATCACGTTTCCCATTGAAACCGCTATTGCAGGAACCCCCAAGTTATCTTATACACGTTCTATTTCCCGATACGGATTGTCTCAGGTCACCGTGGTGTTTGAGGACGGTACAGATATTTATTTTGCACGGCAATTGATTAATTCCCGTCTACAAGAAGTGAAGGGGAATTTTCCTGTTGGAGCGGACCCGATTATGGGGCCCATTACTACGGGTTTAGGTGAAATCTTTATGTGGACGGTAAACCAAAATGAGGGCTTCAAAAAACCGGATGGAAGTTCCTACTCGTCTACTGAATTAAAAACCATTCAGGATTGGATCATTCGTCCTCAGTTACGTAATATTCCAGGCGTTGCAGACGTCAACACTATAGGCGGTTTTACAAAACAGTATCATGTCGCCCCGAATCCTGAAAAGCTTATGGCTTATGGGCTCACCTTCCAAAATGTTATGGAAGCTCTGATGAAAAACAATGCCAATATGGGGGCGGGCTATATCGAGCACAGCGGGGAACAATACCTGATTAGAACCCCCGGCCAGGTCATTGATCTTGAAGATATTCGGAGAATAGTTATAGGTTCCCACCAAGGCGTTCCCATTTATATCAAGAATGTGGCGGAAGTAGCTATAGGAAAAGAGCTGAGGACAGGTTCGGCAACGCAAAATGGTAACGAAGTGGTGCTGGGCACTGTATTTATGCTCAAAGGCGAAAATAGCCGCACGGTTTCATTAAGAGTTGCCGAAAAAATGAAAGAAATTAATCGTACTTTGCCGGATGGAGTGGTGGCTAAAACGGTCTATGATCGCACCGACTTGGTTAATGCAACCCTCAATACGGTGAAAAATAACCTCATTGAAGGAGCTTTGTTGGTCATTGTCGTTCTTTTCCTTCTTTTGGGAAATTTTAGTGCCGCCATTATCACTGCACTGGTCATTCCCCTTTCAATGCTATTTGCAGTTACCGGCATGGTTCATAATCGAATCAGCGGCAACCTTCTTAGCCTGGGTGCAATCGATTTTGGAATCATCGTGGATGGCGCAGTCATCATTGTGGAAAACTGTAGCCGAAGATTGGCCGAGGAACAAAAAAGATTAGGCCGCGTCCTTGATCGTGACGAGCGTTTTGGAATGGTTGTCTACGCCACCAAAGAGGTCTCTAAGCCCAGCATCTTTGGTGGGTTAATTATCATGATCGTTTACCTTCCCATTCTCACCTTGACTGGCATTGAAGGAAAGATGTTCCAGCCTATGGCGTTCACAGTTCTCGCGGCATTGGTAGGGGCTATGATTTTATCCATTACTTTCATTCCCGCTATGGTTGCTCAGTTTTCGTCTGGGCATATTTCGGAAAAGGAAAATCTGTTGTTAAAGTGGGTCCGGAATATGTACAAACCCCTATTGAACTTTTCTTTGAATAATAGACCAACGGTCATTGTTTTTGCCGGAGTTCTTGTAGTGCTGAGTCTTCTTTTAGCGACACGCATGGGAAGTGAGTTTCTTCCCACTCTGGATGAAAGGGATCTTGCCATTCATGCCTTGCGGGTTCCAGGAACAAGTCTTACCCAAGCAGTGAAAATGCAAAACACGCTTGAGAAAAAAATCAAAGAACTTCCTGAAGTCAATTACGTTTTTGCTAAGATTGGTACGGCAGATATCGCTACAGACCCCATGCCGCCTAGTGTGGCGGATGTATTTGCGATCATTAAGCCCCGGTCCGAATGGCCCAATCCTGACCGACCTAAATCCGACCTTATCAAAGAACTAGAGGAAAAACTGGCCCAAGTACCCGGAAATAAATACGAAATCATCCAACCAATTGAAATGCGATTTAATGAATTAATAGCCGGAGTGAGGAGTGACATTGCAGTGAAAGTATTTGGAGATGACATAGAAACTCTTGTGTCAGTTGCAAAAAAAGTAGAAAAAGTTCTTTCAGGAATTCCAGGCGCCTCTGATGTAGGTGTAGAACAGGTAACGGGGCTTCCCGTATTGACCCTTGAGTTGGAACGTGAGTTGATGGCACGGTTGGGCATTAATATTTCAGATGTTCAGGATGTTGTTGCGATTGCCATTGGCGGAAAAAGCGCGGGAAAGGTTTTCGAAGGAGATCGATATTTTGAGCTTATGGTGAGATTACCAGAAGATATACGAACGAATATAGAACGCTTAAAAAGAATTCCTATTGCTTTGCCAAAAAGTTTCTCCGATCAGGTTCAAGCTCTCTTAGTAGATAAAATACGGGGAACGGGTCAAGACCTTAACTACATCCCACTGTCCGCAGTGGCAAAGTTTTCTGTTATCAAAGGTCCTAATCAAATCAGCAGAGAAAACGGCAAACGTCGAATTGTTGTCACTACAAACGTTAGAGACCGCGACCTGGGCTCATTTGTGCAAGAAGCTCAGAAAGTCATTGAAGAAAAAATATCTCTTGATCCTGGTTATTGGTTTACCTGGGGCGGACAATTTGAACATATGACTTCTGCGGCACAACGGTTATGGATAGTGGTTCCTCTAGCACTCTTGCTAATATTCCTCATGTTGTTTGCTGCAATTGGTAGTATAAAAGATTCACTTCTCGTTTTTACAGGGGTGCCTTTAGCCTTAACGGGAGGTTTCTTCTCCTTATGGTCTAGAGGAATTCCTTTGTCAATTTCTGCTGCTATTGGATTCATTGCTCTTTCTGGTGTTGCTGTGCTAAACGGATTGGTCATGATTTCCTTTATAAGCGAATTGCGAGAAAAAGGACTCGGTTTGGATGAGGCCATAATGCAAGGCTCATTAACTCGGTTGCGGCCAGTTTTGATGACTGCCTTGGTTGCGTCACTGGGGTTTGTTCCCATGGCTTTGGCGACGGGAACAGGTGCAGAAGTACAACGTCCTCTGGCAACAGTGGTGGTTGGAGGGATCATATCTTCAACTGCTTTAACCTTATTTATTTTGCCCGCACTGTATAGAACTTTTCATACATCAAAATAATAGGAGAAAATTATAAGTGCCAAGATACTTTGAACAATGTGACTCAGGCCGATACTTTATCGGTTGGCCTGAGGGAGAACATGTCGAGTAATAGTTAGCTTCTCTTTTGGGATTGTATTATCTTTTCCAAAATTTCTATAAAATTTACTCCATTTAAACAAATTAAGCGATAATCGCTGGTTTGAATGGCATCCAGAGGTCGGGATTTTGATCCTCCCTAGCTCCACTTTTATTTGAAAGTGGTTAACTCGAAAGGGTTGACCCCTTTTTTTGTGGATTGCATGGTAAATGTATCGCGGGAATGCTTTTAGCAGCCTTACTAATCACTCCCGAATTGCCACTTTTGGGATGACCTGGGTGAAGTGTGGCGACCTTATTCCACCGGATGCCATCCCACTAGGCTTGACCGGAGCGGGGGCGTTGGTTGTGAATGTTTTATGTGCCCTACTCTTAAACGCGTTCGAGTATCACAGTAGTAGTCTACCAAGAGCTGCATATTTGTCAGCTAGAAACGATGCTGTGGGTAATATCGCTATCATCGCAGCAAGCATTTTAACCGCTGCAACATCTTCAATTTATCCAGATATAGTCGTAGGATTAGGAATATTTGCAATCAATTTGGATGCGGCGCGGGAAGTTTTCAGGGCAACCCGACAAGAACATATTGATGCGAAAGCTTGATCCATAGTTAGTTACTATAAATGTCGGCTTTTGGCTGGAAGCAGAAGTGTGAACCTTTGAGGCCACTCACCAGAAAATAGTGACAGTTGAAAGTAGATTTCCTCTTCATTTGTTACCCCTCATGTTACCCAAACGCAAAAAGGACTTACAGTCGAAACTGTAAGTCCTTGATGGTAATGGTCGGGGCGAGAGGATTCGAACCTCCGACCCCCTGCTCCCAAAGCAGGTACGCTAGCCAGGCTGCGCTACGCCCCGAAAATCAGATATATTTAGTTTTACCACGTATCCCTTATTCTTCCCTCAATGTGAGGAGTAGGCCGAATGCATGGTGTGTGCTTTTTTCCGTTGTTCTTCTGTTAGCAGTTTTAGCAAAGCAATTTTTGCGTTTGCCATAGCCATGATCTTGTCAGTTTTGGTTCTAGCAATTATTCCTGCTGCCAAGCGAATTGCATTTCCATCTAGCTTCTCAGCGTGAACTTGTTTGTCGAACTCCATATGTGCGATTTTGTGTTCGGCTTTGTTTCGAATGCTTTGCTTATC
>CAJQRI010000040.1 GCA_905612265.1 uncultured Nitrospinota bacterium | reverse complement strand
ATAGCGTCTTTTTCTAATTTCTCATTGCCTTTCGTTCAACCCATTGCTCTATCTGCAGTTATAATCTTTTTTTCTCGTTCCGAACATTTTGGCAATGGCTGTGCATATTACGAGGTTAATACTAATCTTGATCTTTTAGGAGAAAAGCTATGTATTACGATGTGAAGATTATAAGTCCTCAGGAAAAAGTTGAAAGAGGTCGTTTCGTCTCAAGAAATCAGAAAATCATATTGGAATTCTTTTTAGTATGAAGAGGCAAATAAAATATTGAACACAAGCACTAGAAAACAGGTTCCAAGCTGGGTGAAGAAAAGGCTGGATAATGAATATGTTATGCTCAGGGATAGTTACAATTCAGCGGCGTAGTTTTTTTGCAGCAAGAGGTTTATTTGCCTTTTGAGGTAATGATGTACTCGTAAATTTTCATCATTTCGTGGGTATTTTTTGTTCTCAAAAAGTACACTTGGAGGCAAAAGTAACAGTTTTCGATTCAGTAAGTTATGAATGGAGAGTGAGGCCTGATAGATTTTCCAGTGTAGTAAGACCCCCTCTGAATTCAGAGTAAAATTCAAACTGCGACAAGCCTTACGTTACTCAGCATCCATGTTAGCGTTTCCATTAGGCGGAATGAATTCCATTCCCCGATCTGTTGGTTGAGGCGGTTGCTGGAACCGCTTAATACACGCACCTCGTTGGTTCGAACAATCTCAGGATTAACTTGGACTTCTATGCTGTGTCCGGTAATTTTTTCACACAATGAGTATGACTGGCCGGTACATACATTTAGAGTATCACCTATAGGGCAATGCTTTAGTAGCCTTCTATAGATATCAACCACTGCACGTAAATCGCCAAACTCCCGGAATACATCCAAGCTGCCTAGCTCAATGGTCGGTTTTTTTTTCGAAAAATGCGCGATAATCTTGGGGACCAAAAACTGCTCTTTCTGCCCAACACCCGTATAGGTAAATGACCGAACAATGAACAGCGGTAGTCGCTCAACCCATAACTGAGCCATTTTTTACATGGCTAATTTGCTCACGGCATAATCATTGGTAGGATATGGCCTGATATCTTCGCTTAAACTATCCTCAGTGTGATTGCCATATATGTTGCACTGCTAATAAAATACTAGGCACATCTGGCGCGTGTTGGTCTAACGCTTCTAGTAGGTATCGCGTGCATATCAGGTTGACCTCATAAAGCTCACGGGCATTGACGTGGCCAACATATAAAATGCCAGCCAAGTGGACTACCGCTTCTGGTTTAAGTTGAACAATCTCAGTTGCCACAGCTACCGGATTAGTTAAATTCGCATTCAACCCTTTGATTGTGTGGCCATGAGCTTCCAATTCGGGCTGGAGGTAATATCCGGTGAACCCACTGAGACCCGTAACCAAAATGCGCATATTTACTTTGATCCTTCGCATTCGACGCGATGCAAGTCGGCTTTAATCATCATGGTACAAAGTTCTTCCAAGGTGGTTTTGGCTTGCCAACCCAATTCAGATTTGGCTTTTTCAGAGTTGCCGAGCAGGAGGGCCACCTCAGCGGGGCGATAAAACTGAGGATTGACCTTGACTATGCTTGCTCCAGTTTTACCATCAATAGCTACCTCGTCAACCCCTGTGCCTTGCCAAGTAATAGTAATATCGAGTTCATTACAGGACATTTCAATAAAGTCCCGTATTTTTTCTGTTCTACCACTGGACAATACATAGTTACTAGGCTTGTCGGTCTGCAACATTTTCCACATACCTTCCACGTAATCGCTGGCATACCCCCAGTCGCGTTCTGCATCTAAATTACCCAGTTCGATATGGCTTTGTTTGCCAAGCTTTACCCGGGCCAATCCATCTGTAATCTTACGTGTGACAAACTCCAACCCACGGAGTGGCGATTCGTGATTGAACAATATTCCGCAGACACCAAAGATATCGTAGCTTTCCCGATAGTTGATAGTCATCCAGTGAGCATAAGCCTTCGCTACCCCATATGGGCTACGAGGATAAAAGGCGGTGGTCTCACTTTGAGGAACTTCCTGTGCTAATCCAAACATCTCTGAAGAAGATGCTTGATAGAATCGAATTTTGGGATTGACGATACGAATAGCTTCTAACAGATTCAATGCCCCAAGACCTGTGATTTGACTTGTGGAAATAGGATCGCAGAAAGATGCTGCAACAAAACTTTGAGCAGCTAAATTGTAAACTTCATCTGGATTGATTTTTTCAAGCAGTCGGATAGCTGAGCCAAGACCTTTAAAGTCATATCCCACCAAGTGCAGGTTGGGATTATCCCTGATACCTAGCTCCTCAATACGCCAAAAGTTCATGGAAGCAGTGCGACGATAGGTGCCATAAACGGTGTAGTCTTTTTCGAGTAAGAGCTTGGAAAGATAAGCCCCGTCTTGCCCGGTGATACCCGTGATGACGGCTGTTTTCATTTTTTATTGCTCTGTTGTTTTGAACTGTTGGTTTTACCCTTTTGAACGACCGGGACTCTAATGCGAATCCTAACATACAACATGGATTAGCTGGGGTAGTTTTCGGAAGTGGGTGGGCTACGAATACCTTGAATTCTAAAAAGAATATCGTTACAGTGGCGCGGGAAATAGTTGAATTTTAATTTAAAAAGGATTGCTCCTTAAGATGCCAAGAATATTAATTTGCACTAATTCGTACCCCCCGCAGATAGGTGGTTTAGCCACATACTCATCGCAACTTGCTATTCACCTGGGAAAACTAGATTTTGACGTTACGGTATTGGCCCCTAGGTCTCCCGGATTTAAAGCCTTTGATGAGGACAGGCGATGTAAAACTTTGAGATATTCTTCAAAACTTGATTTATATCAAAAATGCTTGGTCGAAATATTTAGAACAGACCTTGTGTTTATAGTGCAAAGAGGAAACTACTTGACCCTTGCATACTACATCAACAAGTTTTTAAGAAGACACTATGTTGTTGCATTGCATGGCCATGAGGTTCAATCGAGAAAAAGAAATAGTATTATAAAACAAATGAATCACGCCTCTGGGCTTGTCCCCGGGAGCAAATATGCGGCTGACCACTTTAAGGGCTTAGGAGTTAATCCATCCTTAATAACTGTTATCAACCATGGGACAATGCCAATAATAAAAAATAACTTGGAGGTTCGTGCTAAGTACAAACTTGATGGCAAGCAAATTATTTTAACCGTGGCTAGATTGATTAAACATAAGGGGCAGGATCACTTGTTGAAATCACTGCCCAAGATCCTGGAAGTAATCCCAAACGCTCATTACCTCATGGCAGGAGACGGGCCAGATAAAAAATACCTTGAGGATTTGGCTTTTAATCGACTGAATCTCAGGGGAAATGTTACATTTGCCGGAGCGATCTCTGATGAAAACGTTGCGGCTTGCTATCACGAATGTGATATTTTTGCGATGATCAGCCGACAGCATGGAAATAGCGTGGAGGGCTTTGGCATTGCTTTTCTTGAAGCGGGTTATGCGGGCAAGGCTGTAGTGGGTGGAGATAGTGGTGGCATCCCTGATGCGGTTGAGCATAAAAAAACGGGAACTCTGGTCAACCCGAACGATTTAGAAGAAATTGCTGCAGCGATAATAGATTTATTGCAAAACAAAAATAAAAGATCAGAATATGGTGAAAATGGGAAAAAACGTGTCCTTGCAAAATTTACTTGGGGAAAAGTAGCAAAAACTTACGCCGATATGTTTAGTAAAATTCTAGAAGGTCCTGCGGTATAGTTGGAATTAAC
>CAJQRI010000039.1 GCA_905612265.1 uncultured Nitrospinota bacterium | reverse complement strand
CACTTTAGGGGCAATTTATGCGAGTCAGTTTTATCAGTCATTACTGAAAGCTGAACCTGAAGTTGAAAGACAGGTGGAGGCTGGAAACCTTACTCCTGTAAGGGATTGGCTAGGCACTCAGATTCATCAAAAAGGTAGGTTGTTATCGGTTTCTGCACTCGTTAAGAGAGTGACGGGGGAAGGTTTGAATCCGGAAAGTTTTCTCGATTATTTGAAAAAAAAATATCGTCAAATTTACAGGCTTAACTAAAAGGTGACCGATGAGCCTTGGAGACAACAGCACAACTTATCCTAATTTAAAACGCAAACATCAATATTGTGATGTCTGCGTAACCCTTTTGCCGGCTCCGGGATTTTTTTGCGTCAAATGTGATCCTCCTGAGCCTCCAGACCCTGATCCTGAGAAGGGCCTGATTGCTTCTCAGGCTTCTTTGCGTATTGTCTTATTAGTCCTGGTTTTTATTGTAGTAGCGGTGGTCAGGTTGGAAATTGATTTGCAAAACCTGGCTCCGGAGGAAGTAGCTAGTGAAGCGTCCCTTAAAGTTGCTGAGGACGAAGACTTTAAATTACTTTTTAAAGTTAAGGTTAGTTCTGCCAAGCTACACGATAAACCCAATACAAAGACAAGCAAAATAATATTTGTGCTGAGTAAAGGCACTCCGGTCGAAGTTCTGGATAAAAAAGGTAACTGGTCAAAAATTCGATCGAATCCAAGGCCCGGAGAAGAGTCTCGAACCGGCTGGTTGGCCAGCAAGCTTCTTGACTCTGAAATCAAATAATTTTTTTTCAGCGACCAAGTTTGTCACTGGCGGCAAGGATGGCTGTTTTAAATTCTTCATAAGTTTGGGTCACTGGAAACTGCGGAAATTCTTTCACGACATTATTCGGAGCCCGGAATAAAATTCCCGCGTCTGCTTCTTTTAGCATCCCTGTGTCGTTGTATGAGTCTCCAGCGGCGATGACTTTCAGGTTAAGTTTTTTCAATGCTGCCACGGCTTTGGTTTTTGCATCGGGAATTCGCAAACGGTAGTCTGAAATTTTTCCGGATTTATCAATAATTAAGTCATGGCA
This sequence comes from uncultured Nitrospinota bacterium, assembly GCA_905612265.1. Classification (GTDB taxonomy): domain Bacteria; phylum Nitrospinota; class Nitrospinia; order Nitrospinales; family VA-1; genus LS-NOB. The sequence continues at coordinate 19,272 of CAJQRI010000039.1, read as the reverse complement.
AAACAGGGTGGGGTAGTCTAATTGTGCCATCAACGGCCCGGCGAATTGATTGAAAGTGTCAGACAGAATGATGACCTGAAACTCACTTTCCAGCGAGGATAAGAATTCCTTCGCACCGGGAAGGGGTGCAATGCCTCCAATAACTTCTTCGATATCTGAGAGCTTAAGATTATTCTCATTAAGAATTTTAAGCCGTCCCTGCATCAGTTCATCATAATCAGGGATATCTCGCGTGGTGAGCCGTAACTTTTTAATTCCAGTTTTTTCAGCGAAAGCGATCCAGATCTCAGGAACCAGAACTCCTTCTAAATCCAGGCAGATGACGAGCATAATGGGTGTTTCCTTTATTTCATGTTTACAAAAGTGATTTAGACAGGTATTTGTTTTTTCTTTCTCAAGTCCAGAAGAAAATGCCATTCTTCATTTTTTGTGAAATGAGAGATTAAGGCATATACCAATATTCCGACGGATATGCAACCGGTCAGGACAAGTAGTCGCGTTGAGAGAGGGTCGCTGACATTAAAAAAGATTTCTCGGCTACAATATGTAGTGGCACCCATAGCTACTGAAGCAGAAAACATTTTAAGCGTCGAGCGTAGTATTTTTCTTCCTCCCATCAGGCCGAGGCGTTTTCTTAAACAATAGATTAATAGGGCGACATTGAATATGGCCGATATCGAGGTAGCTAGTGCCAGGCCGCCATGTTGCAAGGGCCCCATCAAAATCAGATTTAAAACAGTGTTGAGAATCATGGCATAAATACCAATTTTTGCTGGGGTTTTGGTGTCCTGTAAGGAGTAAAAAGCTGGTGCTATGATTTTAATTCCTGAATAAGCGCAAAGGCCAATGGAATAATAGAGTAGGGCAATGGCAGTTCCTTCGGTCGTAGAGGCCATGAACTCACCCCGTTCCCACAACGTATTGATGATTGGTTCACGAAGAATGATCAGCCCAACTGTGGCGGGTATGGTGACAAACAGAATGAGACGAATACTAAAGCCTATAGTCTGCACCAACTCTTTGAGGTCGCCCTTGGTGGCTTGAGCCGATAAGGTTGGAAGAAGTGCGACCCCTAAAGCTACCGCGAATATTCCCAAAGGCAGTTGTACCAGCCGGTTGCCATAATATAGATATGAAATCGATCCACCTGGAAGCAGAGAAGCAATCAGGGTATCAATCATAATATTTACCTCATAAACAGCCATTCCCAATACTACTGGCCCCATCAGCCGGGCTATTTTGACGACTTCTTCTTGTTTGAAGTTGAGTGTTTTTTCAAAGCGCATTCCTTTTTTGAATACTGCAGGAATCTGAACTAAAAGTTGCAGGGCTCCACCCACCACAACTCCGATAGCCAACCCAATAATAGGTTCATCCATTAATGGGACAATTAGAAGAACCGACAAAATCATACTGATATTTTGTAATATGGGCGTGGCGGCTGGAAGAGCAAAAACTTTGAGGGTGTTTAATATTCCCATACAAAAGGCGGCCAGACCTATGAAGAAAAGATAAGGAGCCATCCAGCGTGTGAGTTTAACCGTAAGCTCAAACTTTCCGGGCTCATCGATAAATCCAGGAGCGAAGACGGTGATAACTGCGGGTGAAAATATCAGGATCAATAAGGATGCGGCAGTTAAAACAACCAAAATAATGTTGAATAGATTGGTGGTCAATTTCCATGCGGCGGCTTCCCCCTTTTGGGTCAGCGTCTCGGTAAAAACAGGGATGAAAGCTGCTGTAACTGCTCCTTCACCTAAAATTCTGCGCTGCATATTAGGGATTCGAAAAGCAACAAAAAATGCATCGGCTGATGCCGATGACCCAAATGCCATGGCAATCACCATATCGCGGAGAAATCCGAAAACTCTGGATAACAGAGTCATTCCGCCTACAGCTCCTGCGGCCTTACTTACTTTTTTATTACTTTCCATAGGGGTGTCGGTTCAGGTGGGAATTATTGAACGCGTATATATGAGGTTTTGCTTATTGCAGTATAGCAAAGCTGGTGTTCATGAAGGCAGAATATTAAGCAGACTCTAATAAATACGTGGATTTAAAAGTTTTTAGTGTCATCTCTTTAAGGTATAGAAGCTTTGCGCATGTTATAATCGTTTTTAGGTTAATATTTTTTTTAATTAGGATTAAAAATGCCCAAAATTAAAGTCAGAACGAAAGATCAAAAAGTTTATGACAAACTCGTTGAGGCTTTTGAAAAAACTGTTATTGTCCAAAAACAGAAACAATTGACTTATGGGCGTTGGGATTTTGTGGTTTTTGGTCAGACAGATAAAAATGAGACGGTTCTTCGCGAGGGCTATGCAGAACAGGCATCCATAAAAAGAGTCCCTATTTATATAGCTTCACTGGCGCAACCGGGTCTCACCAATGTCAATGGCATCCCCATTGAAGAGTTTATCGAAGAAGATGTTCCAGAGCAGTATCAGGGTCTGGAAATTATTCATGTCGATCCGCTTCGTCCTCTTACTATAAAAAAGAAAGACACCCTTCCTGGAGCCAGCCGGACATCGGATCAAATCTGCAAGGATTATGAAGATGAGAATATTGCCGTGATTCACGCTCCGCATGAGTCGGACTGGATGATAGCGGTTATGAAATATCTCAGTGAATGTGACAAGGCATTTCCTGATGTCGTTCAGGAGGCGTTTTCTCGAAGTGCCCCACTGCATAAAGATTTTTTATCCCTTGAAACACCCAGCCAAATGAATTGATTCCTATCTAGGGTTCAGTCAGGCGAAATCCTCTTTTTCAAAAACGATATAACCCGAATCATTCATCCCCAAACTTTGATAGGTGTCTTGTCCTGCATTATTATTATGCATGACATATAAACGTAGAGCTTTAACTTGAGGATTGACCTTGGCAAGGTTTTCTATATATTTGAACAAAAGACGGAATATACCATGTTTACGGTGAGCGGGGAGTACGTAAACGCTTTGTATCCACCAAATAATGCCGTTACGCCAGTCGCTCCATTCATAAGTGATCATAGTTTGTCCTACAACTTTCTCGCTAATCACAGCCACAAAATAATGACATTCTTTTCTTTTTAAAGCTTGTTCGATGCCTTCTCTAAGTACATGTTTGTCTAACAGCAAGGCTTCAGTTTCTTCTGCCAGTGCCTGATTATTTTGGACCAAAATGGCAAGATCACCCTTATTGGCTTCTCGAATATTTATTTCTGAGGGCATATTGTTTAGAGATCCTGAATAAAACGTTGTGCGTAGGAACGAATATTTTTTCCATTTAGTACATGGAAGCGCCTTACTTTTTCAATAGTCTGATTCGAAAATCGTTTCAATGGGATATGGATGATTTTTTTACCGTATCTTTTTGCAAGTTTTCTCCATGTTAGTCGCGGTGCGCAGGGTGCGATAACGGTAATATGTTTTTCTTTAGAATGAAAAAATGCTGCTTCAAGAAGCCTCTCTTCGAGAGTTTCAGAGAAACGAATGCGAGGGTCCTGCCATATATCTGGAATAGGACGGGGAGGGTAGATCATCATACAGCCACCATAAGTGGCTTGGCCGATGCCTGGCCCGATTAAATCATCCATGTATTGAGTGGCATAAAAACAAAGCGTGGATTCCTCATCATGCTCAGCGTACCAGGTTTGGCACCAGTTATATTTGTCCGGCTCGGGTTCAGGGTCAAAGAGGAAGAGAATTATTTCAACCTGCCCTCGGGATGGCGGGATCTCTTTTACATAAATATCGCCTGTATGCCAATGGCGCAAAGTGTCTCTGATATCTATGCCATCTTTCACCGATGAGGTAAATTTTTCAGTTCTGGCAAGATCATGACTCAATAGAAGTTTAGTTTGCTCGCGTACATGGCTATTCAGATTCTCAATCTTTTGATCCTCAGGAGGCCAGGAACATTGCCCACTTGGGTCCCAATGGTGTTGCCATTTCTCCTGCGATTTAGTGTCGGGTTCAGGTTTTAAATTTAGAGTACGCCATTCAAAATGAGTTTCTGATAGACGGTTGTTCATGCTGACAGGCTTGGAACCTTCTTCATCAGGCAGAGCTTGATCGATCCCCAGTGAAAGGGTTTCTGGTAAATTGTCAGTGGATTCAAAGGGGTATTCTCTTGCCGCTTCCAATACCGCAATGGCAAAAGGGTCACCGCCAAATTGTTTGGCTGCATTCACCAGGGTATAGAGATCTGGCAGGAGTCGAGACTCCATCAAAGTCAAGTTGCGCAGATATTGCAAAAGAATCTGGAATGTTTGGGATGTCAGATTGTGATAACGAATTTTATGTTTTTTTATGAACAATTCACGCGCGCGTAAGAGAATCTCTTTCACTCCGTCAACCGGTGCGTTATTGTCGGGTCGCAACTCCTGGCGTTTTTTTTCATACAAATACGTCACATAGGGCAATTCAGTGAGCGCAAAGAATAAGGTTTGCTTGTCCACACCCTGTAACGTAGGCAGGCCATCGGATTTTTGTGGTGGACTGACCTCCAACCTCTCATCATAGGCTTCCTTGATCCAGGGCCAATCCAGAATAGAACAGATGAAAACTATATTATAATACTCCATCTCCAGTTGGTGAAGTTGGTAGGCCATCCAGCGTGCCCGCCAGAAGTGCTGGCTTTTATCCTGAGGTCGTTTTTGGGTTAAGAGAAGAGTGCTGACAAATTTTTCATAGGATATCTGGCTCAATGCAAAACTGTCAGGGAAGTCGACACTTCTCTTCTCATAACTTTCTGTGCTCCAGTCTACAAAATGTCGCGGTATCCCTTCTTGCATGGCAACGCGTAGCCCCGTGATTATGGGCTGGCTGGGGTCTATGGGTACATAATTCATTCCTCCATTTTGTTCTATTTGGCAGCTCAGAGAAATATTGGGAAGGAGGTTGATACCCTCCTCAACCGTTTGTTTGAATTCAGGTGGAAGTGCAACAGCCAGACAATCACAGGAAAGCGCTAAAAGTTTATGGCGTATTTCACGGGCAAAACTTCCACTACCATGAATCACAGGCAAAAATTGAATACGTTCACTGAGCTTAAGGGCTTGACTCATGGGTTCAATCCTTATTGGTCGATGTCGGGGTGCAATGGACTGTCATCATTAAAAAAGAAGTCCCCCAGTCCCATCGGCAGTCTTTCTTCCCCTAAAGCTCGTCGATTACGGGCGGCAAGGGAATCCAGATCAAGAGCTTCTTCACCAAGAACTTTACTGATGGCCTCTTGCCATATCAGGTCTTTCGATAAAGGATTATCTTTTTCCTGACAGATTCGTTTCAAGGCATATTGCAAAATGTGAATTCCATCGCGGGGTGAAAAATCAAGATCCAATTGATGAGATTTTTGCAGAAAATCTACCGTCATTTTCAGAAGCTCTTCCTCTGAAAAGGGCAGGTGATAGCGGAGTATGGCCAATTCATCCTGATAACTGGGCATCGTCATCTGCAAGGTGGGTTGTAATCGAGATAGAATATAATCGGGTATCTCAAAAGTAGACTCGTCGTTATTCATGGTCACACAGGCACGAAACTCGCTATGGGCATGAATCTGTATACCTGCAATGATGGATTCAACGTAACGGCGATGATCTAGAAGGGGAGCCAGTGAGGCCCAGCTTTTTTCATTCATGCGGTTGCCTTCATCGAGAATACATATTCCTCCCTCAATCATGGCGCAAACCAGGGGTGATGCGTGGTAGGAAATTTTTCCATGCTCTGATAGAACCGGAGTTATTAAAAGATCTTCAGGGCGAGTGTCACTGGTACACTGGAATATATACAAAGGCTGGTCCCTTTGATGAGCTGCTACCATTGCCAAGGTGGTTTTTCCCGTTCCGGGCATTCCTGTGATTCTTGGTGACAGAGGGAAATCCTTTTCAGAAATCACCATCCAGCAGGCCTGTATCTGTTTGAGAACTTCGCTCTGGCCAATCCACTCAGGACAGGTAGAATCGGGCTTGCCTAAATGCAGGGTGACTCCATCCACTTCAATTGATTTTTTTGTAGTCGTGTTCAATGTAAGATCCTTAACAACAGATTTAGCGGAGAACCTCTGCAGGTAAATTGAGATATCTTTATTTTGCAGGCAGGTATTTTCCAGCTTAATGCTTCAACAATTAGTTGCAGGATACTTAGGCTTTAGGGTTACTGTCAAGTTGGACTCGTGAAATGTGCAGCTCTCACGCTTTCAAGGCCTTTTTTGTAGTGTTATAATAAAACCAAGAACTTATATTGGAGGAGATGGAGTGGACGACTTATTTTTAGCTTTAGCAGCTTTCTTTGCTATTGGAATGATGGTTTTAATGATCAAATACGCCAAATTCATACATAATCAACCTAAGTTAGAAGAGGAGCGTCGACAGGAGGACTCCGCAAAAAAGGGCTCCCCACCCGAAGATAACCCCTGAAATGCGATCCAAAAACCAACAAGTCTATGTCTTTTTTGCAGATTATATCAGCCGCTTTTTATCTGAAAATGAAGCGACACTTTACATAGCAAATGAGCTCTCGAATTTTGGTGTTGGCATGATGCCCCTTATTGATCATTGCATCCTGCGTACCCTTGATGTTAACAAGCGGGCTGGAAACTATTTACCTATCGGATTTTCTCATGATCAGGCTCTCGTTACTCTGTAGTTCTATAACTTGTGGGCCAAGGTATACAGAAAACCTGGATATCCCAGTTTTATCTGTAGACCAGGCTTTTGCAGGTAAAAGAGGTGAACCAAGCCTGATCCTAGATTGGGTTCATACCTATGGTGGTAAATGTTTTCATAATATCTGTGTTTTGGTTGAGAATATTGAGTATGCTATCGAAAAAATGAAAAGTCGAAAGATTGAGTTCTCAGGTCAGATTGTCGGTTACCCAAACACGGATCTGCGAAAAGTTTTTACTCAACCGGAAATAAAAAAATGACAAGGCTTTCACGGTTCTGGTCGTCATAGATCGAAATAACGACTATGAGGGGTTTTTACCTCATCAGGCATACGGCTTGATGCAATCCTCTTGCCTCTAATAAAACTTAATGATTAGAAAAACAAAACCCGAATTCATAGCCCCTTATTTAAGGGATGCTTCAAATTTTTCAGGAGGAAATGCAGAAGAGGTTGTCATTCCTGAAACATCTGATGAACTGGTTGCTTTCCTGAAAAATGAAACCCGCCCTGTTACGATTGCTGGGGCCGGGACGGGACTGACCGCTTCTCGTATTCCATTTGGGGGTGTCATTGTTTCATTGGAAAGACTGAATGAAATAACACTAGAAGAAGAGGGGCGAATACGGGTTGGCCCGGCGGTTACCCTTAATAAACTGCAAAGTTTTCTGGTTTCTACAAACTGGTTTTACCCACCAAATCCAACAGAGACATGGGCATCACTGGGAGGTACCCTTGCCACCAATGCTTCCGGATCACGCAGTTACAAGTATGGAGTTACCCGGGATTATGTTGAAGAGGTCGAACTGGTTCTTGTAGATGGCAAAAAAACTATTGTCAAGCGCGGGTTGAAAATTACTGAACCACTTAAGTTTGAGGATGGAAGCCATATATCTTTTCCTGAAGTTTCCTATCAGAGCCCGGAGTGCAAAAACGCTGCGGGATATTTTGTCCACCCTGGTATGGACTGGTTGGATTTGTTCATTGGATCGGATGGTACGCTTGGTATCTTCACAAAAATCGTCTTGCGCTTGCTACCTTGTCCAATAGATTTTGTGAGTGGGATTTTATTTTTCGAAGATGAAACTTCCTGCTGGAAATTAATTCCCAAAATTAAAGCTTTTAATGGACAAAAGATCGCGCCCTGTTCTTTGGAGTATTTTGACCATAATGCTTTGGATAAATTAAAAAGCAGGCATCAAAATATACCTCCTCATTCCAAAGCTGCTTTGTTTTTTGAGCAGGATGTTGATCAGTTGGAAGATTATGATTTAGTGATGGAAAATTGGTATGAATTCTTGAGTGAAGAAAAAATTATGCTGGATGATTCATGGTTCGCTCAAGGGGCAAAGGATATTCAAAAATTTCACGACTTCAGACATGATATCCCTATTATCATCAACGAAGAAAACAGTCGTGCAGGAAAGGTTAAACTGGGTACAGATATGGCTGTTACTGATAATCACTTTATTTCAATGATGGAGTTCTACAAGAAGACTTTAGCTAATAACGGTTTGGATTACGTCATGTTTGGGCATTTAGGGGATAATCATTTGCATATAAACCTTTTACCCGATGCGTCACAAAGGGAATATGCACATCAGGTTTATGATCTGATTGTGGATCAGATATTGGAATGGCGGGGCACGGTTTCTGCTGAACATGGTGTTGGAAAACTAAAAAAAAAATATTTTGCAAAAATGGTGGGTGCAAAAGGTTTGAGCGATTTAAAGAAAATTAAAGATTGCCTAGATCCGGACAACCGGCTGGGTCTCGGAAATATCCTGTGAAACCACTTTTGCATTGCTTGCTATTGACAGTATGATGGCGTAGAGGGTAGAATTTTTTGAATTAAGGTGTTTTTAGTTAGACAGATCAAGTTATTCCAGCTTCACGAGGTTTGGAAACATGCTCGATTCGTTCAAAATCCTGGTTTTAAATTTCTCTTATGAACCGCTCCAGTTTTGCAGTGCTCGTCATGCCATAACCATGGTTTTTGGCGGTAGAGCTGAAGAACTTGAAAGTGCCGGTTATATTGTGCGAACTCCCGCGACCAATTTTCCGCTTCCTACTGTTATACGTGTTTTGCAAATGGTTCGTCGCAACCGCAAAAAAGAATTGGCCTTCAGCAGAAAAAATATTCTAAGAAGAGATAATTACACCTGCCAGTACTGTGGAACTTCCAATAATTCTCTTACCGTAGATCATGTGGTTCCTAAATCTCGAGGAGGTAAAACGAACTGGGTGAATATAGTAGTTGCCTGTAAAACCTGCAACCTTAAAAAGGGTAACCGAACCCCTTTTGAAGTAGATATGCAATTACGTCAACTCCCAAGGAAGCCGGATTATCAATTTATTCCTTTTGTGATTCCACCCGGGCCTGATTCCCATATCGAAATCTGGCAAAAATACCTGCCTAAAAAATTCTCAGTCGAACCCGTGGCCTTTTAACCTAAGCAGTATGCAGGTATACTATTTTTATTTTTATTTTTTTCAAATCAAACCTTTCCAGCGAGTTGTAACCGTGATGAAAGCCGAATCTCTTATTAAGATTATTTCTGAGGATGAATTTTTAAAGATTGTTCAGGAACCTTCCGGACTATTTTTCAGGGTCAGTGCTTTATTTTGTGAAAAGAAAAAAAGCGGCAAGGAAATATCGCGGAAGTTTTATTCGACTCTGATCCAGGAAACGGAGTATCTCGAAAGCGTTCTTGATGAACATGGTGCTCGAGAAAATAAAACATGGTCCTTTTTCTCTGAATATGTCGCCTGCATACGTAATCTAACTATCGCAGCATTTTATATAAAGCATATTTTAGATCGCCACCCTTATTATAATCTCGGAGAACCGGAAGAAAAAGTCTTGGAGTTTAAAGAGACTGCATACAAGGCGCTGGACTTTCTAAATAGTTCTATAGAAGGTTTAAGGGCTGAGGTTGTGAAAACAGGCGAATTAAACGGTCTGAAAATCTCCCATGAACCATTTTCAATGAATGAATTTTCTGAAATTGAAAGTAATAAACGCTTACCAAGAACAGTTCTCGAGGATGAAGTAAAGGGAGAAGAGGAAAGAATATTAGACCTCGGCCAAAAATATCGAAAAGTAGCGAAAATGATCAATGACATAGGCTTTGAAAGAAGTGACGACCTTGCGATCTTTCGCAATGTTATCCCTTCAAAGCTGGATGAAAAGCTGGTGCGGATGTTAAAGGAATTGGTGCATAGCGTTCAATCCGAATACGACACCTATGTTAAGAACACACGGATGGAGCAATCTCAAGCGGATTTGAAAAACTTGAGAGGGTATATTTCCATGTCTCTTCATCTTCTGGAAGTGGTTCTTTGGCTATGTCATTTTTATGAACGCCATGAAGATGATATTCGTCATGGCGAGTGTAAGCAACAAATTTCAAAGATAGTGAATAAAGAAGCTTTGCTGGGGCAAATTTTTAATTTCGGTTTTCATTTCAGCAAATACTATCTCCAGGAAGGTGATAAGCTTGTTAAAGAAATTTTGAAGGTATTTACGGAAATCGTGAAAGCAGAAGTTCCAGTCCCACAGCCTTTGGGTTTTCATGCCCGTCCTTCAACTTATCTTTCCCTGATTGCTCGTCATCATGAGGGAGAATTGTTCATGCACATTGATGATAAAAAGTTCAACGCTAAATCTGTTATGAGTCTTTTGCAAGCAGGGGGTCTTCTGGCTGACAAAGGTTATCTTAATGTGACTTTGGAGGGTTCTCGACAAGCCATTAATGATGCTAAACTTTTGGCTAAAAATAATTATTGTGAAGAAGGTGAGTTCCCTCGTCAATTGAGCTATCTGCGGCCCAATCAAGGCTAAGATCGAATTTTCTATGAATGTAGATCATGAAATTTATAACATTGTTGACAAAAATGATTGCATAATAGGGATGGCTACACGAAAGCATATTCATCAAAATAAACTACTGCACCGATCCGCCCATATTTTAGTTTTTAACTCCCAAAAAGAATTATTTTTGCAAAAGCGAGCCCTCTGTAAGGATGAAAGTCCAGGTTTGTGGGACACTTCATCCGCTGGTCATGTAGATGCAGGAGAATCTTATGATGAATGCGCTCATCGCGAACTATTTGAAGAACTCGGCATAAAGGCAATTTTGCAACCCTTTATGAAATTATCTGCCTGCCATGAAACTCACGGAGAGCATATTCATGTTTATACATGTTTTACTGATGATGCGATTCTAATTAATCCGGATGAAATCAGTGAGGGCGTATTTTTTGACCTGCTTAAAATTCAAAAAGAGTTATCTATCAATCCCGCTCAATTCACATCCTCATTTAAATTGCTATTTAGTCAAGTTCTGAACAATGAAAGCCTAAAATTCAATTAGTAAGTGCAACTCTGATAGTCGTTATAAAAGTAAACTGAGGTAACCTTTTGTTTTTTCTCACCGACAAAAGTAAGAGGAGCACGCATGAGTGGTTACACACAGCTTAGCCAAGGACACCGCTAATAAATGGAAGCCCTTCGCAAAGCAGTTCATAATCAGACAATGATTAGCCGTGAGTTGTAGCGTAACCGAGGTCTTCGTGGTTACCGTCCAAAACAAATTTCCGGTCGTTTTTATGAAGAACAAGGAATCTAGATCAGCCACAAATGGATTTACCTCTAGATAAGTGCAAAGGAGGAGATATACACAAGCACCTGCGTTGCCAGAAAAAGTAGCGTAAACGTTATGGAAAACAAGACCACAGGGGACGTATCACCAACGGTTTCAGCATTGAGCAACGCCCTGCTATTGTCGCCCAGAAGTCCCGAATCGGCGATTGGGAAGGCGACACGATTATAGTTAAAGGGCACCAAGTCTAGCCACTACTCATATAGAGCGTAAAACCAAATCCACACCATAACCTATGACAACGGACTGGAGTTCTCCGAGTACCAGAATATCTCTCAAACCCTGTCGGCCAATTTCTACTTTTTTTATACTTGTTCTTCCTGGGAAAGGGGTTTGAATGAAAAAACCAATGAGCTAATTCGACAATACTTACCAAAATCAGAAGCCTTGAATAATGTCATCCAGAAAGAACTAAATTACATCATGGATCAACTTAATCATTGACCGAGAAAAACCCTTGGTTTCAAAACGCTATATGAGCTATTCTTCAAAAATAACACTTTACTAACTGTTGCACTTCACACTTGAATTCACCAGTATTTTACCGAATGAAAATAACCATTAGGAAAAAACTTCAATGACATCTTTTGATATTTTCGTTTCCGTCGTACTGGGTATAAGTCTGGTTTTTTCTTTAATGAAAGGATTTGTGCGTGAAATATTCTCTCTCTTAGCCTATGTGGGAGGTTACTTGATGGCTGTCAAGTATCAAGATACTTTAGTCCGGATTTTGATCGAGAGCATACCCAGCAAACCGATAGCCAAGTTAGCAGCTTTTGCGGCAATTTATATAGTCACTGCAATTATTATCTCCCTCATAGGAAAAATTGCCAAGGGAATTCTTTTGTCTGGGACAGATCTCTCAATGTTCGATAGACTTTTGGGCGGAGTTGTGGGTTTGGCCCGAGGCGTGGCTATTATGATTGCTATTACTTTCCCGTTGAAGTTTTTTCCTGAAGTTTCTAAAAAACTCACTGAGGATTCCTATACGGCTCCTTACTTGGCTAAAGCTTTAGATTTCGTGAGTCAGAACCCCGGCACCCTTAACATTCGAAAAAAACTTTCAGAATTTAATATTGAAGGTGCTAAAGAAAAATTCGAAGAGCTAAAGGAATTGAATGGTTTAAAGGATTCTTTTGATGACTTGAAGGACAAACTGCCAGGCAACAGTAAACCTCTGGAACAGTATTCGGCAGAAGATCAGAGGAAATTAGAAGAAATTTTAAAATCTTTTGATGAAAATTAGTGAATTTAATGGATTAGATGAATAAACGATGACTACAAAAATTAATTTTAATGGTGAAATCCACGATGAACTGAATATATCAGTGATGGATCATGGATTTCTATTTGGAGACAGTGTTTATGAAGTGGTGAGCACTCTCAACAGCAAACTCTGTTTTTTAGATGAACATCTTGATCGCCTTTACAATTCAGCCGAAGCGATTTCAATAAAGATACCCTGTGATAAGGAATGGTTCCGGGAACAGTTGAATAACACGCTTCTAGCGGCAGGTAACAAGGAATCTTATGTAAGAATTATTGTTACCCGTGGAGTTGGAGAAATTAATATTGACCCCTCATCCTGTGAACACCCTAATGTGATTTTGATGGTGATGGATGTAACTGAATATCCAAAATCCTGTTACGAGAAAGGAATTCAGGTCGCTTTAGTCTCTATTAAACGAAATCCTCGTGATTCTTTGAATCCTAATGTTAAAACTGGCAATTATTTGAATAACGTTTTAGCAAAAATGGAGGCGAATAAGCTGGGAGCTCAAGACGCTATCATGGTCAACCCATGGGGTTTTTTGACTGAGGGGACGACCAGCAATCTATTTTTTGTTCGAGAGGGTCACATCCTTACTCCTTCACTGGATTGTGGAATTCTTTCAGGAATCACCCGACTATTGGTGATTGAGTTGGCTAAGGAAAATGGTTTTCATGTTGAGGAAGGGAAATGGCTAGGAGAAGAGCTGTCTACGGCAGACGAAATATTCCTGACAGGGACTCTCAAAAAAGTAATGCCAGTTTCATATTTGGATGGTCGACCTGTTGGGTCAGGAAAACCAGGACCCATTACTCTAAATCTTCTACGCCTTTATGAAGATTTTCTAACAAAGAAAGCATAACCCTTTTGTCTATACTTGTAGGCTTAACAGGTGGGATGGGCTCAGGGAAAAGTCTGGCGGCAAAATTTTTCGCGGAGCAGGGTGCTCATATCATAGATGCTGATCAGTTATCTCGGGAATTGGTTCGCCCAGGTCACCCTGCTTTAAAAGAAATTGTTGATGCTTTTGGTGAAGACATTCTAGAACCCAGCGGATACCTTGACCGGGAAGCGTTGGCTAAAATCATATTTGATGACACTGAAAATAAATCTGCTTTAGAGGCAATTCTTCACCCCAAAGTTATTGTTAGAGAGCAGGAAAAGTATTTGAGTATAAGTGCTAGCAACCCTTCAGCCATTGTCATCGTTGATGCGGCTTTGTTGATCGAGTCTGGCAACTATAAGAATGTTGATAAGGTGATTGTTATTCAATCTAGAGAAGAACAACAAATCCAGCGCATTTTAAGTCGAGGTTTTCAGAGCTATGATCAGGCTATTGCCCGAATCAAAAACCAGATGAGCTTTGAGGAAAAGAGCAAATATGCAGATTACATTCTAGATAACCAATCACAAGTAGAAGACCTCAGGCAAAAAGTTCAGGAAATTTACGCCAAGTTACTCAATATCCAATAAATAGTCGGTAATTCAATAAGTTAATATTTAGTTCATAAGCTTTATTGCCGTTATATTCTTTAGTAATAATGTAACCCGAGAATTGAGAAATGGCAGAAGATCAAGAAAAAGAAGCAGAGCTGTCCGACGATGAGGCGGATGAAGTTGAGCGTCTTTTAGAGGGTGAAGGTGGAGAAGAAGAAGGAGGAACCCCCGGCCTGAAGGGAAAACTCCAGAAAATTTTTTCCAATAAGAAGCTCTTGATGATTATAGGTGGAGTCATTTTTTTCTTGATTCTTTGTGTTGTATTCTTCTTTATGCAGGGTGGTGAAGAGATGACTGAGGTCACTTTAGACGAACAGGTTGTAGAGGAAGAAGTTAAGGAGGAGGAAGAAGTAAAGGTTGCAAAGGTCAATATTTACAAACTCGAACCGTTTTTTCTCCCTCTTGTTGATGATGGTAAGGAAACAGGCCAGTTCATAACTATTTCTGCAAATCTGTTATTGAGTAATAGTGTTTTGAATCATGAGCTTGATAAGGTACTCCCTCTAATGAGAAAAAGTATTTATAATATTCTCAGAGGAAAGCGGCCCGCCGATTTCGCCCTTAAACGTTCTCACACTGAAGAAAGAATAAAAAAAGAGATTTTGACTGCCTCAAATAACTTGCTATTAACCGGTTCTGGAACGATAACCGATGTTTTTTTCTCTCATTTCATGATTAAATAAACCTCCATTGTCTTGACTTGTCAGGCTATAGACCTATATTTACCGGGTATGAGATAACTTATTCAGGTCCCCGACATGCCTTCAACGCTTCCCGTTAACATGCAGCAGGTACTGCAGATGGGAACACATACAGAAAAGCTCCAACACACTCTTCAAGCTTTACCTAATGTTACGGCACAACAGGTTGATAAGGAGCGAGAGAAGAATGACGAGTTGAAGCGCCGTCAGGTTCAGGATATGGATCCCTCCTATTTAATTGAGGAAACTGACCCTCAAACCCGTGGTAAGAAGCGTGTAAGAGTTTGCAAAAACAACCAGACTGTTGATGAAGATGATAGCCTCGAACCTCCTTTTCCTGAAGACCCCTACCGAGGGAAAATAAGTATTGTCGTCTGAGGTCTTTTTTTTAAAGTCTTGTTCGCTTTTCCAACCCACATAACCCTTTGTAAAAATTAGGTTTATGCCTGTAATTCGATATCTATAAATATTCTTATTGTGAAGGCTAAGTAATCTGCCGATAAAGAGATAAGTCCATATTGAGGACGATAAAATTTAGAAACAGCCATCTATACGCCAAAGTAGCATGTTTGAAAACTTGATCGTCAGTGACAGAGTGGGTCAGACAGAGAATTTGATCAATGAGGTTGTGAAAATTCTTACAGGAAAAGACTCTAACGCAGCGACCTTAAAGTTCATCAGCCAATTGCAAGCAGGACAAATTTTAGATGCGGTTTTTACGGGAAAGGCTTCTGGAGGGAAAGAGGTTTTATCTATTGAGGGTCATAAAGTGATTGTTGAATTGCCCAAAGCAGTGTCATTTGAAAAACAACAAGAGCAGCAAACAAGAATTCCTTTGAATAAAGGTCAGGCAATTAGAGTTCGTTTAGAAAGCTCTGGACCAAAACCGGCATTGAAAATAATTTCGCCTGCATTGCATGAGGACCGGACTTATAGCCATGAGACAAAGATAAACCTTACGCCACGAGGAAAATCATTTTCCAAATTAACCCGTTTTGAAGATTTTTCTCAAACACCTGGTTCACCTAAGCCATTGACCAGTGCCCGTATAACTCACATAGTAGACTCCAAGAACATTATTGTGGATACAGGTAGTAGAAGTCTTGTTGTGCCGGTGGAAAATACGGAACCCCTTAAACCTGGTGCTCAAGTAAATATTTATTTTGAGAAGACGGAAAAGGGACAGAGCCCTAGTTTGATCAATGTCAGCAACGATAATACAAAGAAAATAGACTTCAATACTTTAAAACCCTATTTGCCAGCTCGTATGCCTTTAGTAAAAATGGCAAACCTGCTTATGGATGAAGTTCTTGATTCACCCATAATGCAAGAGTTAAAAATTAGTTCTGATGTTATTGCCCGATTGAAAGGTACTTTGCAGTTGTTCATTCCTGACGAAGGTCAACTGCCGAGTGAAGGACAAGTCCGACAGCAGGTAGAATCTTCTGGCATTAATTATGAAGCCAAGGTTCGGCAGTCCATTGAATCAGGTCTTCCCGCTCATAAAAAATTAGACAGTGACTTGAAAGGGTTGCTGCTAAAACTTGACCAGTCTGCAGAGAAAGCTAAATCCTCTGTGAAAGCCCCGGCTCCCCTCGCAGAGTTTCGACAAATCATCAAACTTGCCATCGATAATATAGAAATTAACCAGCTTTCATCACAAGTATCGAAACAGGAAAGCCAGCCACTGGTGATTCAGATTCCTAATCCATTGAGTTCTGGTAATAAAACCCTTCAACTCTATATTCGCAAGGACTCCTCTGATGAAAAGGGCCAAGATAAGGATAAAAAGAGCAGTCACAATGTTGACTTTTTTCTCGACCTCTCTTTTCTTGGGAAAATTAAAATTAGTACACAGATAGGACAAGAGCGCCTTTCTGTAAAGATTGATGTGGAAAGTGAAGACATAGAAAAATTTGTAAACGATAAGGCTAACGACTTTAAAGAGACAATGGAAGGACACAGCATCAAAACATCGTTGGATTGCTGCGTGAACGATAAAGTCAAGCCTGAAAAAGATAGTCTTATTGAATTACTGGTAAGTCAAAACACATCATTGATAAATATAAAGACATGAAAAATAACAAAACAAAAACTTCAGCAGTATCACTTCAATATAACCGGGGTGGTGACCGTGTGCCTAAGGTAACTGCTAAGGGGCAGGGATGGGTTGCTGAGAAAATTATTGCCATAGCTCAGGAACAAAATATACCAATTAAAAAAGATAAAGACTTGATGGAATTGTTGGAAAAAATAGATGTTGGTCAAGAAATTCCCGAGGCACTCTATAAGATAATCGCGGAGCTTCTTGCCTGGGTTTATCACTTGAATAAAGAATATCCGGGGAAACAGAAAGTCTCATGAATTTTTAACTGTAGCGATGTAATGTCTTGACGAAACTGATAGCGAGATACAACGACATAACAACGAATTGCCTTGACCTGATCCTATAGCTTTGATACATTTAAATTCAAAGCGTTACTGAACTTTTGGTGGTAGCGCATAAACAGTTAATCAAGCTTTTAAACGCTTTCTTCTTGCGTAATAAATACCCCATAAAAAAAATTCTTTTAGAATTGAAAGCGGACAATTGCTAGAGTCTATTAGAATCCTCATTGTTTCATTTGTCTTTTTGGCAGTTTCCTGGTTTCCGGGGAACTCGTGCGCCAGTATCCCACATGAAGTTCATACCCTAAGTAAATACCATTTCACCACTCCTTTAGGTCTCCAAAGTAAAGTCGAATTCTGGAAGAAGATATACTCTGAATACAGCACTAAACATGCCGTTGTTCATGACATAAAAAACCTAGATATTGTTTATGAAGTAGTCTATTTAGGGGAGAAGCGATTATCCAGAAAAGCGCGGGAGCGCAAGCTCGGGAAAATTAAGAAAAAATACAGAAATATCTTACGCAAGATAGCTAAAACCAAGAACAAATCGAGTTTGAAGGGCGAAGATAAAAGAGTTTTTAAGCTGGTCAAAAATAATTTTTATAAAGCTTCAAGACATATACGCGCTCAACTCGGTCAAAAGGATCGTTTCCGTGAAGGTGTTGAGCGTTCAGGTCTCTATTTAGCTGAGATTAAAAGAATATTAAAGGAATACGGTCTTCCGGAAGAACTGAGTGTACTTCCGCATGTTGAATCCTCTTTTCAGATTGGTGCTTATTCAAGTGCTGGAGCGGCAGGGATCTGGCAGTTTACTCGTAGTACGGGTCGCTTATTCATGCGTGTTGGATATGATGTGGATGAAAGACGAGACCCGATACTGGCCACTTATGGTGCTGCTAAATTACTAAAAAGAAATTTTAAAAGCGTTCGTTCATGGCCATTGGCAATTACGGCCTACAACCATGGTTTGCAGGGAATGAGGCGAGCGCAGAAAAAGTTTGGTAATGATTTTGTTAAAGTAGTCGCAAAATATAAAAGCCGCACTTTTGGGTTTGCCTCACAAAATTTTTACGCAGAATTCCTTGCCGCTATATATGTTATTAAGAATCAGGATAAATATTTTCCCAACCTGGTAATAAAAAAACCTGTAAACATTACTTCCTTTTCTTTACCTGAATATATAGGTATTCGAACTGCGATGAAATACTTTGATATGTCGCGAGATGAAATTGCAGCCGCAAATCCATCTCTCAGGCGCCCGGTTTTAAACGGTGAAAAACGTATTCCAAAAGGGTTTCTTTTTCAGGCTCCAGCCGAAAAAGTAAATAATATGGTCGCTCGCTATGGCCAAATTCCACAAAAAGTAAAGTATAGCAGTCAATTACGCTCCAAATGGTATACCGTCAAAAGAGGTGATACCTTGTCAGGAGTTGCCCAGCGTTTTAGGACAAGTATAAGTTCTTTGAAGAGCTACAATAATTTAGGAAGGCGCAATCGTATTTATGTGGGTCAAGTGCTTCAATTGCCAAGAGGGAAATTAAGCCGACAACCTTCCTACAAACTGGCGAAGCTTGACTCTAAAAGTATTTCACCTAAAAACTTTTCAAAAAATATTGTGTCTTACAAAGTGAGAAAGTATGACAACCTTTCTAAAATTGCAAAGCGTTTTGATACCGATGTAAGAAACCTTACACGTATTAACCGATTTAGGAATCCTGATAACCTTTATCCGGGGCAACGGATAAGGGTCCCCAGTCAGGAGATCGTTAATGAACGGGTGGCATCTAAAGGTGTCAAATCCCGCAACTTCAAGTTAATAGTAGGTCGTTCTGCTCAGGTGGGGATCATCATGCCTGAAGATGACTATAGGTCAATGGATTGGTGGCCCATGGCTTTATATGCGCTCTCTAAAGGGACTAGAAGGTGTCTTACATTAGAGACTGCAACCAAATTCTCAATGGATATACGGGTAGAGGCTCATTCAATCGCTATTGATACAGCATTGAATTATATTTCAGAGGGGAAGTAAAACTTAGGCATTTTTATCTTTAGGGATGATGACAGGGATGACAATGGGCTCTCCTACGGAAAGCGAACGAATA
>CAJQRI010000038.1 GCA_905612265.1 uncultured Nitrospinota bacterium | reverse complement strand
ATGGTACTGATAAAATGCCTTCACAAAAGAAGAATGTAACGCCTGATGAGATAACCGAAATCATCAAATACTTACGTTATTCGCAAAAGGCTGCTGGTCTTGAACCTGAAGAAGATGAACCAGAAGAAGACTAATCAGTGTCAAACAATAGTAGATAGTTTTATCAACAATCGAGTGCACTATGCTTCATATTATTACGTTACCATTAAATCAATAAAACCCGTCTCTCCACTTCGACTTCATAGTGAGCAGCCTCATCTCTATTCCCTCACTAAGCCATCGAGTGGACTCGGCCTCTTGGGAAGAGTGGACAAAATAGTATTCCGCTATAAGGCATACTGACAATCCTTGCATCAACAATAAATATGGATTTGAAAATGCAGTTGCAAGAGGGAACTGGTGCAGCATTCGGTTTTGGCCTGATAGTAGAGGCTGTGAAGTTATATTCTGAAATGGCAACTTTACAAAGTGCTGGCATTTCAAACCGTGTCGAAACCTAGCGACTTACCATAAGCGGTTCCACCCTTATCAAGTTGTGAAACAATACTTTTGAACAACTTGACAGAGCAGAGGTTTTTGGCTAGATTGAGCCCTTCTTCTAAGCCCTATTTTAACCTTCATCCTTATAATTTGGAGTTTCAGAATGTCAGATGAAAGCTATATTCAATCCTTATTTGCAGACCGCTTAGGCGGCAGTCAATTTGGTAAAGATACAAAGGTTTATAAGTTCGAAAAAATTAAACGCGCCAAACGCGCGGCACAGGATGCAAATCCAGGCAAAGTTTTATTCGATATGGGTGTAGGCGAGCCAGACGAAATGGCCGACCCCGGTGTTATTAAGACTCTGCAAATGGAAGCAGAAAAACCAGAAAATCGAGGCTACACTGACAACGGTATCGAAGAATTCAAAACTGCCGCCTGCAAGTATATGGAAAATATTTTTGGCGTTAAGGGCTTGGAGCCAGGGAAACATGTCAACCATACCATAGGCTCCAAACCTGGACTGGCAATGGCTCCGTCGATTTTTATCAATCCCGGCGACATCACTTTGATGACCGTCCCCGGTTATCCTGTTATGGGGACTCACACCCAATATCTGGGAGGAGAGGTAGTAAACCTTCCCCTAACAGAAGCCAATAATTTTCTCCCTGACTTAAAGAGCATAGATTCTGAAACTCGTGCTAAGGCTAAAATTTTATATTTAAACTATCCTAATAATCCAACGGGTGCCAATGCCACTCGCGAGTTTTATGAAGAGGCTATTGCGTTTGCCAAGCAGAACAATATCATCATCATTCAGGATGCAGCCTATGCAGCCTTAACATATTCTGGAAAATCAGAAAGCTTCCTTTCCGTACCCGGTGCAATGGATGTGGGTGTTGAGTTCCACTCCCTTTCAAAAGCCTATAATATGACAGGTTGGCGCATTGCCTTTATTGTCGGCAATGAACTCATTGTGAAAGGGCTTTCCCATGTCAAAGACAATGTAGACTCTGGTCAGTTTGCAGGCATCCAGAAAGCAGGCATTTATGCATTGGAACACCCCGATATCACAGACCGAACTGTTGCAAAATACAAACGTCGGCTAACCATGCTCGTTGAAACCCTTAACGCAATGGGTTTCAAAGCAAAAATGCCCGGTGGTTCTTTCTTTCTTTATGTTGGAGCTCCAAAAGGAATAAAAGGCGGTCGTCGGTTTGCAAATGGTGAAGAGTTTTCCCAGTACTTGATTACTGAAATGTTGATTTCTACCGTTCCGTGGGATGATGTAGGACATTACGTCCGATTTTCAGCAACATTCGCGGCTAAAGGTGAAAAGGAGGAAACTCGAATCATGCAAGAAATCAAAACCCGTCTTTCCGCAGTAGAATTTGAGTTCTAGCCACTGGGCGTGGGGCCAGTGTCCAATAGCTTTGGCTGGTAGGCAAAAAATATTTCTCGGCTCAAATGTCCTTTACTCATTTACTCATAACCATTCTGTATGAAACCTAAATGCACTTGAGAGCGCATGAACCTTTTTTATGAAATATAAAGCCTTCATTGGAATAGGTTCAAACTTAGGTGTTCCTGCTGAGAACTGTGAGAAGGCTATTCGACTTCTCAAGGGCACGGCTAAAATTGAAGTCGTGGCCCAGTCCTGCCTCTACGAGTCAGAGCCAGTTGGAAAAGCTGACCAGAACTGGTTCGTCAATGCTGTGGTTGCTATAAGAACCTCTCTAACTGCAGAAGCATTACTGGACACAGTTTTGACAATTGAAAAGGATTTGGGAAGAGAGCGGCGGGAAAAATGGGGGCCTAGAATTATAGATCTCGATTTACTGGCGTATGAGAATCATGTAACCAGTTCTATTGATCTAACACTTCCTCACCCGGAAATGACTAAAAGGCGTTTTGTGCTTTTACCACTCAGCGAATTCGCTGGAGATTATTTGCATCCGGTAGAAAATAAAACCATCTATGACCTGTTACAAGAACTTCCCCAAACCCCTCAGGTCAAAAAGATATCACGGTAAATCATCCACCTTGATAACTTCCATCTGAGCTAAAGCATTATGACGTAATTCTTCCCAAGGGATTTTTTCCTCATCTCTTTCCAAAAAACGAATCTTGCTTCTAGTAACAGGGTTTTTAGGCATAAAGACCGAGCAACAATCAGGTTGCGGCTCAATGCTGACTTCATAAGTTCCAATTTCTTTTGCTCGGGTGATTATACTTTCTTTATTCATGCCAATTAAAGGTCGGAAGACACTTAAGGAGGTGACGCATGAAACAGCAGCGAGGTTCTCCAATGTCTGCGATGCTACCTGCCCCAGAGACTCACCAGTGATCAATGCTATTGAACCATGGCGGTTTGCTATGTCCTCCGCAATGCGGTACATCATACGCCGATAGAGAACAATTCGATTTTCTTCATTGCAATGATCACGGATAGACCCTTGCATCGCCTCAAAAGGAACCACATACAAGGTTCCTCTAGTTTGAAAATGATTGACCTTCTTTGCCAGTCTCAAAACCTTATCATACCCTCCCCTACCAAGAAAAGGCTGGTTATCGAAAAACACAAAATGAACACGGCATCCTCGACATGCCATCATAAAAGCGGAAACAGGACTGTCAATCCCACCTGATAGCAGGCAAAGCACATTACCAGAACTACCAACAGGGAGACCACATAAACCTGGTTCACGTTTGTCAAAAACAACCGTTTCTGTTCTTCCAATTTCAATTTCGAAAACATATTCGGCCTCTTTAATATTGACCGTCAATCCTCTAGGGCTTAACGCTGTCATGATACGTGACCCAACCTCGAAATTAACTTCCGGCGATGTTTTGGGGAACGATTTTTCAGAGCGTCGGGTCTTGACACAAAATTTCAGAGTCTCTAAAGACTCCAGTTTAGGCTCTATCCACTGAACACCTAAAGCCGCAATCGCATCTAAGTCTGTGTTCATTGAAACCCCGATACTGAAAGAAGCAACACCGGGAATAGCTTTCAAACGAATAGAACATTCTGGCTCAAAACTTGAAGGGATATTTAAAAAGATTCTGCCCCGAGGTGAGGTGTAATGAATATCATCCGAATCAGAAAGCGCGCGTTTGATATTTTTCAGGAGGCATTTTTCAAAATATTTTCTATTTCGTCCTTTGAGTCCAATTTCATCATAACGGATCAGTACTGTTCTTCTTTCGGTCATTGATGCCCGGCCTTTTGTGAAAATGTAGGATAAAGACTCTGATAAGCATCTCCAAAAGCTTCCAGAAACTGGTCAATTTCTTCTATAGTATTATTTTTGGAAAAGGAAATCCGCAAACTACAACGCGCCTGTTCTTCGCTCAATCCAATTCCCATCAGAATCTTGGAAGGTTTCTTGGACTTTGCACTACAGGCACTACCTAGCCCTACAAAAATATTTTTCGCCTCAAGATGATGGAGAATGATTTCCCCCTCAACCGGAGAAAAAGAAAAATTGACTATCCCCGGTGATTGACGCGTTACACCTACATCAACTAGTGAGTTGAATCGAATATCCAGCTCAGGAATCTGATCCTGCATCGCTTGTAGGCCATGAGTTAAATAACAGCAAAGGCTCTGAAGATGATTTTGAGTTTGTTCAGTTTGCGCTACCGCATGTTTGATAGCTGTCTCCAACCCTACTATTAGTGGCAATGGGAGTGTTCCTGAGCGGACTCCAAATTGTTGCTTCCCTCCATGCATTTGCGGATTCAGATCCAGCTTCGAATCATACACCAGCAAACCAATGCCCTTCGGTCCATGAATTTTGTGTCCCGAAACTGAATAACCTGCTAACCCGTTCCACATCTCAGGATCTACCTTAAGCTTGCCAATAACCTGCACACCATCCAAAAACAATTTGGTTTGCGGTGATTTCTTTGCTAGAGCTGAAATAATTTTTAAAGGATCGTTCACTGTGCCCAACTCATTATTCACATGAGAAAGACAAAGGAGCTTGATACGATTTTCCTTTAAATTATCTATAGAAGTTAAATCGAGTCGACCTTCCCGTTGAAATGGAAGCAGAGAAAGAGGTTCATTCGCAAACTGACTAAAATATGCAAGGCACTCAGTAATACTGGGGTGTTCCAGCCCAAGAAAAGCCGTCTTCTTATCAGGAAAACATAATCCCTTAATAAAAAGATTATTAGACTCCGTGCCACCACTGGTAAATATAATACGATGTGTTGAGGGTATCTTGAGGTTTCGAGCTATAGACTCTGCCGACTTTCCAATGAGGCCCTTAGCATCTAACCCTATTTTGTAAGGCGTTCCACTATTGGCGAAAAGATCTCGCATCGCTTCATCAACACACCCCACAACTTCTTCGCTCATCGGGGTCGTGGCGGCATTATCGAGATAAATCATTACAGCTTAAGGTTCATATGGTTTAAGAAGTGTCTGCTCCATTCCCAACTGATCCAAAATTCGAGCAACAACAAAATCTATGAGACTGTCAAAGCTACTTTGTCCTTGGTAAAACCCCGGTGATGCAGGCAAGACAATGGCCCCGGCCTGGTCAAGAGCTAAAAGGTTTTTTAAATGAATGGTACTGAAAGGAGTTTCACGCGGAACCAATATCAATTTGCGCTTTTCCTTTAACATCACATCTGCCACGCGTTCGATCAGAGTTCCTGAAACACCAGCGGAAATTCTTCCCAATGTCCCCATACTTGCAGGCACCACAACCATTGCATCGACACAAAAAGAACCGCTTGCAATGGAACTATTCATGCGAGAAGTTTTATGCAGAGTCACCAGATCCCCTGAAAAATAAGATGGAGCAAGGCCTAACTCAAGACGCAAAAGCTCAGCACCTCGGTCGGAGATGATCACATGAACTTCTGCCTGGGATTTAAGACAATCAAAAAGTCGCTTACTATAACAAACTCCGCTTGCGCCAGTGATTGCCAATACAAATCGTTTCATAATTTATAGCCCAATTAAAATAAGTCTTCTATAGCACTCAAAACTTTTTCATGTACTTCGGGAACAGAACCAACACTATCTATAAACCTTATATTTGGTCCCGTGAAACTTTTAAATATTCCCTGAACATTTCGCAAATAATCCAGTTTTTCAAACGCACTTTTCTGATCGCGAGAAGATTCAATTCTCTCCAGACAAGTTTCAGGAGAAGTTAGGAAAATCAAAACCCGATCTGGTATGGGAGCAAAGGTTTCATTCTCCAGTGTGATCTGCTCAGGGTCAAGCCCTAAAGCCCCTTGGTAAGCCGCTGTCGAAAAATAATACCGATCCATGAGCACCACTTTATTATCTTGCAAGGCTGGCATTATATTCAGTTCAATGTCTTCTTTTCGATCATTGACAAACCAACTTAATTCCTCTTGCGGACTAATACCTTGCCTGCCTTCACTTAGAAGTTTGCGAATCTTTGTACCCCATGTCCCTCGGGTAGGCTCAGCCAAAGCGATATTGAGAATATCTCTTTCAGTTAAAGACTTTGCCAGAAGTTCGCACTGAGTGCTCTTGCCTGTCCCGTCTATCCCTTCAAAAACAATTAAAAATCCTCGCTTCAAGGTAATCCGTCCTCAAATATTTAGTACAACGTTCAGTGTATAAAAATCGAATTATTAAAGATACATTTAAAACCAAACTAAGGGCGCAATTTAATAAAATAAGCACAGGTTTTCAAGCTTTAAAAAGAATTAATTAGATCGGGGAAAGACTCTCATTCAACCAGATACTGTTCTGCTTTACGAAAGAATTCCTAGGTATGCACTTCGCTAAATCAACCTTTTAATTATCCCACCAGTTTTTGCAAGTCTGCACCCATTTTTTCAGCGTCGTAGACTCACTCTAAGTCTGGCCAATTATATTTGATGTATGCCTGGCCGTCTGAGTCGCTCCACTAATATTCTCAGTGATCTCAGTAGTGCCTCTTGCGGCCTCACACACATTACGACTAATGTCAGCCGTTTTGGCAGTCTGTCATTCAACAACACTCGCAATGGGCATTGGAGGTATCATTGATATGGTTGATGATCATACTGGTTTTCCCAATTGCATTGACTGCTCCATCATTCTCCTTTTTGCTTCGCATTATGCAGGAAAACTCTAATTTATAATGGACCAATTTCAAGGGAAGGTTACAATCGCACCATTAACATTTAGTTAGATGGACAAAGTTTTCATGTATAAATCTCCATTGTATTCGTTAATTGAGTTTTCTAACATTTTTGATTTAATACTATCTAAACATCTAGACGAATAATTTATCATAATTGAGTCAAACAGCTATTACTCAGCTATCAACCCCCCTGACCATAGATTTCAGCCAAAACAACAGGAATACAAAATAAGTTAGGAGCGTGGTTGCTTTTGTCATGCGAATTCCGGATAATCATTTTTAAAGAGTTAACTTAAGAAACTAATTTTGCACTTCTAAATATACTTAAAGGTTTATTGCTGTGAGAAAATTCTGGAAAGTTTTTGGCTGGGTATTTTTAGGCATATTTTTACAATTTAAATTTAACGCCCTTTATGGGATTGTATTTCTTGAGAACCTGAATTTCCATGATCGTTCCTATTTTGTAGAAATGAATATGGTACCAACAAAAGAGAGCCTGCGAATATTAAAAGTCAAGACCACGGTTCATCACTCTCTCGGCTCAGACTATTTCGCTAATGTTTATATTCCTAAACAGTACAAAGTTTTGAATGAGACCCCTTATGCAGGAGCAGAAGTTGTAACTGGCTACCTAGCTTACAAAATGAATATGAAACGCAAGTATCGGGATGTTTTAGCGGTAAATAATTTTATCATCGCCCCACAAAATATAACGGAAGATATTACCGTCAGACCTATAAAGGTTCATTTTGAAAACTTAAAGCAACGACTGCATTCAGATGAGACATATCAAATTTCGACCCTGAAGCTCATGACAAAACTGGAAGGTCCTGAATTGGCAGAAGCCACCTACCCCCAGAAACTCGGAATGTAAAAAATATACCCATGGCCCGCCCATCCAAAGAGTTTAAAGACTATTACGCCATATTGAAGGTTTCTCACGATTCTTCCACCGAGGAAGAGATCAAAAAATCATTTCGCAAGCTGGCTCTTGAGCTACACCCCGACCATAACCCCAATGACCCTCAAAGTGAAGAAAGGTTCAAAAATGTCACAGAAGCCTATGGAGTGTTGAGCGATCCATTAAAGAAAAAAGAGTATGACCGATTTCGTTCCGATTATCTTTCTGGGCGCACCACCGGATCTTCTGACTTTCGCTATTCCCAGGAAGATATTTTTGCAAGCATGTTTCGTGGGGAAAATGCCCGCGAAATTTTTGAAGAACTCAATCGGGAGTTCAACCGCTCAGGTGTCCGTTCCGGAAACCCGTTTTTTCAATCCCTTTTTT
This sequence comes from uncultured Nitrospinota bacterium, assembly GCA_905612265.1. GTDB lineage: Bacteria > Nitrospinota > Nitrospinia > Nitrospinales > VA-1 > LS-NOB. The sequence continues at coordinate 1,697 of CAJQRI010000038.1, read as the reverse complement.
TTGGCGGGGCCATGGGTGGGCTCGGAAAAATTCTCCGGTTTATACCAGGCCCAATCGGAAAGATTGGCATGGGTTTAAAGATTGCTCAAGTTGTCGGGTCGTCGTTGTTTGCACTTCATAAAATGAACCAGCAAAAACAGGGTCAGTCGGGACAAACGGTTCCTCCAAAACCTGAGAGTCCTATGATGAACGGCATAAAAGGCATGTTCGGAAAACAAGAGACCTCTTTAGATATGGGCTTTTATCTTTCCATCCCTCCCTCTGACGCTCTAAAAGGTACTCGTAAAAAAATTTCCTATCAGGTCAGTGGTAAAACGGAGCAACTGATGGTGCGCATCCCTCCAAACTTTCCTTCAGGAGGAAAACTCCGCATAAAAGATAAAGGAAAAATCTTTGATGATAAGCGTGGAGACCTGATCATTTCTATTAATGTTGATAAAAATGCAAATCCACAATGAATAAGCAACAAGTCCTAGATTTCTGGATCATTTTTTTCAAAGACCTTCTCGTTGGCACCTTTAAAAAACTTTTTCTATTCGGCATTTTAGGTTTTTTATCAGGCGCTCTTGGAACCTATGTATTCAACTTCCAGGTACTCGATACAGCAGAATGGAATGTTTGGCTTGAAGTAATAATTTTAATCCTAGCAGGAGCAGGTTATCTAGCTTTCGGTTTATTACACGGATGGGTCTCTTGTAGCCTTCACCTACTGAGCAAAAAAATGCGAGAAGCTTTATCAGGTCTTCAGGAGTTACTTGATTGGTTAACGCGTGAGGTGATTGGACGTTTTCCAAAGTTTCAGAAAAATATCCCCAAACATGAACTGGCACAAAAATACGATCAAATAGGCGATGATTTACGCCAGAGGTTGAAACAGCGAGGAGGCATAACTGGTTTTACTTCCAGCTTAATGTTTGGAGTCATACTCAAAGTAATGCGCTTTTTTTTCCTCGATGAGGTAGTAGAAGAACTCCACAAAAAGGATTCGGAAGAAATAACCTCTGCAGACATCGAGCATGCTGTTCGTCGTGTAGGAACTGAAGTCATGATAGCCCCAATCACCGACAATCTTTTCCTGTTACAGATCGTCAATATTTTTATAGGTCTATGCTTATTCGCCCTGCCCTTTAGCTTACTCTGGCTCATTTAATTTCTTGAACCTAATTCCCTCTTTTGACATCATAGTCAAGGTTGCATATTTTTTTTACTGATTACTAACTATTTTCTTGATATGAAAATTCGACAAACATTCATAGCTTGTCTTCTTTTGCTCAGCTTGGGCGTCTTGTCCGGTTTCAGTCCTATCCTACATAGTCATGAGCTTGATTTACATGACAGTCATGAAGATTGTTTAAGTTGTGAATGGAATCAGGTGAGCTTTGACACCACCCCGTTTCTGTCTGAAGCTTTTTGTAGTCTCTTCAATGTATTTCACGCGCAAGCCTCAGAAGCACCAGATTTGGCAGTTTTTTTATCGAATTTTTTGAGCCGGGCTCCCCCTTCCTTCTGATAGACACCTTTTCTTTTCATTATTTTTTATATTCCCGAGTACTCGATTCACAGGTCTATGACCTGAAGTGACTATCAAGGGATCCCTTTTAGGCTCGGGATTTCATTTCTATTGCGAGGAATTTATGAAATTCATACTATTAATTTTCTGTATGGTATTTATTTTATCGTCATCAAGCAACTCATTC
>CAJQRI010000037.1 GCA_905612265.1 uncultured Nitrospinota bacterium | reverse complement strand
TTACAGAACCAAAAATTCATACTGAGGTTCTGGATAAATTAAAGAATAAGGATTAAGGTCTTCTGCTAGATTCCAATGTTGATGCCTGGGGACAACGCGCAATTCTTAAAGGAATTCTGGATGATGCCAGACTGTTCTCTTAAGTTGAAAGCCTACTTTGGACCCACGATCTTTGGTTGTTAGGAGCGGGTTAACTGGAATGGTTGCTTCTTCTGCTTCCGGCCAATAACGGACGTTCTGTGTTTCAAATAGAATATAAACCGCAAGGAGTGGCCTAAAAGATTCTGGCAAAAGCCTCCGGTGTGAGAAGCCTGAGTACATCGAAAAAATTTACCCGATTGAAACTTGCCGGTTCTTCCCCAAGCTACCATTCTAAAAGTGCTTATGGGCTCCCCTCAATAGCGGATAGACCCTTCTAAGGTGTCCACAGACTGTCCGCAAGTTAGATGATGTCGACTCAACATGGTGGTAAATTTTTACAAGCTTTTTTACTCATTTTATTTTGAAAGGAGTAGAGCAAATTCAAGATTATTACGTGCCGCATCAAGATCGGGTCTAAGTCTTACAGTTTCCCTGTAATGATCAACAGCTTCTTTCATCTCTCCTTTTTGAACCAGAGCATGCCCTAGTTTATTGTGGGCCCAAAAGTGGTCAGGGTCGAATTTAATAGCCATTTTGTAATGAGAAATCGCTTCATCATTATTCCCCTCAGCGCCTAGAGCAAACCCCAGGTTGTAATGTGCATCGACGAGGTCAGGCTTGAGCTCAACAGCCATCTTAAAATGAGAAATCGCTTCCTCATTATTCCCCTCAGCGCCTAGAGCAAATCCCAGGTTGTTATGTGCTTGGGCGTAGTCAGGATTGAGCTTAATTGCCATCTTGTAACAGGAAATATCTTCCTCAATTTTCCCTTCAGCACCCAGAACAGTTCCAAGATTGTTATATGCGGGGGCGTAGTCAGGGTTGAGCTTAATTGCCATCTTGTGATGAGAAATTGCTTCGCTAAACTTCCCTTCTTTCCCCAAGGCATTCCCAAGATTGCTATGCGCCTTGGCGTAATCAGGGTTGATCTTAATAGCCATCTTGTAATGAAAAATTGCTTCGCTATTCTTTCCTCCTTTTTGCAAGACATTCCCAAGATTTCTATGCGCCTTGGCGTCGTCAGGGTTGATCTTAATAGCCATCTTGTAATGAGAAATTTCTTCCTCAGTTTTCCCCTCAACACCCAGAATAATTCCAAGATTGTTATATGTGGGGGCATAGTCAGGGTTGACCTTAATAGCCATCTTGTAATGAGAAATCGCTTTGGCAGTTTTTCGTTTATTCCAAAAAGCATCTCCAAGGTGGTAATTTATTAAATAAGAGCTATAAGAATTTTCGTTAGCTACTTTAAGGGCATGCTTGAAAATTGTAATACTGTTCTTCCAGTGACTCACTTGCCCCCAAGTTGTTATCAGTAATATCAAGATTATTATTCCGACTGAAACAGACAGCACCTTTTCTTTGTGGTTCCACTTCGAAATAAGCTCAGGCACTCCCCACGCAATAATAATGAATATTCCAATTAGGGGTATATAAGTATAACGGTCTGCCATACCCTGCACCCCAACCTGAACAATTCCAATTACAGGTATCAGAGTTCCAAGATACCAAAACCAGCCAACTGCAAAATAAGGTGCTTTCTTGATAAACTTAATGGCAATAGCAGTAATGGTAACTAACACTACAAAACACACAACCCATTTCCATGCGGCCAAAGTACTTTCGGGATGAGGGTAGAATACTGCCAGATCATTTGGCCAAATCATTTTTTTTAAATACTCTAGGTATGAAACCACTGCGTTGGTAAGGCGAGTGGGTAATGATAGGTTATTAGCATTTATCAATGCCCCTTCTTGTTGAGCGATAAAAGTTAAAATACATGCCCCTGTGGTCAGTGCAAACAAGGGTACTTTTTCAAGCATAAGTTTCAAAAACTCGGACTTCACATGATATTGAGACTTTACTGGAACTTCGTTGTCAGATCCTCCTTGTTCCAATTTCAATCGTCTCAAGGGCCAGTAGTCCAGCAAAAGAAGCACAAATGGTAAGGTTACTAGCATGGGCTTTGACATCAGACCCAAGGCAAAAAATAATAATACTAAGCCGTAATTCTTGATAGTCGGTTTCTCAGCATAATGGATATAAGCCCACATGGTTAGCAACCAGAATAAAGTGCTTAGAACATTTTTACGTTCTGCTACCCATGCAACTGACTCAACATTCAGAGGGTGGAATGCAAACATGGCAGCAATAAAGGCACACTGCCACAGCTTTCCTGTCATGCGCAATAGAACCATGAACAGTATCAGGGCATTAGCTATGTGAAATAATAAATTGGTCAGGTGGTGACCTTTAGGGTTTAATCCATACAGTTGATAGTCAAAAATATGTGAAAGCCAGGTTATCGGAAACCAGTTGTACCCATAAAATGTAGTAAATGCCCAAGAGATACTTTCACTTGTGAGCCCGGATTTTATTTTCCAGTTATCCTTTATATATTGATAGTCATCGTAATTAATAAACTCATGGTCTTGAACTTGCGAGTAAACACAAAATGTCGCTACCATTAGAAATAGGCAAATTGCAACTTTTATGATTTTATTTTCCTCGCCAGTTAGAGGATGAGCAACGTCCTTAAAAGGTTTTAAGTGGCGACTGCGATTGGAAGTATTTTTTTTATTATGTTTTCTTTTTTTGGCCATTTTTTAATTTTAAAAATAAAAATTCAAGCGGTATATAATTTTAATTCTATAAAGCTGAAAAAAAATTTGGTGAGCGTAAGGAATAAAATATGTTAGCCCTAAGGGGAATCAAACCCGTGCCTCCAACTTAGGAGATCGATAACGTTCAATGTCCGCTTTGGGTCGGAAACAGTCATTTTCTAAATTCTTCAATTTGATTCTAAATCTTACCCCTGAGTGGCCCACGGAGCTGTTAAAGGAAGATGATCAGTAGGAAAAACCTGCGTCATGGGCAATGAAAAGGTTATGGGAACAAGGGGTTTCCAAATTATCTGGATCAAAAATCTTCTGTCCGAAAAATAAGCAGAAAATAGGGATTCTATACTGATCACTTTCATAGCGTTGAATTATACCCGCCATAGCCTAGCCCCAACAGAGTCGCGCATTAAAGTTATTCACAATCATATTCAAATAGTTACCAAAGCAGAAAAAGAAGCACGGAGCAAACAGAAAGAAGAAGGCGGTGACGAAAAGAACGGGGCAGGTTAAATGGTTGTTTCTATCATTCGTGCAACCGATGGAGTTAAGTCAGCTTAGGAGCACATTAAAGTTTCCGCTGATTACTAGTCAGGCATTCAGCTAAAAAAACACCTAAAAATATTCCTCTCCCTCCATAGGAGGGGAATAGGAAAACATAGAGGACTCTAGGAAGTTATTTTTTCTTGGATTTCCCGCCGTCTATATTACTAAGTTTACGCTTAACGGTTTTTTGCTTGTCCTTGTCAAAATCCACTTTCAAGTAAACCGTTTTATCGAATACTTTATCTACTGTGGCGTCTTTTTTCTTTCCTGCAAAATCAATTTTAATCTTGTCTCCCGCTTTCATAACTTAACCTCTCGCTAAAAACTATTAATCAGCTCATAACAGCATTTCTACTATCAGAATAACGACTGTATTTTCAAAATAATTGAGATTAGAGGAAAACACCCAGCGAGTCAATGTTTTCTTCCTTCTCTAAGGCTATCAGCGAGACTACTAGAAATAAATTATTCAAGCTGGAAAAGCGGTTATCTCGCCCTATTGCACCCCTCCTGGGCAAGAAAGCAGTGAAAAAATATCACAGCCTCACTCCGGGTGGATGGTATAATTGATAAATTTCTGAAAGCCCTGCCCTTGATGAGTACACAAACCCAAATTGAGTCTTTTGATGCAAAACATTCCGGCGACGAGAAGACTTTTGTCGAAGTGGTTTTCAACCTTCCTCTCAAGGATGCATTTACCTATAAGATTCCCCCGCAATTCCTGGGTAAAGTTCAGGTCGGAATGCGGGTTCTCGTTCCTTTTGGCAGAAGGCGTATCACCGGATATGTGGTAAGCCTTGCAGACAAATGGGACAAGCCCATAATACTCAAGAGCATTGCCGATCTGCCTGACACCCACCCCATTGTGAGCAAAGAGATTCTAGTTCTCACCCGATGGTTGGGAGAGTATTACCAATCCTCCTGGGGAGAGGCCATCCGTTCCGCGCTGCCAGCTGGAATTGATGATGAAAGCCGGGAATTTTTTTCTGTGACAGAACAGGCAACCCTACAGGGAGGATCTCTCTCAAAATCAGCACTCAACACTCTGGCCTATATTCGCCAGCAAGGTTCTGCCACTTTAAAGCAATGCCAAAAAGGACTGGGGAAAAATTTCAGCGCATACACCCTCGCCCGTTTAAAGCAGGATGGGTTTCTAGGTGCTTCGCACCATACCAAAACAAGCAAAGTTGGCTATCAGTTTATTAAATCGGTACGCCCAACCAGCCCCTTGCCGGACGAAGAGAAAATAGAAAGCCTGCTTAAACGCAGTCCCAAACAAAAATTGTTATTCGACCTGATAAAGCAAAAGGAAATCAGTCTGCCAGAACTGCAAACCAAAATCCCAAAATGCCAAGCCGCATTGCGCGGTCTCAAAGAAAAAAATCTGGTCGAGATTTTTACCGATAAAAAAGAACGTGCAGCTTTCGTCGCTGAAGGAACGTTAACCCAACCTTTTGGTGCTTCTCTGACATTCACACCCGGACAAAAAGCTGTATTCGAAAAACTCAATATGGCCATCGAGGCCGGAAAGTTCGAGTCTTTTCTGCTCCACGGAGTAACAGGAAGCGGCAAGACGGAAATATACATCCGGTGCATCCAACGCATTCTTGAAATTGGGAAAACCGCAATTATGATGGTTCCCGAAATCTCCCTCACCCCGCAGACAGTGGAACGGTTTCGGCAAAGATTTGGAGACCGGGTGGCCATTCTGCATAGTGGCTTATCGCAAACCGAACGCTATCTAGAGTGGAAGAAAATTCGTGACGAGAAAGTTTCGATTGCGGTAGGAGCTCGCTCAGCGGTGTTTGCACCCTTTAAAAATCTGGGTATCATTGTGATAGATGAAGAACACGACGGCTCTTATAAACAGGATTCTAACCCCCGTTATCATGCCCGTGATACCGCCGTCATGCGAGCGCGCTCGTTAAACGCCATCGTTGTTATGGGTTCGGCCACACCCTCCCTCGAGTCGACGCAAAACACCCGACTGGGGAAATATCAATACCTGTCGTTGGACAGTCGGATTGGCGAGCGCATGTTACCCCTCGTCAGCTTAGTAGATATGAAACGCGAGCGCAAAGAGTTTAAAAATTTTTCCATGCTTTCTGGAACCTTACGTAGCGCGATTCGTGACAGACTTTCTCGCAACGAACAAATTTTTCTGTTTCTCAATCGCCGGGGAACAGCCCGATTTGTTTTTTGCCCTGATTGCGGTTACGTATTAGAATGCGCCCATTGCAGTGTCACCCTCACCTTTCACGGCAAGGAAGACCGCCTGCTCTGCCACTATTGTAATTTCACAGCGCGAATGCCCAACAGCTGCGTGGAATGCCATGGAGAAGTGATTCGCTTCAGCGGTTTTGGTACCCAAAAACTGGAAGAAGAAGTCCTGAAAAATTTCTCGGGTGCCCGGGTAACCCGGCTTGACCGAGACACCACCCGAGGCCGTAACGCCTTCGCAGATATGCACAGGAATATGAACGCAGGCAATATCGACATTCTCATCGGCACGCAAATGATCACTAAAGGACATGACTTTCCCAACGTCACTCTTGTTGGAGTCGTTCATGCTGACCTGTCATTGAATATACCGGATTTCAGATCGTGCGAGAGATCGTTCCAGCTAATGACTCAAGTCGCAGGCCGCGCAGGGCGAGGGGAAGTACCTGGAAGGGTTATCATCCAGACCAACAATCCCGAACACTATATGTATGAGTTTGTGCGAGAACACGATGTGAACGCTTTCCACGAGAGGGAATTAAAATTGAGACAACAACTCAACTACCCTCCCTTCACCCGGCTTATTGCTATCGAAATTGTCAGCGCGAATGAATCACTTGGCCAAAACACTGCCGCAAAAATAGGACGGGCCCTGACCCGACAGGCCAGATCAGGAGTAGAAATATTGGGGCCCTCTAAAGCAGCTCTGTATCAAATTCAAAATAAATTCCGCTGGCACTTGATATTGCGAGGTCAGAGCATGCAGGCCCTGCAAGGTGTTCTGGCAGACTGCCGCGAACTAAACGAACTTAGATCGACCTCCAGCGGGAAATTCAAACTTTCCATTGATGTAGATCCCTTCAACCTTCTATAAATTTTATAAAACTATTATCTATGAAAATTATTCGAACCATTTACGACTGGGTCCTTCACTGGGCCGCCACTCCTTATGCACTTCCGGCGTTATTTTTTATTTCGTTCGTTGAGTCATCCTTTTTCCCAATTCCACCCGACATATTATTGATCGCCATGACGGTCGCCTTACCGGCATTGTGGATCCGATTTTCTTTGTTCTGCTCTGCGGCCTCCGTTCTAGGAGGAATGTTCGGCTATTTCATCGGCTATCAATTTATGGACCTGATCGGCAATGGCATCGTAGAGCTCTATCATTTGCAGGACAAGTTTGAAAAAATTGGCGGTCTCTATGACGAACATCAGGGATGGGCTGTTGCGGCGGCAGGCTTCACGCCTTTGCCTTATAAAGTTTTCACTTTGGCGGCAGGGGCGTTCAAAATCGATTTCCCGACATTTGTCCTAGCATCGGCAATCAGTCGTTCAGCAAGGTTTTTTCTCGTCGGATTTATCATCTATAAATTTGGACCTCCCATTAAATTATGGATCGAAAAATATTTCAACCTCTTTAGCATAGTGTTTTTCATCCTGCTGGTTTTAGGTTTTTATCTATTAAAATTTGTTCTTTGACGGAGCCTAGCCATGAGTGAGCATTGCGTAATATTCATCACCGCCGGATCAAAAGAGGAAGCCGATAAAATAAGCCGGGGACTTGTCGAAAGCAAACTGGCGTTCTGTGTCAGCACTCTCCCAAAAGTCCAGTCGACCTATTACTGGGAAGATAAAATCCATGTCGACAAAGAATTCCTTTTAATCGTCAAAACCCGGCAGGACCAATATGAAGCTCTCGAAACATGGGTCAAGAACAACCACAGCTATGAAGTGCCTGAAATTATAGCGCTACCTATCGAGCAAGGCCTGCCCGCATACCTGAAGGGAATTGATGACTGGGTCGCAAAGGACTGACCATGCCTCATATCCATATAAAAAAGGATTGGGAAATATCAGATAACCTGGCTACTCCAGAATCGGCCTATATGCGGCGTCGGGAATTCCTCAAAGGCACGGCCCTGACCACCGCCGCCACGGTTGGAGTGCTTTATGGTTGTGGCCCTTCTTCTCCTCCTAATTTCTTGCCTGAAGTTAAGTGGAGTGAACTGGAAAAATCCATCTATCCCGCAAAAAGAAATCCGGCTTATAAATTGGACCGCCCCATAACTGTTGAAAAAATCGCCGCTAGCTATAATAATTTTTATGAATTTGGAACCGATAAAATCGACCCGGTGCATTACGCACAAAAGTTGAACATCCGGCCCTGGACTGTTCAGGTTCGCGGATTGGTCAACAAACCCACAACGTTCGACATAGATGACTTACTAAAAACTATGCCATTGGAAGAACGTGTATTAAGACTGCGTTGTGTCGAAGCCTGGGCTATGGCCGTTCCGTGGACCGGGTTCGCCTTTCGCGAACTTCTCAAGCAGGTCGAACCGAAACCAGAAGCCACTCATGTTAGGCTGGAAACTTTTTACCAGCCCTTCACAGCTCAAGGCCAACTAGCTTTCTGGGAGCCATGGCCTTATGTAGAAGGGTTAACAATTAAAGAAGCCATGAATGAATTGGCATTTTTAGCCACCGGTATTTACGGGCACCCCCTTCCAAAGCAGCATGGCGCACCCATTCGTCTGGTTGTGCCCTGGAAATATGGGTTTAAAAATATAAAATCCATTGTAAAAATTGAGTTGGTCAACTATCGTCCGGCAACGTTCTGGAACACTTTGCAGGGACTTGAATATGATTTCACCGCCAACGTTGACCCACGAATCCCTCACCCACGCTGGCCTCAAACCCAGGAAAAAATGATCGACACCGGAGACATCCGCCCCACCCTTCCCTATAATGGTTATGGGGATTTAGTAGCCCACTTATATTAATGAGGTGTTTCCTGTGCATTCAGTAAAAGTAATAATTTTTTTCATAGTCACCCTGCTCCTTTCCCCTGTATGGGCAAACGAAGAAGCAGGAAAAGTTCAGAACGAAAAACATATCTATACCGTCATTGAGTTCGAGTCCACTTTCATGAACTCGAAAAGAGAAAAAGTACTAAAAAATCTCGGCGAACCAGATGTTAAGTGGGAGCATAGAGGCAAAGAAATCTGGACATACAACAATATCATCACAGAACAGGATAAAATTTGGCATCAAAATATCATGTTCGACTTTGGCCGTGTCAATAGAATGTGGGGAGATCCCTCTGTTGAGGAGAAGAAATGACTATTTCTTACCGACGAAAGTTAACTGAAATGAATAAGAGTTGTTGTTACCATCAACGGAGCAAATACTAGTTAACCCGCGAAAAGCTTATCTGCTCAACGGGCTATTGTTCACTGCCCCCACGGCCAGTAGTGAAGAATTGTTCAATTTGTGCGCCGATGAATCCGGCGATGGCACCTCCGCTTCCTGCAGCGATGATGAGGATGTCCTGGTCTCCGGTGCGGTAACCAAAGAAGGCGCCGATTAAAATCCCTAGGCAAATGATGAACATATAGCGACGACCCCCAATCCATCCTACGAATCCACCCACGACCAGCCCCAATATTCCAGCGATGGTCATCAGCAGTGGACTGTGAACTACAAAGCCCATTGCCAGCCCGGTGGCGCCCATCAACACCATTCCCATATAAATCTCATTTTTGCTGTTCGACTTGGGCATACAAACCTTGATTGAATCGTTACGAAATCATTTATGCTAAAGTTAGTTTGTGTGATGCACGAAGGTTATAAATTACCCCAGCCCATCTTTTGCAAAGATGGGCCATTGAAGCTCCCCCTTCCACGAAGGGGGTTGGGGGAATTTTCTTTTTTGTTCGAGCTCTAGAAAAATCACTTTATGAAAATCATACTAACAAATTTATTCATCAGCTTCTTTTTAATCCTGCCTGCTGAGGCCTTCCGTGTTGACGGATTAAAAACTCCGCAGAGCTTTATTGTTGATCCTACTTTGGGGAACTACTTCATCTCAAATATCAACGGTAATCCAGTGAGCCGAGACAACAACGGTTTCATCATAAAACTCGATCGTTCCGGAAAACTTCTACTTTCTATCCGTGGAGGGAGCCCTCAAATAACTCTGCATGCCCCCGACGGATTAGCACTTAAAGACAACCACCTTTATGTCACCGATATCGATTCTCTGCGCTGGTTCGATAAAAATAACGGCAAACCTCTAGGGCATATTGATTTTACTGGAGTTGGCGTGAAACGATTGAGAGGCTTGGCATTTGATGACGAAAGCAATCTTTATGTCTCCGATGTTTTCTCGAACACCATTTACAAAATAGAAACCGGGAATGATCACAAAATTTCTATTTTCAAAAAAGATAACCGTTTGGGCAATCCCAGCGGGATGGTTTATGACTCCGTGCGCAAGCGACTGATTGTTGTTACTCGCGCCACTGGGGAAATTTTAGCAGTTGGCATGAACCGGAAGATCTCCCTCGTTATGCAAAAGACATTTAAAAATCTACATGGAATAGACTAGGGCCGGGAGGATGATTTATTGGTCTCTGATGAATCCGCGGGAAAAATTTACAGGATAAAAAAATTCTCCCGAACAGAAATCGTCCGGGAGAATATTCTGACTACAGCAGGCATCTCTTTTGACTACGCCCGCAACCTTATTCTTGTACCTTCTTCAAAAGGCAATCTTTCCTTCACCATCCCTTAAAGGTTTTTGAAAACCTCATCCAGACTTTTTCGTGCATCACCAAACAGCATTCTCGTGTTCTCTTTGAAGAATAGCGGATTCTGCACCCCGGCATAACCAGTTGCCATACCGCGTTTCAGCACGATAGTGGTTTTACCCTTCCAGCATTCCATAACCGGCATACCGGCAATCGGGCTGTCAGGATCGGTTTGCGCCGAAGGATTAACAATGTCATTAGCACCGATGACAATGGAAACATCAATTTTTGGAAAATCGTCATTGATCTCATCCATTTCATAAACGATGTCATAAGGCACCTTCGCCTCAGCCAGCAAAACGTTCATATGCCCCGGCATTCGTCCTGCAACAGGATGGATGCCAAACCGCACATTAATTTTTTTGCTTTTGAGTGTTTTGGTGATTTCATTGACGATATGCTGAGCCTGCGCCACTGCCATTCCGTAACCCGGAATGATCATGACTTCTTTCGACTCCATCAACAAAGCCGCAACCTCAGGAGCTTGCAAAGCGATCACTTCACCCTGTTCTTCAACAGAAGCCGAAGAGGAACCCCCTGATGTCGTACCGAAGCCGCCAGCAATAACCGCTATAAATTTCCGGTTCATGGCGCGACACATGATGTAACTAAGAATCGCACCACTACTACCAACCAGAGCGCCGGTAACTATGAGTAGATCATTGCTCAGCATAAACCCAGTTGCAGAAGCCGCCCAACCGGAATAACTGTTAAGCATGGAAACGACAACCGGCATATCAGCACCACCAATAGCCATGACCATATGAATCCCGAACAGCAAAGCGATCCCCGTCATGATCAATAATGGTGTGAGTCCACCGCCTGCTGCAGATTGTTCGACAAACTCAACACAGTACCAAACGGACGCCAGCAACAAGCACAAATTAAGCCAGTGTCGGGCCGGTAATAACATTGGGTTCCCGCCAATCTTACCGCCCAATTTTCCAAACGCGATGACGGAACCCGACATTGTAATGGCACCGATGAGGATTCCCAGATAAGTCTCCACATCATGAATGGTTAATTCAATACCAGCGAAATGTTGCAATCGTTCTGGGTCCATGAAATTGGCATACCCGACCAGAACCGCTGCCAACCCTACAAGGCTGTGCAACATGGCGACTAGTTCAGGCATTTGCGTCATCTGTACTCGCTTGGCTAAAACCAGCCCAATAGTTGCGCCTATCAGTAGACCTGCAATAAGTATTTCCAAATTGGCCGTCACAGCAGACATAGTGGCGATCAGAGCCACAGCCATCCCGATCATTCCAAAAAGGTTTCCGCGTCTCGCGGTTTCCTGATTGCTCAATCCGCCCAACGCTAAAATAAATAAAATAGTTGCCCCGACATAAGAGGCGGTTACGATACCTTCACTCATCTTTCCGCCTCCTATCTACGAAACATTTCGAGCATGCGTCGTGTAACCGCAAACCCACCTGTTATATTAATGGAAGTTATCAGCACTGCGAATCCAGCAATCCATGTGATTGTCATATCCGCCGAACTGACTTGTAATAAAGCACCAATGATGATGATACTGCTGATGGCGTTGGTCACGCTCATGAGCGGAGTGTGCAAAGCCGCCGACACATTCCAGATGACCATGTAGCCAACAAAACAAGCTAGAACAAAAACTGTGAAGTGAGCCATGAAAGAAGCCGGTGCGACCGCACCCAACCCAAACAGAGCTAATGCACCTGCGCCGAAAGTGACTATAGGCCCCACTACCGAAGGCTTTTCTTCCACAGGTTTTATAGGCTTGGCTTCCTCCTTCGGTTTTGCTGGTGCCGCTGACAGTTTTGGTGCCGGTGGCGGGAAGGTGATCTCGCCTTCCTTAACCGCTGTAGCGCCTCGAACCACTTCGTCATCAAAGTCGACTTTAGCGTTGCCATCTTTTTCCTTAGTCATATCTGTAAGCAAGTGGCGCAGATTCGTGCCATATAACTGACTGGCCTGTGCCGCCATACGGCTGGGCAGGTCTGTGTATCCGATGATGGAAACGCCATGCTTCTTAACCACTTTTCCAGCTTCAGACAACTTACAGTTACCGCCTTGTTCAGCGGCAAGATCAACGATCACACCACCATCCTTCATGGCTATAACATGATCTTCTAAAATCAATTCTGGTGCTGGTCTTCCGGGAATCAACGCGGTGGTGATGATGATGTCCACTTCTTTCGCCTGCTCGGCGAAGAGGGCCATTTCCGCTGCGATGAATTCTTTACTCATCAATTTTGCGTAACCGCCGGTTCCTGAAGCATCCTCTTCAAAATCAAGCTCGAGGAATTCCGCATCCATACTTTCGATCTGTTCTTTCACTTCCGGTCGAGTATCGAAAGCCCTCACTATTGCTCCCATACTTTTTGCGGTACCGATGGCGGCAAGGCCTGCAACACCTGCACCAATAACCATTACCTTAGCAGGAGGAACTTTACCCGCTGCCGTGATCTGTCCGGTGAAGAACCGACCAAAATGCTGAGCCGCCTCGACCACTGCACGGTATCCGGCAATATTCGCCATGGAACTGAGTGCATCCATTTTCTGAGCACGCGATATGCGCGGCACCATGTCCATGGCTATAGCCGTGACTTTTTTCTCTGCTAATTTTTTGAGTAATTCAGGATTTTGTGCCGGCCAGAGAAACGAAATATAAATCTGATTTTCTTTCAGCAAGTCCACTTCTTCGGTGTTCAGATCCGGATTAAGTTCAGGGCCACGGACTTTTAAAATAATGTCGTATTCACTCCAGATCTCTTTTGCATTTTTGACAACAGTCACGCCCGCTTCTATATACGAAGCATCTGAGAAATGAGCGGCCGAACCAGCACCTGCCTCAATCGCGACTTCATAGCCGAGTTTGATAAGCTGTTTAGCAACTTCCGGGGTGGTGGCCACCCTTTTTTCGCCAGCATGTACTTCTTTTGGGATACCAATCTTCATCGCTTTTATCTCTCATTCAAGAATGGTTTTGGGGGAATAATTAAGCGCATAAGATTACCATAAAACCTCTGGTTTATCTAAAAATCTCATAAAAATAGTCTCAATCTCTAAATAGGGATTAATTAAGATATTCCGGCAAATAATCGAGGTTATCTCACGAGAATGAAGCCGTGAATGAAGAGATACTAAACGCGCTCAACAACCTTGATCGCCCAGGAACTTAATGCAGACCGGCCCCGCCCCGAGTCGAGGTTAGTCGTCTTGATCGTCGAAGAGGTTGGAGGCCAGGCTTTTGCGGGCTGTGCGGGCCTCTTGATCGGCGCGGGTGATACCACCATCGTAGTCGTTGTAGTCGACAAATTGCAGGACCGGTTCCATCTCCGGGTGGCGTTTGAGGTAGTGACGCGCCATCATTTGCGCCGTGCGTCTATATTTGGGATGACCGGATTTCTGGGTGCGCAATTCAACAAGATGCCCTAACTCCCTGAGGTTCATGCCCACATTCCATCGGATAAAGTGATTGAACAAGGTAGCATATTGCGCTTCCTGCTCCATACCTGCCCGTTTAAGGTCACGGTGTAAAGATTCGGTGCGCTCGAAACATTCCTGCACCTTAGAGCCCATGCCAATCTCCTCAATTTCCTCTGGCACCGAATAACCCAAATCAATTCCCAGATCCTGCCTTTGCTGGGTGAGCATGCGGTGGCGTTGCAAATCCCGATATTCGGCGAATCCAGCAAGAATATCAAATTGAATGGGGTAGCCATATTCCAACGCTCTGCCGGCGCGGTCGCGCTTGCTTTGTCGTGTCCCTATATAGGTAGCAAAAATTTGTTTTTTACGCTCTTCAGGCAAAGCCTTTACAATTTCGCGAATCTGGCAGGAAGAATGCCGGACATAAGGGAATATCATATTGGAGAGCAAGTTGATCCGCTGGTCTTCGTGGCTATCTTCCAATAACTCCACTTCGGCTGAGGTTTCTATCTGGATAAAAGCAAAAAGTTCCTGACACAATTTCCTCATCGCATGGTGGTTGTCCGCCAAATAATCGTTACGCCCGGCCCGCTTGATGAAAGTGGGAATCTGCGTATTGAGGGCTTTTCTAATCGACACCGCAAGCTCATGTGCTTCGCCTAAATCATGCGACAACAGTTTAGTGATCAAACCGGAATAAAACCGCCCGTTACCCACCAGCCCAACATTAGCCTGAGTGCAGGCAGGTAGGATACAGCGAAGCACATCACAAGCCGCACTACGAATGGTGAAGCTGTATGCGATACGATGAGCTTTGATTTCATTATCGTTTTTCAGAGAACTCCGTCCCGCTTTTTGAACCTTGCCGTCGCGCTCCACTTCAATCTCAAACGCCTCTGCAGTCAGGCGTTTCCTGAACAAATCTTGCATGGGTCCTACCATTGCGGCATAGGTCTCAAAAAGAAAATCCATGTTATCCACAAAAGCCTTACCCAGTCCCGATTGCTTGATATTATCCGGGCATACATAACGCCATCGCCCATTCTTTTTGACATCGTAGAGAACGTAACGGGTTGACTCTTCGATAGGCGAACCCCCTATCCTGCAATCCTCAATGACCTTGGTCATCAGGTTAGAAATTTCTTCCATACATAAGGGAGCAACTGCCAACTCGGCGACAGATTCGTCACCATACTTGTTGACCACTCGGTCGATCATCTGAGAGCCCTTGACATCATTAGGACTGCCATCTGGATTCAAAAACTCGCGGGCGATCGTTTCCTTAAGTCCCGTAGGTGCTCGACTGTAACGAGCCAGCGCCCCGCCGATCACTTCAGGGTTCAGATTCCCTAACGCAAACACATTGGCATCGACATCCGAAAGGTAGGGCTTTAACATCTCCCGCTCCCGGTCGGTCAACTCGTCTGATCTTTTGGGTTTGTCAGTCATGATTAGTTTTTGAATTTTATATCAGGGGATGCGGACTTGGCGCAACGAAAACCGGTATCGTTAAAACGGACATCGGGCCGACTCCATCGGCGAAACGAGCTTCTCAAAGAGTCCGGGAAATTGACCCATGAGCCACCGCGAAGAGATTTGAACTCACCTTCAGTATAGCCCTTGGGGTTATTCTTAGTGCCATGGGTATAATAAGTTCGATTATACCAATCATCCACCCACTCCCAGACATTGCCTGCCATATCATGCAGCCCGTAAATGGAAGCACCCTTAGAGTAACTGCCAACATTGGTCATGGTATAATTTCCGTTCCACTTTCGATTATAGTTAGCCCGACCCTTGGGAGATCCGCCTCCCCATGGATACAAACTACCACTCGGACCCCGTGCAGCTTTTTCCCATTCCGCTTCCGTAGGTAAACGTTTGCCGCGCCATTTGCAGTAGGCCTGGGCATCATGCCAATTTACCTGTGTGACAGGTTGCTTTCGAATCATCCGAGGAAAGGACTCTCCCTCCCACAAATTTCC
Organism: uncultured Nitrospinota bacterium; assembly: GCA_905612265.1. Classification (GTDB taxonomy): domain Bacteria; phylum Nitrospinota; class Nitrospinia; order Nitrospinales; family VA-1; genus LS-NOB. The sequence continues at coordinate 74,864 of CAJQRI010000037.1, read as the reverse complement.
ATCCCGGCATCCATCAGTAGCGCAAGAGGCATCTAATGCAGGGGAGTGTCCGGTGGCTTTCACGAACTCTAAATACTTTTCGTTGGTCACTTCATAAATATCTATCCAATAATTATCCAACATCACCAGTGTTCCTGGGAATTCATCAGAAAACCACCAGAGCTTGCAGAACTTATCAAACTTACGGCACATTTTAAATGCAGCCTTGTTCTCTTTAAAACTAGAACCTCGGAAAAACTTTCCGGTGCGAATAAAGGCCATGTCTAAAACATCTTCGGGGTCGGATTGAACTGCGGAGATTTTAAGCTTCTCAGTTTTATCATGCTCAACACCATCATGTTTGGCCTGGGCAGAAGAAACCCAAAAAAGAAAAACGGTAGAACATAGCAAAACCCATTTGAGCGGAGAACTCACGCTACCAACTTGCAATATTTTTATCATGCCCTCAATCTGCCCCCACTCCAGCAGGAGAGAGAAAGCTTATCAAGCCATCTGCACCTTTTGCTAACAAATCAATGCTATTACTCATTGACCTCACGCCCAGTGACCCGAAATCGAGCCATCTCTTTGCCGTTAATGTAAAACAAGGTCAGACCCAGGATCATATTTACGGTATAGATCCAGGTCAATTTGGAGTGGTAACGGTCAAACTGGATTTGCAGTTTCTGATCGGCGGGATTGGCTTTCTTGAGTTGGTCCATAACATGCATTTCTGGTCTGAGAACGCTACCAATGTATAAAGCCAAAACGACCATGACTGCCAGACAGACCTCACGGGTGTATTTACGTTTGGTCACCACTTGCGGTTCGTAACCAGCAGAACTGTATTTGGCCACGAGAAATTTGATCACCTCGGCCAATACCATGAAAGTGATGCAGGTATAGATGATATGGACATTGAAAACATCCATGACCTTATTCATGATGGTGCTGGCCACCTCCGGCTGATCCTTTAAATTAATCCGCACCATGATTTCCACCAGAAGACCAAGCAGAAACATACCCCCAACCCACAGGCAAAGAGAAAACAGATAAAACCAATTGGAAATAAATACTAAACGTTTCATTTCAACCTGACTTGTAAGAAGTTACGTGCATAAACTCTCATTGCTTCACTTTACTCGTATAGATATCGAAAGCTATCCTTAATGCCCACCAGAAACCCGTTTGCGCATAGCTTTAAAACTTTCTTTAATTTGGCGCTCTTCTCGTTCCCGCGCATCGATAATTTCCTGACGGTCTCCGCCAAACCAGCTTTTAACAGCAGTTCCGGTCTTCTCCCGATTGACAGTATTAAGAATAGACAAATAAATGATCCCGTAAAACACAGCAATCCCATAAAGTAACCATGGAACCAGTGATCGCAGACGCTGTTTCTCTTTCAGTGACTTGTGGTCCCACAACCGGTACCATAAGGATTCTTTTTCATCCTCGGCCATACTCACTCCCTACCAGAAAAAAATCCTTTAAATACATATAGATACTAGAACCCGAAACCTCTGGAAAGCACGATCATATCAGAATCCCCTAAATGACACAACTGGACTGGCCGGGTAGGTTCGCAGGCCTCAGATTGCAAATAGCAGTGTCTCAGTCTGACAGAAAAAGATAGAACGGCTTGTTGGTCATTGCTGATTACCTACCCTGATAGGAGGTATGGTATATTTCTTTGTTTTAAACCTCATTTGTTTAAGACCTTGATAGAAATTAAGCCTTTACAGAATCTTAAAGCGACCGTTACCGTACCCGGTTCCAAGAGTTATACCAACCGGGCATTGCTGATAGCGGGACTCACCGATGGAGAATGTCGGTTAGAAAAACCATTGGTGAGCGATGACACAAAATACATGATCCAAGCCTTGAAAGCCTTCGGGGTTCCAGTTCGTGAGGAAGAAGGAGCCTTTATCGTTTCCGGAAAAGGTGGAAAACTTTGTGCACCTGATAACGATATTTTTATTGGCAACGCCGGAACCGCCATGCGGTTTCTCACCACCTTCTCAACGCTGGCTCCTGGAAAAGTTCGCTTGGATGGTGATGAACGGATGCATGAAAGACCGCTGGCAGACCTTTTGGATTGTCTCACGCAAATGGGGGTCCATGCAGTTTCCGTCAACGACAACGGTTGCCCTCCAATAGACATTAAAGGTGGAGAGGTACCGGGAGGAGATGTTCAACTCGCCGGTGACAAAAGCAGTCAATACCTCACTTCCATTTTACTTTCTGCTCCTTATTTTAAAAATGATACCTGCGTCCATATACAAGGGGACCTCACTTCAAAATCTTATGCCGACATCACTCTGGACATCATGAAGACCTTCGGTGTCCATGTTAAAAATGAGAGTTATCAGCATTTCAAAGTTAAAGCAGGAGACCACTATAAAGCCCAGACTTACCAAGTGGAAAGCGACTGGTCCAGCGCCTCTTATTTTTTGGCGGCGGCGGCAGTAACCGGCGGAGAGGTGACCCTCAACGGCATCAACCCTCAAAGCGTTCAGGGAGACATGCAATTTACATCTGCTCTGGAAAAAATGGGTTGCTATGTGGATAAAAAAGCCAACTCACTTCATATTAAGGGTAATCCTTTAAAAGGAATCACCATCAATATGAATAACATGCCCGATGCGGTGCAGACCTTAGCTGTGACAGCTTTGTTTGCCGAAGGGGAAACCGTGATTAAGGGAATTAGTAATCTCAGGATTAAAGAAACAGATCGCATCTCTGCCCTAACCAAAGAGTTAACCCGTCTGGGTGCAGAGGTCGAAGCCGGTGAAGACCACCTCATCGTGAGGCCGGGAGTTTATTCCGGTGCCGAAATCGAAACTTATAACGACCACCGCATGGCCATGAGCTTTGCCGTGGCCGGATTAAAAATCCCCGGGGTTCGTATCAAGAACCCCAGTTGCGTTGACAAATCGTTCCCTGATTTTTTTCAGCGATTTGAAAACCTGTAATCAGGTGTGGTAAGAAGCAACCCCCTAGCCCGCTGGCAAGGGGGCTAGGGGGTTAAGTGTTTATATCCAGCATTCAGGCGAGAAACAATCTCAGCCTACAAACCTCTTACTCCAGCATAGAAAATGATTGAACACAGATTCACAAACTCCCTCATCAAAGAGAAAAGCCCCTACCTTCTGCAACACGCGCATAACCCGGTCAACTGGCACCCATGGGGCGACGAACCTTTTAAAATTGCTAAAGAGAAAAACATACCTGTTCTGGTGAGCATCGGTTATGCCACCTGCCACTGGTGCCATGTTATGGAAGGGGAGTCATTTGAAGACCCCCTTCTAGCAGCAGTGCTCAATGAAAGTTTCGTCAGCATCAAGGTAGACCGGGAAGAAAGACCCGATATCGACAGCATCTACATGCAAGCCGTGCAGGCTTTGGGCCAACAAGGTGGCTGGCCGCTCAATGTCTTTCTGACTCCAGATGGAGTTCCTTTTTACGGGGGAACTTATTTTCCACCCGAACGTCGGCACAGTCTACCCTCTTTCCTGGATGTCCTTGAGTTTCTCATCAAGACCTGGACGAACGAGCAGGACAAGATTGGTATGCAAACTAAAGTATTGGTCGACTACATCCGTGAAGCTTCCACCCGCGAACCGAGTAACGCCGAGCCAGACGATTTGGACTTCGACGGTGAAGATAAATCTGTCCAACAATTCGAAAAATATTACGACCCACTCAACCACGGCTTCCAGTTTCAACAGCAAAACAAATTTCCACCTTCAATGGGCCTGTCACTCTTGCTCAGGCATTACCACCGCACGAGACATACCAACAGCCTGACAATCACAGAAAACACACTCAAAGCCATGAAGTTCGGTGGGATTTATGACCAGATCGGAGGAGGACTTTCACGCTACAGCACGGATTATAAATGGTTAGTGCCGCATTTCGAAAAAATGCTTTATGACAACGCCCTGTTCACCACCGCTCTGATCGAAACCTATCAGGTCTCTGGCAAAAAAGAGTTTGCCGAGTTTGCCAACGACCTTCTGCAATATATTGATCGCGACATGACATCCAAAGAAGGAGCCTTCTTCAGTGCTGAAGACGCAGATAGTGAAGGCGTTGAAGGCAAGTTCTATGTGTGGACCAAGGAGGAAGTCGAAAAAATTCTGGGTAGAAAAACTGCAAGTGTTGCAATCCCTTATTACAACATCACTGCAAAAGGCAACTTTGAAGGAAAAAATATTTTAAACGTCACTCGGGGACCACAAACCCTCGCCAAGGAAGTCGGCATGCAGGAAGCCGTTGTCATGACCGAACTAGAGATTGCCCGAGACAAGCTTCTTGAAGTCCGCAGTCAGCGCATCCGTCCATTACTCGATGACAAAATCCTCACCTCTTGGAATGCCCTGATGATCAGTGCCATGGCAAAAACGGGAAGGGTTCTTGACGATGCCGACCGAATAGAGAAAGCCGCACGCGCTATGAAATTTATTCTCACCCACTTGCGAACACCGGAAGGAAAACTCCTGCGGCGTTATCGTGATGGAGAAGCCCGCTATGATGCTTACCTCTGCGACTACACCGCTACCGCAACCGCATGCATGGACTTATACGAAGCCACTTACGAATCTCATTATATTCAAACTGCGCGCGAGTTGATGCAAAGGGTCGAGGATAAATTTTGCAATGCAAACGGTACGTTTCACGAGACTTCCAGCGATGGGGAAAAACTGTTAGTGCGACAAATCAGTGGTTATGATGGAGTTGAACCTTCGGGAAACAGTAACGCCGCTCTGGCCTTCCTGAGGCTTTCTGCCTATCTGGCTGAACCTGCACTGTCGCTCAAAGCAGAGAAAATATTCTTAAGCTTTAGCGATGAACTGATGGAGTACGGCCTCAATTCGGCATTCATGCTTCAAGCCCTGCATTTGTATCTTGGTGGACTCAAAGAAGTTGCCGTGGTGGGAAAAAGAAATGATCCAACCACTCAAAAAATGCTCGATACCCTGCGTAAAGGGTTTTACCCCAATGCGGTTTTTGCTTTTGCCTATGAGGATGAAATTGAAAATACCGGAAAACTCATTCCTTTACTGAAAGACCGGAAACTGATGAACGGAAAAGGCACCGCTTATGTCTGTCGGCAGGGAGCCTGCCTGGCACCCGTTCAGTCTCCAGAAGAATTAGTGAAACTATTGAGTTATGAATGAAGAAGCTCTATTATAGAATACTAATTTCAAACCTTCGAGAATGATAAATTCAATGCGAACAGAATTGATAGATAATATGGTCAACACCGCCTTAACAGGCGAATCGATTTCTTATGACCAGGCTTTAGAGTTGGAAACTCTGACCCACGAAGAATTGGACTATCTCTTTATCGGGACCAACCGCATTCGTGAGCAATTTAAGGGACAGGACGTTAAAATCTGCTCCATCGTCAATGCAAAATCCGGGAAATGCGTGGAAGACTGTTCCTTCTGTGCTCAATCGAGCTCATTCCAAACCGATTCGCCGGAATACGAGTTGATGGATGTCGAGGAAATTGTTGCGGCCGCAAAAGAAGCGGAAGCTTTTGGATCTAATGAATTCTCTATCGTTGCTTCTGGAACTTCTCTCGATGACCGGAAAGAACTCGACCGGGTGATTGAAGCGATCAAACGTATCAAGGCTGAAACCAACCTTGAAACCTGTTGTTCCCTCGGACTAATGCCTATGGAGCACTTGAAAGAACTGAAAGAAGCCGGGCTGGATCGCTGCCACCATAATCTGGAAACCGCAAAAAGCCATTTTGATAAAATCGTTTCAACTCACACCTATGAAGATGAGGTCAATGCCGTACAAAATGCCAAGGCTGCAGGATTGCAAGTATGCGTAGGTGGCATCTTCGGGATGGGAGAATCATTCGCTCAAAGGGCTGAGTTGGGTTTTTCCATTCGCGATTTGGGCACACAATCATTTCCTATCAATTTCCTCAAACCCATTGAAGGAACCGGTCTGGATCATCTTGAACCTCTGGAACATTATGAAGCCCTTAGAACCATTTCCCTATTACGTCTGATTTTACCGAATATCGACCTGTTCGTCTGTGGAGGGCGGGAAGAAGTGCTGACCGACCAACAGGAACGACTGTTCTCTGCCGGGGCTAACGGAATTCTGGGGGGTAACTATCTCACGACCAAGGGCCAGGACCCAAAAAGAGATATAGATATGATCGAAGGTCTGGGACTCCGCCCAGTTTACACATCAATTTAAGGAAGCTTTTGCACAAGTAGCATTGCACTCCAAAAAAGCGAGCTACTTCGTTGCCGTTAGCTCCTCGATGATGACAAACTCGCATTTATTGTCATTATGAATAAAGTGAAGAACCTCGGGGTTATGCAAAGCTCCATTTAAACAGAGGCTGGGGTAATATACCGACCCAACAAAACAAACCCCCTCCTCCCATATGGGAGAAGGGGGTTTGTTTATTAAGACTGCCGCAGAAAACCCGTCGACTTAAAGCAGGTTTTCTTCGATGATTTTTTTAATTTCTGCTTTTGATTTCACACCAACAATTTGTTGCACAACCTTGCCATCTTTAAGGAAAAGCAAAGTAGGAATACCACGTATACCATAGGTGGTTGCGGTGTTAGGGTTATCGTCTACATTCAATTTCCCTACCAAGATTTGACCTTCAAAATCACCGGCAAGTTCTTCAACAGTAGGTGTGAGCATTTTGCAAGGCTGACACCACTCGGCCCAAAAATCCAGCATAACCGGCTTGTCAGACTTTAGAACCGTTTGCTCAAATTCGGCGTCGGAGACCGTGACCACTTTGTCTGACATAAACAACTCCTTAGTTTAGAAAGAAATAAATCACCCTTGAATCGGATTCTTCGGGGAAAATATAAATATTTTTAGAGAATTAGCCTAATTTTGATAATTCATTTGCAATGAATCGCCCTGAATTGAAAATATATTCAATCAAAGTGAAAATGACGACCACGTAGGAATGATTTTTTTGATATTATCATAACTTCCCCATGACCGGCAAGCTCTTTGCCGGTGACTCGTGCGAGGAAATCAAATAAGGCCCATAAGTTAAATGACTTGGAATAGGAGTTTTTATAATGGCAGATGTCGTCCATTTTTTTGCGTATAACGAATTGATAAACGAAGATTATTTTAAAGAAAAGGGCCTGGTGTATCTATCCAAATCCTCGGTAACCCTCTCAGCTTGGCAACGCGTTTTTAACAAGATCCCTGTTGATAACGCAGGAGTTGAAGGACTGGGAATGGCCAACATCGAACCCACCAACGATAATGCTGGGATGATGCATGGTGAGCTTTATGCTATGGATGAAAAGTTGCTTCCGCAACTGGATAAACTTTTTGGTCATCCTGATGAATATCAACGCAAAGTCATGCGTTTTAACCGTCATGACTTCACAATGATTAATGGACTGACCTATATCGCCCGTCCTGACAAAATACAAAGAGGTCTCAAACCCGATAAGGCCACTTTGAAAATTTTTAGGAAAGCCAAAAAGCTTTTTCCCATGCTTTATTTTTCCCGCCTGATGAATACTCCGACCTGCGATTGAGTGCCCTATCTCGCATTCACTGCATTAGTGAGAAAACCCGGGCTGAGTTTCCCCCAAGCCCTGTCGGGACATCCAGAGAAAAGCAGTATCGATCTTGCTACCGCTCTCAGCCAACATGAAGATTATGTAAAAGCTCTCCAGCAAGCAGGGGGTAACGTCGAACATCTACCCTCTCAGGATCAACTTGCAGATGCCACATTTGTGGAAGACACCGCCATTGTTTTAGAAGACAAGTTCCTACTTTGCCCTATGAAAGAACTCTCGCGTCAAACCGAAGTCCAATCAACTGCTACAGTGCTGAAAACATACCGGGACTGCATAGAAATGGACCCTCCTGCAACCCTCGATGGTGGTGATGTAATGGACACTCCCGACACAATTTTTGTCGGTCTTTCAAAGCGCACCAATTTAAGAGCCATAAAAGCACTCTCTGAACTCACATCTAAAAAAGTTGTGCCTGTCTCCGTTACAAAAGGATTGCACCTCAAAAGTGCTGCCACCTTTCTCGGCAACAATCTATTGATCATAGATCCAACGCGGGTGGATGCTTCAAACTTGCAATATTTCGACTGGATAGAAGTGAGCGAGAACGAATCTTATTCTAGCAATTGCCTGGCATTGGGAAACACAGTACTAATGCCAGCCGGGTTCCCAAATGTCCGAGATAAAATTCAGTCGCATGGACGAGAAACAATCGAACTGGCAATGAGCGAGTTCGAAAAAGCCGATGGCAGCATCACTTGTCTGAGCTTGATCATTCCGCGGCGAGCCGCCCTCCAGAAGATTCCACAATAGGTTCTAAGTCCCCCAGTCCCCCTTCGTGGAAGGGGGTACTGGGGGGATTTGTTTTTTCTATTTTGGGACAGAAAAATAGCTTTTTACCGCTGACAAAGAGTTATCTTCGCTCACAAGAAAAATCCATTGCTAGTTTTACCCCTTCCGGGGCATGAAGTTTAAGGAAGGGGCATCGCAGCCCTAAGCTAATGGTTAGTTCCATCGGGCGGAGTCCGGGGTGGGGTTACGAATTTTGGAGAGGTGGACGAGGTCGACTTTCATTTTAAGGAATTTTTGAAGAAACTCGGCGCGGTGTAGAACATCCTGCTCTTCCAGAAAGGTTTGTTTCTGTTCCAGAGTAAGATCCAACCTGTAGGCGAACCGATCAACAAACTGACTGAGTTTTTCACCCAAGTTCCAGTCGGGCTCCTCTTTCAAAGGATTGCTTTCGGGAATCAGACTGATGAATTCTCTATAACTGTCAATCAGTCCATCACGAGTGGCATTGAGTGCTTCACCAATTTCCTGTTCATTTTTTTCTTCCAAAAGATCTATTTCTGCGAGACGGTAAGGCTTTCCTTCTACCTCTCTCGCAATACGAAACCGGCGCAAACCAACTAGAGTGAAATTATATTTGCCATCAGGGTGGCAAACTTCCTGTTCAATACTTCCTACACAACCTATGGGAGATACCTCTGGACAATCAAAATAGGCAGCTTCCCAGTCTGGTTTTAAAAGAATCATACCTATTTTGCGTTCGCCTTCCAGGGCATCGGCTGTCATTTGCAGGTACCGAGGTTCAAAAATATGCAGGGGCAAAGGGGTACCGGGATAAAACACGGTTGAGGGCAAAGGGAAGATGGGAATGATTCCTCCCTGTTCTGAATCTTTTTTCATGATTTCCTTATCTAAGTAATTACATTACAATTTGTAATATTATAACATCCCATCTGCCCACAATAAATTTGACGATTAAAGTTTATTTTTTTAATTTGAGTACGCATGATTACCCAACCTGAAAACATTTGTGTAGAAATCCAAGCCTCGCTGACTCGTTCCGGTTTGTTTACGGAATCAGAGTCTGACCAGGGAAACTGCTGGCGTATCTCGCCGGAACCATATTTTCTCTCCACAGAAGATGCCGAGTTTTTCCACCAGCTTGGCCCCAAACTCCTCAACTTCTACTCTGCCTGGAACAAGCTTTACCTGGAAAGTGCCAAAGGAACCGGCCTAGAGTGGGTCGCCCCGTATCTGGATGCTGGAAAACCTCAAGAACTGATCGATTTTGGCAGGATGAAACGGTTCCGCCAAACCTTGCCGTCTATCCTAAGACCTGACGTAATTGTAACGGAAGATGGATTTGCTGTGACTGAACTTGACTCGGTTCCCGGAGGCTTTGGTCTGACTGCAGAACTCATGTCGCTCTACAAAGACCCTGCGTGGCAGATTATTGGAGACTCTGAGGGTGGAATTCCATCGATGTTTTACAATATGGCCGAATCTCTATCTAAAGAGGAAAAACCCTGCATCGCCATTGTTGTCTCAGATGAAGCTCAAGACTATCGTAGCGAGATGGAATGGCTGTCAATCCTTTTAAGGAAAAAGGGTTTTCCGGTGTACACAGTTCACCCTAAAGAGATCCAGTTTCGTGAAGAGGGACTATTTATCCAAGATGAGGGGAAATGGCTTCGGGTCGATGTCCTATACCGTTTTTTTGAGCTATTTGACCTCAAAAATATCCCTAAATCTGAATTGATGATGTATGCGGCAAAAAAAAACCAGGTCGTAACTACCCCTCCATATAAAGCCAGTCTGGAGGAAAAACTCAGCTTTGCATTATTCCATCACCCTGCTCTAAAAACCGATTGGGAAAAAGCGTTAGGTTCCGAAACTTTTAACACCTTATCTCATCTAATTCCTGAAACATGGATTCTAGACTCTCGTCCCATGCCTCCTCATGGAACAATTCCGGGATTGGATATAAAAGGTGCTCCGGTTCAGAATTGGCAGAAGTTGATGGGTTTGACCCAAAAGGAACGAGAAATGGTGATCAAGCCTTCGGGTTTCTCACCGGAGTCTTGGGGGAGCCGAGGGGTTGTGGTCGGGCACGATGTTTCTGGGGAAGTTTGGCAGGCAACATTGAAGCAAGGGTTACAACAATTCCCCGACCAAACTTCGATATTACAGAAGTTTTACAAGGGAAAACGAGTACCGGTTTCGTATCTGGACCCAAAAACAGGCCGGATGGAAACCATGCAGAGCCGGGTGCGGCTGACGCCTTATTATTTTGTGGTGGAAAACACCACTCATTTGGCGGGAATTCTGGCTACACTTTGTCCGCAGAATAAAAAGAAAATTCACGGCATGGTAGACGCGGTAATGATGCCGTGTGCTATAAGAGACTGAAGGTAGTTTTATTATGATGAAGCTTTATAATATCGATGGATGCGGTTACTGCACCATGGTTAGAGATGTGCTTGCACAAATGAGTCTGGAGTATGAAAAAGTAGATGTTCCATGGCCTCACCATGAGCGTAAGGAAGTTCACGAAGTATCGGGTCAAACCGCCGTTCCGGTTTTGGTGGATGGCAATACCGTTCTTGACGATGAATACGATATCATCGACTATCTAAAAAAGACCTATCCGGTCAATTCTTAATCTTTCAGGAAAGTAAGGAAAAAAAATGGAGCCTTGGCAACAACAACTCAGCCAGAGCGCAGTGAAGATTAAAGACCTGCCATTCATCCCCGAATCTCCAGAGTATCGGGAACGACTTAAAAAGGTAGGGGAACTTTATCCTATACGAATCAACTCCTATTTCCTGAGTCTCATCAAGGGGCCCGATGATCCTTTGTGGAAGCAAGTAGTGCCCACACTCGAAGAGTTGGACGATTATATAGATGGCGATACTCTGGTCGCCGATCCGCTTAACGAAGAAGTCGACATGCCTGTGCCCGAGCTGGTTCACCGCTATCCCGATCGGGTATTGCTGATGATTAACAACCAATGCCCCATTGTCTGCCGGTTCTGTACAAGAAAACGAAAAATCGGCTTTCCCGGAGTCGTTACACGCGAAACTCTCAGGCAAGGCATAGAATACATCCGTAACCACCCTGAAATCCGCGATGTAATTATGTCTGGTGGAGACCCGCTTCTAGTTCCTGATAAGGAACTAGACCGCATTCTAGGAGAACTTCGGTCCATCCCGCATCTCGAGATCATTCGTATTGGCACGCGGGTTCCCGGAACTTTGCCAGCCAGAATCACAGAAAACCTATGTTCGATACTAAAAAAGTATCACCCTCTATACTTCAATATGCATTTCAACCACCCCGCGGAGATCACTCCCGAAGTGGAAAAAGCCTGCGCCATGCTTGCAGATATTGGCATCCCTTTAGGAAGCCAGACAGTGCTATTAAAAGGAGTCAATGACGACTCACAGGTCATGAAAGAGTTGATGCTGAAATTGCTGAAGAACCGTGTCAAACCTTATTATATTTATCAAGCAGATATGACAGAGGGAACCGACCATTTTCGTACCTCTGTACAAAAAGGGCTCGATATAATAAAAGACCTCATGGGCCATACTTCAGGTATGGCAGTGCCCTATTTCGTTATCGACGCTCCGGGTGGAGGTGGCAAAGTAAGACTGCTTCCCAACAGTGTTGTCGAACACAACAAGGATGAAGTGGTCATCACCAATTATGAAGGGAAAGTTTTTCGCTATAGCCAGCCTGAGAGAAAAAATGGAACCTCCAGCCAAAACGGAAAATCTAAAAACCAGGATATGTGCCAACTCCCCTCCTGAATAAATTTCTGCACTCCCCGTTTAAACTTCCTGATAGAATCACAACATTGGCCTTGATCCCTTCACCCAATGGATCAAATTTCAAACCCTAATGAGCTAAATCTGTGAACCGTTACCACACCCTTAATATTACTGCTAACTCTTCGGTTAAATGAGCTTATCAGTAGTTTTTCCAAACGAACTTAGTTCAAGCCCCCTAAAACCATGAGCCAAAACCCAGTCACACAAATCATTCGCATTGTCCTGGCGACATTTTTTTTATTCTGGTTATTACTTTTTTACCGCGACGGCTATTCTGAAGAATTTGCCGTTCCCTATGGCGGGTCTCCCTATAAAAACCTAGCAGATTTGGATGCGGGACAAATCCTCCATCTTCCGACCGGGTTGGGAGTCAACCGAAAGCAAATGCTCGACTCCATTTCAGCCTCCCGGGTCATCTATATCGGAGAAACTCACGACAATATAGAAGCTCATAAAGTTCAATTGCAGATCATACAATTTCTAGCTAAAAAATACCCGGTAGCTATTGGACTCGAAATGTTCCGGCGCTCAGGCCAGAAGAAACTGAACCTCTTCAATCAAGGCCAACTATCAGACCAGGAGTTCAAACATCTCTTTCTCAGCAATTGGGGCAGCGGGTTTGAACTCTACAAGCCGATATTTGAATTCGCCCGAAGCAAAAACCTGCCGCTAATCGGACTCAAATCCAGCCGCAAAGTAGAAAATCATTTTCGCTCAGGCGACTCGGCACCCGGCGACACGCTGTATCCGGAAATAGATGAAACCGACCCTTACCACCGGGCATTTTCCATGTCCATATTTGGCGGCCACACGGCAAAGGCATTGGAAAAACCTTATCGCATGTTATTACTTTGGGAGGAAACTATGGCCCAAACGGTGGCGGAGTTTTTGCGCGACCCTATTAATAAAGACAAGAAGTTGGTAGTACTGGCAGGTGGGTTTCATGTTCAATATGGATTCGGCATCCCAAAACGCGCTTACCGAAGAATACCACATGCTTATTCCATCATTTTGCCCAATATCACCAAAGTTCCCGCGAACTTGAAAGACCGGGAAATGGAGGTTAAAAAAGTCTCCATCCCTCTTTACGCCGCAGACTATGTCTGGCAGGTGGAATACCGTGTGCCAGGACAAAACAAAGTAAAGCTAGGAGTGCGCCTCGCGCAAGAAAAGGATAGTGGCGTGCGCATCAAAGCCGTGGGCAAACTCTCAAATGCCGAAACCGCAGGCATGAAACCTGGCGACCTGCTTGTCAGCATGGACGGCAAAGCTCTGTCAAGCGTAGACGATGTGCTGGAATTATTGGGCTACAAAAATTTCGACGACCGCTCCACCTTTCAACTCCAACGCGACAACCAAACTCTGACCGTTGAAGTGGTGTTTAAACAGTCAAAATAGCAAACCACTGATCAATGACAAGTACTTAAAAATCAGTTTTCTTGTGTAATTGTAAATAGTATTTTTCTAAATCCTTGACCGAAAACATCCCTACAATTTCACCGTTTCTTGTCACGGGGACATGGCGAATCTTTTTGGTCTCTATAATATTACAGACCTCAGAAATCGTTTGATTCTCGTCAATCGTATTTGAAATTTTTGTCATCACGATAGATACCTTCATCGCTTTAGGGTCACATTCTCCCTTTAAAACTAAAAACATCCAATCCGTTTTTGTAATAATTCCAATATATTTCTCACCCTCCTTCACTAAAATCGCACTCACTTTATTCTCATACATTTGATCGACCGCTTCATAAGCAAATCTATCGGGACTTATTGAAAAAATCTGGGTGCTCATATATTTACTGACTTCACTCATCTTAAAACTCCTTCTCCATACAAAAACCAGTTCTTAATAAATGGATTAATGCTGGTCACTTTCCTCACCAGAGGGCGAAGTTAACTTTAAAAACACACCTTCCAGAGCGCCGTGCTGATGTTCGGCTTGGGAGCACAATTGTTCCGCCGTTCCCACCCCTATCATCTTTCCTTTCTGGGTAGTGCCAACTCTGTGACACATGGTTTCGGCCACTCCTTAAGAATGAGTGGAGATAAAAATCGTTGTGCCATTTTCGCATAAATCTTGAAACAATTGTTTCACCTGCCGCGCACCTTTAGGGTCGAACCCCACCAGAGGCTCATCGACTATGACGACTTTAGGGTTGTGGAATGCCCCGGCAATGACAAGCTTCTGCCTCATGCTATGTGAGTAACCTTCCATCAGTTCATCGGTGAAATCTTGCAAATTAAAAAAGGTGAAAAACTTTTCTGCCTTTTCACGTGTAACACCCTGTTCCATCGAATACAGTCCGGCGATAAATTCCAGTTATTCCCAACCTGTTAGTTTGTGATAGATAAAGGGTCGGTCGGGGATGTAGCCGATGATTTTTTTACTCGAATGCAAACTTGCTTTATATCCACATCATCGATATGCATGGTCCCCGAAGAAGGTTTGAGTGGAGCGGCTAAAAGTTTGATGGTGGTGGTTTTGCCCCCGTCATTGGAACCAATGAAACCGAACAGCTCTCCATTAGGGTCTCCAGATTAAGTCCACCTAACGCCAGGAGCTTGTCGTAATTTCTAACCAGCCCGTTGATGGAAATCACAAAAATTGGCTCATTTTACTATGGAAAATTGTTGCTGACACAGTTAGTTATTACTAGTTAACAACGGAGGTGGGTCGGATTTTAAAACTGGTCAGGCCTTGAGATTCGACCCACTCAATACCCAAAGAAGAGACTTGAGCCGCCGGCGAGCCTTTTCTGCACCAGTTGATAAACTGCTCAAGGATTCCTTTTTCTCCTTCAGCGTGGATTTCAACAGTGCCATCCGAGCAATTTTTTGCCCAACCACATAGACCCAGTTGCAAAGCCTTCTCACGTGCACCAGCTCTATACCAGACCCCTTGTACCTTGCCATGCGCAATAAGGTGAACACTCATCAACATACCCGGTCACTTATTTTTGCGGGACGCGTCATCAAAAAGGTGTTGGACTTCCCGGCAAACCTTGAATGTACTACCCTCTCCGATTTTTTTTCCGAACTTGCCAAGGTCACGCATGATGCGCTGAAACTCCTGGGTCTGACCCTTAAATTTTTCAATAAGAGGACTGAAATAAAGTTTTTCATCTTCATCCAGTCGACCACAAATTTCTCGGAGCCGGTTTTTTAACGGTTCAAAGTCTTGTTCCATGCCTTAATACTAGCCTTCAAAGTGTGGTATTGCAATTGAGTAAAACTAGAGGAAAAATATTTTCGTAAACTTTACAGGTAATCTGCGAACTATTATTTATTTTTGAGGCGCTCTTTCGACCCCGTAGCGAATTCACATGATATCGTTGACACTATAAAAAATTCTGTCGGCATTTTCAATCCCCACTATTGGGGTGGAACCACTAATCAAATAAAAATCAATGCTTACTGGAAAAAAATTATTTTTCACGTAAAGCTCTTAGTCCAATTTTTCCTGAGCTATAGTTTTACTTGGATATTTTAAATATAGGCGTTTTAATTGGCGTTGCACATTTCTTATCCGCGCATGGTTCCTTTTAGCATGATACAGGTTCAGGGCACTGAGCATGTGCTTGATGGACTTCGGACCATCCTTTAATAAATCGTACGCCATGGCCAAGTTATAATGTGCCCCAATGTAGTTGGGGTAAAGCTGGATCGCCTCCCTATAGGCTTTCACTTCTGCTTCGTGTTTTCCTAGGGCAAGATAAGACCTACCTAATTCAAAATAAGCGATCGCATCCAGAGGGTCTTCGCGAATGCTTTCCTTGTGATGCGTTATTTCAGACCTAGCTCCTTGAAGATAGGTTTTAAAATCCACAGCCACTGCTGTCTGGGCCTCAAAAATCCCGGTTAACACAAAAACGATTAAAATCCCTTTTGCTGCAGGATAATAAATGCTATTACCAGTGGAGCAAATCAGGCGTGTGAGGGAATGTGAGTTCATCTCCCCAATTTATCATTTTTTTAGTGAGACGACATGAAATACCGAAAATTTGGCAAAATCAATGTTTCAGAAATTGGGCTGGGCACCTGGCAGCTTGGAGCTGACTGGGGGAATGTTGATGATTCCACCGCCGAAAAAGTTCTCGCAACTGCTGTTGAAAATGGGGTGAATTTTTTTGATACCGCCGACTGCTATGGAGAAGGTCTTTCAGAAACCCGACTTGGCAGGTTTGTTAAAACCTTATCTTCTGAAGTAGTGATCGCCACCAAACTGGGCAGGTTCCCTCGACCCGGTTGGCCAGACAATTTCTCTCAAGATCAGTTTCGCAAACACACAGAAGACTCCCTTAAACGCCTGGGCTTGGAATGCCTTGACCTGACCCAGGTACACTGCCCGCCTACCGACCTTTTGCGGCAGGGAGAGGTGTTTGGCTGGCTGAGAACCTTGAAACAGGAAGGTAAAATAAAACAATACGGATTCAGCGTGGAGTCAATGGAAGAGGCTCAAATCTGCCTACAGCAAGAAGGGGTGGCCTCATTACAAATTATTTTCAATGTTTTTCGCCAAAAAGCCATTACCGCCATTTTCAAAGAAGCGCAAGAAAAACAGGTGGCTATTATTGTCCGCCTGCCACTCGCCTCTGGCCTTCTCTCCGGAAAATTAAATGGAGAGTCGAAGTTTGCCAAGAACGATCACCGCAACTTCAACCGTGATGGACAGGAGTTTAATGTAGGAGAAACTTTTTCTGGTCTTCCCTTTGAAAAAGGAGTCGAACTTGTAGAAGGTTTGAAAAATATCACGCCGGAAAATCTATCGCAGTTCGCCTTGAGATGGGTTCTCGATTTTGATGCAGTCACTGTTGTAATTCCCGGTTCTAAAATTCCCCAACAGGTGGCGAACAATTGCGCGGCCAGCGCATTGCCTCCATTGACAGAAGAAACACATAGGGTTCTGAGTGATTTTTATTTTAAAGATGTCTCCCCGCATATCCGCGGAAAATATTAATCTGGCGCAAAAGTATTTAACTTAAGGTCACCTCTAAAAATTTATTTTTTTGCGAGCAATCTGTTTTAAATATTGTCATTCTGAGCGGAGTGAAGAACCTAACCTTTGACTTATTAAGTGTTAAGAGATTCTACGTCGCCTGTTGCTCCTCAAGAATGATAAGCAGTATGATAGATTGCTGTTTTTAGAGGTACCCTTTTATAACAAAAGGACTGGCAGTCGTCTTCTGGTGCAACATACCCCTTACACATTTTCTTTAACAGTTGCCTCGTCATGTTCATGACAGATGACCCGAATTGGCCCCTGTTGTGGCTTGCATTTGTAACCCTTGTATCGCCCTCTAATTTTACTATCAGTGGGAAAAGCACCCGCTCCTCGTTAATTAAATGTGGTTCGAGGTCTGCAAAGATTTCAACCCGGGATGCCGAGGAGGAGGAGCATGCGACTGACAAACCTTTTCCATCAATATCGCCAAACCCAGTAATTTTCAATAATCCATATAAATGATAAACATACCTTTTTATATTTAATATAAAGCCCGTATAATCCTTTATAAAGGTGTGTTCTTCCCGAATAGCAAATAAGAAAAAAAGTTTTTTGAACCTGATCTGCTGAAAACCCATCTTATCTTTGAAAACAAAGACTAATCCTCACTAAGGAAAAACCATGCAGGAAACTCAAACTTTTTCCGTTGAAAAAATCGAACTGACCCCGAACCCTCGTTCGGTAAAATTTATTTTGAACCAGATAGTGCTTGATGAAGGCTCCAAAACCCTTGAAGAAGGTGGCTTTCTGGAAGTTGATGCCTTTGCCCATAACATGTTTGCCCTTGATATCGTTGACATGGTCTACTTGCGCGAGAATTTTGTTTCTGTCACTCTGTCCTCCGCCGACCTTTGGGTGATTTTTAAGGACAAGATCAAAAATATAATCGAAGCAGATTTAGGGAAGTATGAGGAAGGGGATAATGAGGTTTCTGCATCCATTCTTAAAGATTTTGATATGGAAACATATCATCAACTTTCCGATGATGAAAAAGTCATCATTGTTGAAGCCGTTCTTGACGAATCAGTTCGCCCTGCCCTAGCAAATGATGGTGGAGGATTAGAAGTGATCGAAGTGGACGGACAAATCGTCCGAATACGTTACCAGGGTGCTTGTGGGGGATGTCCGAGTTCCACAGGCGGCACATTACGGGTCATTGAAAATCACCTCCGATCCCAATTAGATCCCAACATCAAGGTTCACACCTACTCTTAGCACCAGCTATTTGAAGAATTTCCCCGTCGGTGTATTTAGAAACAGCTCCAACGATATATCTTCCTATTTTAAAAATCCATGATGTGGCAGGCTTCCCTGCGAGACCACTTCAATGACCGCACAAACTGATACAGCAGTGGCCAATGAAATAGCTTTCTAGATTTTTTTATCTCTTTCAGAAAATAACTGCACACAAATTCATGACATGACCCGTCGCCCCTTATTCAGGACCACTTCCTTTTCTATAATACAATATAATCCGAATAGGTAAATTGACCATGCATCATAAAATTTTAGCAATAAGAAAGGACACTCAGTTTGTCCTTGTTCATTTTACCGGAGAAGATTCTTCCACCTACGAAGATATCAAACAGTCGCACCTTGCTGAAGGCGAGCCTGAAATCGGCTTCCACTTCATCATCACGGCAGAAGGCACCACTTTGATGGGAAGGCATGTTTCCAAAACAGGATTTCATCACCCTGAGCTTGATAAAACAAGCGTTGGAGTTTGCGTAATAGGCAATCGGGACAAAATGAGCGATGATCAATCCATCGCCCTCACTTTATTACTCGAAAAACTAAAATCTGATTATCCTTCTCTGGAAACCGTCAAATACCTTTACAAGAGTCACTAGGTGTGAGGCTGTGATATCCCTTCCGTAAATTTTATGTCCTGAGAGGTATAACGAGCTATCCCTTTACCTGACGAAAAAAGTTATCTCCGCTTGACGAATTCATACTGGTTCCCGCACACTGGAGTAGGCATTATGTTGGCAATTTATTTTCCCTTATCGGAAATCCCATTATAATGCTCAAAAAAAGACAAGTTAATGACCCGGCAAGCTTTAAGAGTTTTCAAAGCTTTAAACTCAAATGAGAAAACCTGACAACTCAGCCTAGGCTTTGCGTTTGGTGCCATTATAGACTGTTCAAAACATCGTCCCCTTGTTTCTTGCCTTTATTATTAATTTAAACTTAGCCCTTCTACTTATTGAATTATTATTCTCAGACATCGCCTACATTCTTGATCTCTTGTTTCATCAAATTGGTTTGGCCATTCTGACTTCAGAGGGAATGCCAGAGCTCTGGAATGGATCCTTCAGCTATTCAATTTTCCTGTTTGCCCGACTGAATGACATACTTTTTATGGGGAGCCTTATTTTTTCTATCATTTCAGCGGGTCAACCGACCCGGAAAAACCTAAGGTCCTTCCTTCATTACCCGGTGGTTTAAAACTCCCGTTTTACCCCAAGAAGTTTAAGCTCAACAGCGCCAGAAACTATATCAGCAATACAAGTTTAGGTCAGCACTCGCCTTCGATACACCACCATTAGGGAAAATATCAGGCAGGCTACGGCTATCGTGGAGGGGAATAACACGGTCGTCAGGGAATAGTTTTCCAAGGCTGAAACGACAACAAGGTTACGCAATGCCATGACCACATAAAACATCAACTGCTCTTCAAAAGGAAGAATGTATGACCTCCTAAAGGTAGGGGCAAACCCAAGCACATCGACCGTGGTCAATATCACCACGGCCCACAACGGGTCAGAGGTCAGATACCATATTGGCAGAGCGGTCATGGCCACTATAAAAAACAGCCCATCTATTCGGGTGATGCTGCTGTCTGACCTTTTGATATAGGCCAAAAATGCAACATAGATGGAAATAATGCCGGAAAACCCTATAACCCAAGCACCCGCCCCTCCTTTATCTGCAAGCTGAGCCAGAAAGACAATGCATGTGGAAGTACCCCAGATTACCCAGGAAAAAACATGTGGTTTTGTTTTTCCCTGAATGATGGAACGTATATAGGGATAATACGCAATGATTGTTAGCCCGATTGCAATAGCGCCAAGAAGCTGTTTGTACATCACTTAGGAAAACCATCAAAAGCAGAGATTTGATTCTTTGAAGCTAGACCCTAAGAAGATGCTCGCTCAATGGCTTGTTTGATTAGCCCAGCTGCATGCTCTGCATCTTCCCAACCCTCCAATTCGACCCATTTCTCTGACTCTAAATCTTTATAGTGCGCAAAAAAATGAGTTATTTGATTTAGCAGGATTTCAGGCAAATCAGTGTATTCTTTGACATCTACATAATAAGGGTTCAAGGCATCAACCGGAACAGCCAGAATTTTTTCATCTGCCCCTTTTTCATCTTTCATTTTTAGAACCCCGACAGGTCGGCAACGAACAACGCAACCGGACAAAAACTCTACAGGGGATGCCACCAAAATATCTATAGGGTCACCATCTTCAGAAAGCGTATGCGGCACAAACCCATAATTACAAGGGTAGCGCATTGAAGTGTGCATGACGCGGTCCACAAAAAGGGCACCGGATTTCTTATCCATTTCGTATTTCACTGGTTCCCGACCAAATGGAACCTCGATGATAACGTTGATATCCCACGGAGGTGCTTCGCCTATCGGTATTTCATCAATAATCATTGTATTTGAATTATTTTGTAGAATGGATATCCATTCATGGTTAAACACTCACTCCGTATTAGGACAATATCTTAATTTAGGAAGAGTCAAATTGACCGGGCTTTTTAATGCTCTCTGGAAAAACTTGAGGCTAGTGGAAAAATTCAGCTAGTTACCCCTCCCTTATGGGAGTGCCGAGGACCGGAATCGAACCGGTACGAGGTTACCCTCGAGGGATTTTAAGTAACTCCGCATAAGTTTTATGCACTTTTAGCTTCTCATCCATTTTGTTCTCGAAAGATATATTTTTACTAGAGAAGTGGGCATACTGCAAGTCCTATTCGCCAAAATGGATTCTGTGTTTTACCCTAAGAATCGTTATTTTGATTGGCAAGATTCACAGGAATTACACCGAAACCTCGCCCTCACTGACATGCCTAAATAGGCTGTCTTTGATGACGTTAAAAGGTGATATTTTGGCAGTTGCGGGAGCGTTCTAACGTAAACCTAATGCGTAAAGTTTATTATCATTTTGGCATGATGAGTACTTGCGGTTTATTAAGGATTTTGCGTGGGAGGGAGTGAGTTGCTTTAGGTGTGAGGTGGTTCTGACTATTTTGTGATAGTGAAAGCTAAGTTCTTACTGTATTATTCCCATCTCATTCTCACCATTCGAGATGGTTTTAAATTTGAACAATCATCGTTACTGAAGGAGGAGTAGATGTCACAAAAGGTCAAGATTACATCATACGCATTCATTTTATGTGTATTTGGGTTAACCCTAACCAGAGGCATAAAATGAATCTTTATTATTTAGTTTTGTTATGTGGCGTTGTCGCATTGCTTTACGGTGCTTGGGCAGTTCGTTCCGTACTAGCAGCACCTGCTGGTAACGAACGTATGCAAGAAATTGCCTCCGCTATTCAAGAAGGTGCTGGAGCATATTTAAACCGCCAATATACAGCAATTGCTGTTGTTGGTGTCATCATCGGTATTTTGCTTGGCTTCTGGTTAGGAATGCTGAGCGCAATAGGTTACGTCATTGGTGCTGTCCTTTCTGGTCTTGCCGGTTACATAGGTATGCACGTTTCTGTTCGTGCTAATGTCCGGACAACAGAAGCCGCTCGCAGTGTTGGTTTAGCTGGTGGATTGGATGTTGCGTTCAAATCTGGGGCTGTAACAGGCATGTTGGTTGTTGGCTTGGCACTAATAGGGGTTGCTGGCTATTATGTCATACTGCGCAACATAATTGACTCAAATTCAGCTGAAGGCATGCGCCAGATTTTAGAAGCGATGGTTGCTCTTGGCTTTGGAGCCTCGTTGATTTCCATCTTTGCTCGTTTGGGTGGTGGTATCTTTACCAAAGGTGCAGACGTTGGTTCTGATTTGGTTGGTAAAATCGAAGCTGGTATTCCGGAAGATGACCCCCGTAACGCAGGCGTTATTGCTGATAACGTTGGAGACAACGTTGGCGATTGTGCTGGTATGGCCGCAGATTTGTTTGAAACCTATGCGGTTACAATCGTTGCAACTATGCTTTTAGGGGCTATTTACTTCACTGGCGCTGCACAAGAAAGCATGATGCTTCTACCCTTATTAGTATGTGGCGTATGTATTATTGCTTCTGTTATTGGAACCTGGTTCGTTAAATTGGGTTCAAATAACTCAATTATGGGAGCTTTGTACAAAGGCTTTATTGCAAGTGCCATTATTTCTGCTGGTTTGATTGCTATAACTATTCAAAAATACATCGGTTTTGATAAAGCATACGACATGGCTGGTCGCGACATCAATGGTATGCAATTGCTTGTTTGCTCGATCACTGGGTTGCTTGTCACAGGTTTGATTATCTGGATCACTGAATATTATACAGGTACCGATTACCGCCCTGTAAAAAGCATTGCTGCTGCATCTGAGACAGGTCATGGCACAAACGTCATCCAAGGTTTAGCTGTATCAATGGAAGCGACAGCGCTTCCCGTAATTATAATTAGTGCAGGTATCATCGTTTCTTATTTGCAAGCTGGCTTATTCGGTATAGCAATGGCTGCAACTGCAATGCTTGCATTAGCTGGTATGGTTGTTGCCCTTGATGCTTTTGGCCCTGTAACGGATAACGCCGGTGGTATTGCAGAAATGGCGGACCTTCCTGAAGACGTTCGCAAAACAACAGACGCTTTAGATGCTGTTGGTAATACCACAAAAGCTGTAACTAAAGGGTATGCAATTGGTTCAGCTGGCTTAGCCGCCTTGGTTCTGTTTGGAGCTTATACAGAAGACTTGAAGCATTACTTTCCGAAATTGGACGTAACATTCAGCCTACAAGATCCATATGTTGTTATTGGACTATTCATTGGTGGTATGTTGCCATACTTGTTTGGTTCCATGGGTATGATGGCTGTTGGCCGGGCTGGAGGCGCTATTGTTGTTGAAGTACGCCGCCAGTTCCGAGAAATACCGGGCATTATGGAAGGTACCGGAAAGCCAGAATATGGAAAATGTGTAGATATCCTGACGAAAGCCGCAATCAAGGAAATGATACTTCCTTCAATGCTTCCATTGTTCGCACCAGTCGTTATGTATTACGTGGTTAATGCAATTGGTGGTCAATCAGCTGCGTTCTCAGCTTTGGGTGCAATGCTTATGGGCACCATCGTTACTGGTTTGTTCGTTGCATTGTCTATGACTGCTGGTGGTGGCGCATGGGATAACGCTAAAAAATATATTGAAGACGGTAATCACGGTGGCAAGGGCTCAGAAGCTCACCACGCCGCTATTACAGGGGATACAGTTGGTGATCCGTACAAAGATACAGCTGGACCAGCTATTAACCCGATGATCAAAATAATCAATATTGTTGCCCTATTATTGTTAAATATATTGGCTTAAGTCTTCGACTGGATTAATTTAAAATGGGCCTCAGCACTGATTGGTGCGGACGAACTTACGTGGTGAAGGTTGACTAACATCGGTTATACCAATCTGGCCGGCACCCCCCCCCCCACGCGGCTGCGGAGGGTTTGGGTCGGCGTGCACGCACAGATCCCTCGATATTCGAAGGGAATCAGGTCATACGGGATACGGGGCACCAAAGCAGATAGAGATGCTGACCTTTGGCCCTTTATACAAATTGCCCTCGACACCTCAATGAGGATATAGAGGTTCTATCTATCCAGGTCAAGCACGTTGACCTCGCCAAGCAAATTATCTGCATTCCTAAGGCTAAAGCTGGTGCTAGAGAGCAGCATATTACTGCTCGCCTGACAGACTTTCTTGAGGAGCGTATGAAGTCCTTGGAAGCAGGACAAGAGTTTCTGTTCCCTGCAAAGAAACCCTAGAGACAGCATCGAAGCTATATGATGGAGCCTTTCAAGCGAGCCGAAGAAGAGGCTGGATTAGAAGCAGTACCTAACACTATGAGGCAAACGGCCATCACGCGACTTGTTCAAGCTGACGTAAATTTTCCGACTGTTCAGAGGGTCAGTGATCATAAAAATCTTGCGATGGTTGCCAAATAGTCCCATCAGAATGGCGAACATATCAAAAAGGAGCTGGACAAACTAGAAAGGCAATATAAGGCTGTTTAAATTTACAGACACTCAATTTTTTCTGGCCCAGTTACACGTAGATTACACATCTCACCACTTAAAATAAAAAGGAGCTACAGCCAAAATGCCGTAACTCCTTTCTTTATTTAATGCCGAGGACCGGAATCGAACCGGTACGAGGTTACCCTCGAGGGATTTTAAGTCCCTTGCGTCTACCAATTCCGCCACCCCGGCAACCATATTTTACAATGACTTACAGGTTTTATTTGGTAGTAAGATTAACGATACTACGAGTTCTACTACGAGTTTTTGATTTTTCACTGCCTAAAATTCGTGTAATATTACCATAGTTTATTCATCGGTAAAAATAATTACAAAATTATACCTTAGACATTTAGATACAATGTTTTACGAAATTGTCATAGATTATGGTACCCCTTTTCCCCTTCCATTTTCCCACCCTTAATATGACTATATCTTAAAAACGAACTATAGTTCGTTTTTGGGTCTGGTTTTAAGATCGATCTATTTATTCTACAAAACTGAGCAAAAGATGAATTCCCGTAAAAAATGTGAATTTGATGGGTGTAACCTTCCTATAAATAGTCGAGGATTATGTAATAAACATTATAGAAATCTTTTGCGTTCTAAACACACCAGCTGTAGCTTTGAACTCTGCGATAAACCCACCATAAATATCACTCACCAGCTTTGTTACACCCATTATGAATTTTTTTTAAAAGAAAATAATATTAAAAAAGAAAAAAGAAGACCTTACTTTAAGAATTTTGAAGACACATGGAAATGGCATCTTGATAATGAGGTGACACGTGACAGACAGACCCACTGTCTTGTCTGGTCGGGATCTATAAGGGATGGTTATGGTAAATTCAGATGGAAAAATGATGAAGTTAATGTTTACGCACACATTTACGCTTACGAAAAGATTATTGGTCCTGTTGGCAACTCGGTGGTTGATCACACATGTGGTAATCGTTTATGTATAAATGTTGATCATCTTGAACTAATAACCAATGAAGAAAATTCGAAAAGAGCAAATTTATTAGAAGGAAATAGACATGGTATCGGATGGGTAAATCCAAATAAAAAAAGTATCGATCGTTTTTGGGGGAAAGTTGACAAATCACAGGATGGTTGCTGGTTATGGTTTGGAGTTACAGATGGAAAAGGCTTTATGAACTATGGAAGGTTTTTGTATCAGAATCACCGACAAAGACCTCATCGTTTTTCTTATTGGTTGGAACACAAATCACTTCCTGATGGATATGCCATCCACCATAAATCTGATGTCAAAGTTTGTGTACGCCCTGATCATTTAAAGGAAGTAACCCTTAAAGATAATGCTGGGATATCGCAATCAAAATATTTAGATATAAATGAAGACTTTCTTTTCTCAGAAAAAGTGAGAAAAGAACTTATGGCTGATGCCATTCGTCGAATGAAAACGCTGGAAAAACAAAAAAATTTCAAAGATAAACGAAAAAAAAAGAACCCGTTGAAGAATCTAGATGAGAAAAACAAAAAAAGGTTTTTTTCAAAGGTAGATAAAGAGTCAAGTACCACTGGTTGTTGGCTCTGGACTGATAAAATTGAAAAAGCTGGACATGGAAGGTTCTGGTTTAACGGTTCTATGCACACCGCGCATTATATTTCATGGTTCTTATATTATGGCAATATAAGTGGCACAGTTAAAATTCATCAGAACTGTAAGGAACTAGCTTGTGTAAACCCCGATCATTTGGAAAGTATGTCTGAAACAGAATCTTTCCGTCACAGCCGCGCAAAATCACTTAAAAAGCAAAAATTAAAGCGATCAAAAAATAATATTTAGTGGTTGATGGCGATCGTTAATATAACAATAAATAGAAAAAAATATCACCTTCAAAAATCCACTAGCGATACTACGAGTTTACTACGAGTTATTTGAACGATTTCTGAAACACCTTAATGTCGGGAAACCCTTGTCTATAATGGGTTTAGTGGGTGTAGATGTTAAATGAAGGGTTATTTTAAGTGGATTTTAAGTCCCTTGCGTCTACCAATTCCGCCACCCCGGCTCAGGTGTTTGCGCGTTTCAAAAATGCTCCGTCAGAAATTGGGGGCCACCAGAGTCTGGCCGACACGAATGTTAACAGTTTCCTTTAAAAATTCCAACCATCAACGCCGTTTAAATCCTATAATCGTTCGTTATACGATATAGGTAATATCCTGATAAACCAAGAAGAGGTTTATCAGTCAATCGAAGCCATTACAACTGGCCCTACGCCCAGTGTCGGAGGGATAAATTTTTGCGTGACCCTAAACGAATATTAAAAAAATTGCTGGGTCCGGAAACAGCGGTTGAACCTTTTGTGGAGACAGGAGAACCTTTGCAGCAAACGGTTGTAACGTTCCGAGATGTGGTTAAATGCCGAAAAATCCGTGATTTTATACAGGAGCAGTTTGGTCTCAATCTGGCTCTTTCACCAGAGATTTTTCAAAGCCTTCTCAATATCCCACAAATCAATTATATCGAAACAACCCAAAGGGATTTAGAAGTGGAAACGATTTCCTTAAAGGAAACCCGTGCCCCAGATGACCCCGTTACCATCGCTAATTTGAATTCGGTACTGCGGGAACTTTATGCCAACCTTTTCCTGATCAAGGAACGAATCAATAAGGATTTCCCCAACGCCGTTTTAATAAATGAAATGCGGTCAGAGCATATTGACCGGGTTCAGCACCTTGTTAAGTCCATTTCAGTATTGCACGGCAATCTAACCGGGTATCTGTTCACCAGTTGGAAAGCAGGGCGTATCGAAAAAGAGTTCAAGTCACTTTTCCCAAACTCGACAAAGGCGCATCCTCTTAGAAGCACCTTCCCGCTCATTGAGCATGAACAGGAACTGTATCGGGATATTTTTAAAATTCAGACTAAATGGAAAGCAGCAGAACTTGACCTGTTCGCCATAATCCAACACCCTCAAGGCATTAATTCCCTACTCGAAAATCTTCAGGAAATGGGCAACCGGTTATGGCAAATTATTTATCAAAGTTCCGACATACAGAAATGTGTGGACCTTGCGGGGATAGATTTCGGAGATATTCAACCACTGTTCGACAACGAAAAGGTGACCTTAAATCCATCAGGCTAGGCAAGGTAGTAACGGCAGTAAATTATTGGCAGCTCAAAATATTTCTTGGCGGGCGCGCCAGATTCACCGCCCTATAGCCACCGGCCGCTGGTCGGTCAGCCTTTAACTTGAAAGCCTTCTACTTTATCTAACAGCAGGTGTTTGACGGTAGACATTTTTTGCGCTTCTTTGAGGGCATCTTTTCCTTCATCCTTAAGTCTGTTTAGTCGCAAATCGAGACGTACAAGGTTGGTAAAAAGAGGCATAAATTTCGCTAATATCAAAGCCCCTTCATCAGTAATTTCATTATCTGTAAGGACCAGGTTCTGTAAGCTCAAAAGGTTATCTGATACCGCGAGGTATTTGACTCCTTCGTTACCCAGCCGGTTATAAAACATATTCAGCGAAGTCAGGCTAACCAATACTTCAGACTGGGCTATATATTTCAGTCCTTTTGGACCACATAAATTTGTCCCAAAAGCCAAATGCGTTAAAGGTCGCAGAAACTCCATGCGAGCGATATCCTTGGCACCATATTCCTTCAAATAAGTAGCAGTGAGATCAAGAGTTTTGCCATCTTTGCTCAAATTCATCCGAACAATTGATTCGGTTGCAGCCATGCCCCTTTCCTGGCCAAAGGCAGTCTTGTTGCCACTGGTATCCATAATTCCCTTTCTCCAACAATTTATAACTCAGAACGGATTTTCCGCTACGAGTTGAGCTCTTGTTTATTTTGCGATTATACACTGGTTTAAGTCCTACAGGCAAGAACCCACTCCTATATGAAAAAACTAGCAAGGCTCATCAAGTCGAGATCATCTTTGTACGGTCAGAAAGGAATTTGCAGTTGCCCCTACGGCTAGTAGTGGATTTTTTGCTGAAAATATTTTAAGATGCGGTATAAACCTAAATTTGGGAGTAGATGGCATGGCTGGATTATACAGAACCGAGACAGAAATGAGTCTTGGCAACAATGTGATCGTAACGCAAATGACCCAGGCTATTAACTGGGCACGAAAATATTCTTTCTTTATCTATCCCTTTATCACCGCATGTTGCGGAATGGAGTTCATGTCTGTGGCCGGTCCCCGGTACGATCTTGATCGTATGGGTGCGGCGTTTCCCCGCTTTTCACCTAGGCAGGCAGACCTGCTCATGGTCGTTGGAACCATCAGCCATAAACAAGCCCCTATTCTCACCAAGGTCTATAACCAAATGACCGAACCCAAATGGGTAGTCGCTTATGGGGTGTGCACGGTTTCGGGCGGGTTCTACGATAACTACTCCACCGTTATGGGAATTGATACGCTCATACCTGTCGATGTTTATATTCCGGGATGTCCACCAAGACCCGAAATGGTCATTGACGCTTTGATGAAATTGCAGGATAAAGTACAAGCCGAAACTCTGGAAGATCACGTCAAAGGCCCAGCAATGGTCACCCCCGCCAGCAAACTCTAACCACAGGTGTGGGGTTTGGCTGGCAATAGCTTTGTCCGGCCAGCAATTGTTTACTCGGCTTAATATGTGCCTTCCGCTAGGTAGGCTTTTGCATAACCTCGAGATACCCTTTCAAGGCACGAAAGATTCGGTGAGTTACTACGTCTTCACTTCGTTCAGAATGATATCCTAAAAACCGTTAGAAATTGTCCTGCTGAGCCTGTCGAAGCATCTCGCCTCTTCGCTTTATCGACTTGCAAAAATTTCTCCGCTAGGCGGGGGCTTATTGTTTCAACAAGTCTTCTTTCAGCCTATTTATTTTGTCTTTCAACGTCTAACCCTGTTCCCCCTTTGTAAAGACAAGAAGGAACTTCAATGAGCGCCTCTTTTTTAAAGATTAGTCTGGGGTGATTTACAACTCGGGAGGTGTCTTTGCGAGAAAGCTTGCCGACGAAGCAACCAAAAAAGGTTATGATCGGCCTATCATCACTGTAGTTCGGCAACTTTAATTTAATGAAACATTAAAACCTGAACCCTCGCACCCTTTTGCGGCCCGCGAAGACGATGCTATAGTTTTTGTCTTGTCATTCTGAATACCTCGCTATACTCAACACAGGCCATGTGAAGACGTGGTGATCACCTAAAGCTTCGTGTGCCCAGAACTGGCAAACCTTGCCTTTTAATCGCTTGCAGTAGTGGTAGGAATACTTTTCAGCATCCTTAATGCACCTGCTTTCTCAATCGGAGTGAATTTGAGGGAGTCTGACATTTTTGAGATGTCACGGCGTTTCTCCTTAATATACAGATTAAGATCTTCTGCATCGGGTACCACCAGTTTTACTTCTCCATCTGCTCCGATGAACCGTTGCCTTAAAAACCGAAAATAGATACCCAGCCTGACTGCCGGATCCTTCAACCGCAAATGGTAGGTCATTATCATTAAAGCCTCATGCTTGCGGTCTATACGATAGCCCAGCCGAGTGTTGTCGAGTTTATTGAACTGTATATCCAGAATGGAAAATGCCTCTTTGAGTGAAGCAGGATCCAGATCCAAAGGCGGAAGTGGAAGAACTTTAACCGCTGCGATATCCAGCAATAAGGAAGCTGCGCGAGTTTGCTCTCCTAGATATGCAGACTCTATCGGATACTTCCGATTCAGACGCGACACCTCCTGAAAAACCGTTTCCATTTTTTTTATTGCTGCTGCTATTTTCTTCAGGGTGTCGTCCTCAAACGCCATCAAAAACCACTGTACCTCTTGCGGAACCGTCACCTCTTGTTTCACCTCGCGGGCAAAAAATCGATTAAGAATATCTGGCAATTCTGGAATAAAAAAAAATGTGACCGTGTCAGAAAAATACGGAAAATTCAAAATCAGAAACCTAGGATCAGACCGGACATTCAACCCATACGCTTCAAGTTCATTTGCCATACCCAAAAATGATTGGGTTAAATGCAAAGATTCATGCAAGTGCGTAGCATTTCCATACACTTTACTGTCAACCAAAATCGCAGCAGGGAAAATTCGGATCGTGTCAAAAGTGGTGTGTGCAAACTGACCGGAACGCAACCACTCATCCGACCAGGACTGGATAATGAATTGCTTTAAAGGGGGGGGAGGAAGTTCAGGGGAAATAATGGTTAGACGATTCAGTGATTTCCGCATCCGGTCGATCGACTTGCCCAATAACTGTTCTGGTTGGTGGCATTCGCCGCAACCATAAACATCGAATCCCGGAATGGTAAAAACAGTTTCTTCACCTTTGGGCACAAGCTTAACTTTTTTAGAGGGACCATGAACCCCCTCCTCATATTTTTTCGGCAAGTGAAGCTGTATCAAACGATCCAACTCACCCAAACCCACCAGTTCTTCCGCCTTTAACGGGAACGCAGCAAAAACAAGAAAACCAATAACTACGATGCTGAGTTTTTTTCTCAAGGCTTTGGCTTCTTGATATTGAAACGCTGCCAAACACTGATTACCTTGCGCCCGTTTCGATCCTCCTTCACCCCATCCCAAACGGCGAAGGCCATCAGAGCCGGGTCAATGCGTTCAGCAAAGTCCACATCCCACTTACCAGTTTTAGGCATGTCTCGGAGAAAAACTACTGTCCATACTCCATCTTTCCATTCACCCGAACCCTCTACATTCTGATTTTCAAGAGGTTGTGGTGTGACCGTGCCAAATCCTTCAGCATTCAGTTCTTCAACCGGGTTATCACCAGTGGCGTTTAATTTAGAAACCGGGTTTGACATAATACCTCCGTATATCAGCGCGTCCATATCAACCCCGCCACCAGCATATTCAAGATCGTCCTCGGCTTCAAGCGTTTCGCCCAGACCAGCTTTCCAATGCCAGAGATTTACCGGTTTGTTTCGATTACCCATACCAAAAAATGGTTCATTATGTCCGTGGGTGTGAAGGGTCACCGCCCCCAGCGCAAATTGCACCGCCACCCCATCACGAAATATATCTGAATGCAACTCGGAAAATGCGTCATGAGTCGGATCCTCCCACTGCAGGCGGACTGCCAACTGTTCGCCATTATTCACCGAAGCCACGTTGATAAATCCCACCGCGTCTCTCCTTGCTGATAGCGGACGCAACACTAGGTTTGTCGTGGCAACCCCATCCCAAACAGGGCTATAAGGATCGGTGTTCAGTTCAGCCCCCACAGGCAGTGAGTAAAGATCCGTTTCAAACTCTGCTTCTTTAACTTCTTTCATAAATTTTGAGCGAATATAGTGCACCAATGCCCAACGGTCTTCTTCGGGAATATGGATATAGGAACCCATAGGCGTTCCATCTAGTCCAGAAGTAATGGTTCTGAAAAGATCTCCCGGTTTGTGTCCACTTTTAAAATAATTTGGGTTGGTGATGTCCTGCACAAAAACAGCATGCTTCCATGCGTCCATGAGTGATTCGGCCAACTCGCCATCCCCCTTTAAAGATTCACCGTGACAACGGAAACATTTCAACTCCTTAAAAAGTTCCTTTCCCCGAGTCACCAATGCAGGCGTAGAAGAAAGAACCTTGCCTACCTTAATTTTTTCACCCTGCGGTTCCTTTTTAAATCGCGGAGAAAAATTCTTAATATGGTTGATCAAAGCCCACGTGTCTTCGGGACTCAACGCGTCTCCCCAGGCTGGCATGGAGGTGCCGGGAATACCATTTATTATAGTCCTGTATAAATCCTCATCGCGAGGAAGAGTGCCGGTTGGAGTAGAGCGGAATTTAAAAATTCCTTCCCTAAAATCTCTTGGCCAAGGATATAAATATTGAACCGCCTGGCCACCGCCGTTTCCGTCTTCCCCATGACAGAACACACACATGTGCAAATAAATGTTGCGACCACGGGCCTGAAGACTGTCCATATCCTTAGGCTTGGAGAATTCAGGCTGATCATGAACTCCTTTGGCTCGGAACAAACCTTCACTGTGCTGCATGGAACCATGATCGCCATGGTCCATAGGTTCATCAATCCGATACTCCTCTCCAGGAACAGAGTGTTCCATCGGGCTATGATCCAGTTTATGTTCTTGCGCTATTGCTAAAGAAACGAACAAACCCACAAACACCAGCAACACTAATCCTGATTGAATAATCTTTTGTTTCATATCAACTAACTCCCTACCGGCGCGCCGCCGTTGGTGGCCCTTGCCAATCTCTATCTGGCGAACAACAGGTGTATCTCAGCTGGATACACCTTTGCCTAATTGCCGCCCCCTGCCAAAGCACTTAACTCCGACTTCAATAGCCCCCTAAATTCGAGACTGTACTCACCTAACTAAACAAACCTATTTACCCCTGAGGGACCAAATCTAAGAAAAAGTATTACGGGTACTGGACCGACCTAGTGATATGTACCATTTTTACCCCTTGCTCCATGTCAGCAAGGTCTTTAAGGTTAAAATAGTTTTCTTTTTTCCCAAGGCCAAAGTACCACGCATTATCCAGTCCGCGCTCGTCCCCACTCCATAAATAATAACTCCCGCCACTTGCAAACCCAGAGGGAAGTCCAAGGGTTTCTGAGTCCTTGCTTTTAATCTTTCCCGAAGATATCCATAAACTGTTCAATTCCTTTAAGGTGGGCAAACGCCAATCATCGTGTCCGGCAAAATTTTCCGAGTTTTTTATAGCAATGTATTCCAAGGCCTCATACCAATTAAGTCCCTTTTTCAATTCATGAAAAGAGTCGCCTTTCTGCCAAACTAAATCGGTAGCAGAATCTGTCACACTTCCATTATTGTTATCGACAGTACCTGCCGCTCCAACTAGAGTGACATTAAGAAAAAACACAAGGAAGATTGCTGAAATAAAATTCAAATTAGCTGGCATGTACTCATCCTTTTTTGCGATTGAGTGATTACCCTTGGATTATACCGGAGAAAAAAAGTGGAATGAACACCTAACTGTTTATTTATGGGGAGCTATATGTTTTCAATGAGTTCCACTATCTCCGAATTTAAATGTAATAGCTTTTCACTGCCAACAACGACACTCTCCACTTTAAGTAGTCCTTTCTCATTCGCCTTCAGGATTAGCAGATGGTATTCTGCGCCGCTAATATACTTTGATCAGAAACTCATTCAAAACTTGCGGGGTATTCTTTGGACACAACAAAACTCATGGAAAGTATCACAAACTTTGTCACGGCCCTGCCACCCTTATTGCAATTGTTATTAGGCATATTCGCAACCATCGGAGTTCTGCGGGTATTTATGTTTGTGGTGGATTTTATCGAAGACAAAAGAGAGGGCAAAAAATAAGAACCCTGTTAGAGATCAAACTGCATTAGGTCACGTGCCAGAACTAATTCACCATTGTAAAGAGCTGATACAGTTTTGCGCATGACATCAAAATCACAGGGTGGATAAAAATGGGTGAGGCAAAGCGTTTTACAGTCAGTTTCTTGCGCCAACTTGCCAGCCAGAGAAGGAACCAAGTGCCCGGCTATTTTTTCTTCATCCGGCATGGCACATTCCAGAATCATAAGGTCTGCCTCTCGGCCCAACTCGATCATCCCCTGACAATAGTCTGTGTCTCCAGATAACACCACCGACTTTCCCGCAGAATTCTCAAATCGGTAACCCCGGCTAATCTCGATATGCCGGGTTTTTTTGAAAGTCACTTGATGAAGGCCAAACTTTTTCAACCCTTCATCTATTTCCGTGATGCAGACATTGCATTCGGTAGGAACAAGCCAACTCCCAAACACAGACATAAGTTTATCGAAGAACTCTTGAAAGCCTGGCCCAGCAACAATTTCCAGGTCTTTTTTTCTTGCAGAGGGACGATAACGGGCACCAAATAAAAAGGGAATCAAATCACACATATGGTCCGGGTGATTATGAGTGAAAAAAATCCGGTCGATATCGTGGTAGGTGATTCCCAGATGCAAAAGTTGTTTCAGGGTTCCATAGCCGAAATCAATCAGGGTGTTTGTGCCCTCTTCCTGAATGAGTACGCCAGAAGAATTACGATCCAAAGATGGCACCGCAGTACCAGAACCCAGTATTGTGACCTTCATATGTTCACCCTGTTAGCCGCCACTTGACGTTGAGGCAGCAATTTTTCCTAGCCCGGAACTGCATGAGGGGCTATACCCCTCAGCCCCTCTTCGGTGGAGAGAGGTCCATTAAAGCTCCCCATTCTAAGAAGTACCAGTTCCGGTCATGAGGGATAATGTTACATGCCGCAGGGATTGGGGGGATTTGGTTTTTTATTGGTTTGAAGAAGAATGGTATTTTTTTCAAATCACATTTTGCAATTCAACCAACACAACGAGTCATTTTGCATCGGCCCCACGCCTAGCGGACCGGAAAATGCCGAACGAGCTGGTGTAACCGTGTAGAAAAGTAGTCTTACCCACTGGCCCGATCTCTCCGTTGCAGAAAAATCCTCCCAGAGGAATTTTCCCCAGTTTCCCTTGAAACATATCTGTGTCGTGATTGGGTTTTCCATATAGGTATTCACCACGGCCCAGACAGGAAAACAACAGAGCACCCTTGGCATTTTCGGCGTTACCCTGATTTAGGTAGCGGGTCAACATCACATCCAGATCTTCTGCCGACATCTTTTTATCGCGCAGATGAAACTGTACCAGCTGACCATTTCTTAACAGCGCTCCGATAGCCACGGCTCCACTTTCCCGATCTACCCCCATTAAATTGCGAATGAGAAAATCTCCTTGCTGTGGATTGTCTTTCATGGGGTCCATTTCTATTCCCAAAAATAGCGAACTCTGGATCAGCTTTTTATCTTCATCTGATAAAGTTCCATTCAGTTCCTGAAGCACTTCCAGTGGCGGCTTTCCTCCTAATTCTTTCAGCAGGTTGTGCTCGCATTGGGTGATTTGCATGGGTTCTCCAATGGGGCGACACCCTTGAGCTACGATAGTATCGACCTCGATATCACCACTCAACGCGATGCCTATCAGCCCACTATTATAAATTTTATCCCCAAGATACATTGCATTTCCACCTTGTGCCTGAGCACCACTGGCGAGGCCGCCAACTTTTTTACTGTTGGGGTAGGCAAAATCAACTCCTGCCAGAAATTCTTCACCTTGGAATGAAAAAGGGTCTGCCAGAAAAACAAAATGTGGATTGTCCTCCACGTTCACCTTCAACCATTCACGCCAAACGGAAGGGGAGGTATCTTGATCCGGCAACTCGGTGGTGTCGGATTGGATCGTCTGGATTTTAACACCAGGCAGTTCAGCACACGTGATGCTGACCGCCGCCTGCTGCTCAGCCTCTTCGCCATTACCGATGATTCCGCCTCCTGAACAGCCAAAGAGCAAGCCAGGTTTGAGATAGCGGCTGACCAATTCGGGAACCTTGTCATAGAATTCCTTAAACTGGGGAGAAACAAACACAACGGTCAAGTCGGCCTGATCTTTACCAAGTTGCTGGATGGCGGATTCCGCCGCTTCTTGAATAGCACTGTCAATATCGGTTTTTCGGGAGAGCGCGGAAACCCACTTCATTGAAGAACTCCTTTTTTATTAGTTTTGGATGTTAGATGCTAAACTCCCGCTTTGGATTTTCCCAGCAGTAGTTCAATCGCCGACTCGGCAGACTTAGTTCCACCCTGAATGCAATCGGGTATCCCAACCCCACGATAAGCACTACCTGCTAGAAAAAGTCCCTTTTGCAGTTCCTGCATGATGGTGTCAATACGCTGAGAATGGTTAACCTCGTATTGTACATTGGATTTTCGGTTGTAAAAAACTTTGCAGAATACCGGTTCTTCTGTGATTCCCATTATTTCCTTCAGATCTTGTTTGACAAGGTTGGTCATGGTTTCTTCATCTTTTTCAGCGATGCCTTCCTGCAGAGCTCCTCCCAGATAACAGCGCAGCATGACATGCCCATCAGGGGCCCGGTGCGGAAATTTTGATGAGGTCCAGGTGCAAGCGAGTATGCTACGGCCTTCGCATTTAGGCACCACAAACCCAAATCCATCCAGAGCGTGGGAAAACCCTTCTTTTTTATAAGCAATCGTCACCGTGGCAGTGGAAACATATTTGATCTGCTTTAAAAGTTCAGCAGCTTTGGGCGTGACCGACTCCAGAATCCGGGCTGTGATATGACCCGGCGTGGCCAGTATTAACACATCGGCCTTCTGGTCTCCACCTCCTTCTACCCGTATAGACCAATCACCCTCTTTCCCGGTAATGGACTCCACCTTCGCCCCGGACTGAAATTTGATATCGGGAGATTTTTTAATCGCCGCTTCGACCATTTCTCCCAAGCCATCTTTCAAGGTCATGAACAAACTGAAATTACTTTTAGGGTGTTTACTGGCGTTCAGGAACATGGCTTTTTTTCGAGCCAGCATTCCTAAAATCAACGATCGGTATTTACGTTCTATTTCAACAAACATGGGGAAGGTACTGCGAATACTCATGGTCTCAGGGTCACTGGCATAAATGCCAGCCAGCATGGGCTCCGCCATTTTCCTCAACGCTTCCTCCCCCATCCGTCGGCGAACAAATGAGGCCAGGCTTTCATCGCTTTCATCGGCTTTTCTAGGGATCAAAAGATCGAACGCCATGCGGATTTTCCCCGACAGGCTGAACAGAGGCGTAAAAGCAAACGGCAAAAACTTTGTGGGAATCATAAGGCTCAACCCATCAGGCATCGTCACCAGCTTGCCTCCGGTATACACGTAGGTCTTGGGAGTTCCTGGATTGGTTGATACAAGATGGTCTCCAAGGCCCAATTGTTGGCATAATTGAATGGCCGCCGGTTTTTGTGAGATAAAGGAATCCGGCCCCCTCTCGATGAGGAACCCATCAGACCTTTCTGTGGCGATTTTCCCCCCAAAACGATCTCCACCCTCAAGTAGGACACATTCTAGCGAGGCGCCTTCTGATATCTCTTTCTGGATACGGTATGCCGCCGCCAACCCGGCGATTCCGCCTCCTATAATAACAATTTTTTTCATGTGAGCATTATGTCAGGTTTCTCCTTTACTCGCAATATGATGCAGATTTGCAATTTAACAGATAAGGTTATTGCTATTTGACGAAAGGATTTGGTATATTTTTGATGTTCCATTAATATATATTAATAAGCCTTTTAATTTTGTCAGGAGACCCAACAATGTCTAATTCTGCTGCGGCGTTGAGAGAAGCCGTTGAATTTGAGAAAAAAGCCTTGGAAAAATACAAGGAAGCTACCGCTATGGTGAAACATGCTGAGACAAAAGAATCCCTTGAAAAAATTACTGCCGAAAAAGCACAGACAATTGAATCCATGCATTGGGTCATCATGGCAGAAGCAGGCGAAATTGAAACTGAGAAACCTGCACCGGCTGTCGAAGGCGAAGAACCTAAGAGTGGGGCCAGCAAATGTCCCTTCTCTGGTGCTTTAGCAGATATGGGCATTGATATAACTAAAATGTCTAAAGAAGAAGCTATGGGAAAAATGGGGGATATGTCAAAAATATTTCCGGATGACTCAAACAAATAACCTGACATGAAGTTGAAAACTCCATTCGACCTGCTGATGGAATGCGGAGGTTGTGGGCTTGAAAACCTGATTTATGAATACAGCCCCGGTATGCCCGCAATATGCAATCAGTGCCGGGAAAACATGATGGCCTACAATTTAGTCGACACACATCAAGGTCATGTATGCAATTCATGTCAAAGAGCTTTATTACTTAAAAAAGAGACCGATTTTGTAAATGGCGAGTCGGAGTGCCAATGTGGGGGTCATGAATTCACAGAACTAGGCATGAAAGACTTCACCGATGAGGTTAGTAAAGCGGAAAAAGAGGCCTTGGACGATGCTGATGACGACCCTAATTTCGATTGGTGCCGTCCCGCATCGGACCATGAAGCCAAAGAAGATTACAATGAAGTATTTGATGATGACCCTGGGTTTAGCTAGGCCTTTACCCCAAAACTCATAAAATATTTGGTAATTGTCAGGTATCCCCCCGTGAAAAAAATCCTCTCATCTACATTGAAATCATTAAATTTATTTGCCTAGTCCCCGTAAAATTCTTTATAAAATCCCCTCAACCTTTAAAAGACAACCTTAGTTTAAAAGTCTAATGAAAGAAAAAAAGCCCGTAGACGGATCGACTTGGGATACCAACCTGAGCGAAGCTGTCGACTTGATTAATTCCAGTAATAGTTTTTTGTTCAGCGGAGATATCGATCCCGATTCAGTGGGGTCGATGCTAGCCCTTTCTCTTTATTTAAATCAGTTGGACAAAAAAGTTTTTCTGATCATTCCTGAACCTCTTAAAGCTAACCTGAGTTTTTTTGAAAAAATCATCCACTACAACTCCATCCGTATTCTCAGAACTCAGGAGGATATTGATACCGTTAAGGATGAAATTGAAACTGTTATTTTTTGTGATACCGCCAACACTAAGCTGGTCCCTTTTTATCCCTATATCGAAAAATGCATATTATCGAGAAAACCCAAGGTCATAGAAATTGACCATCACTTCGGAGCAGACAGCGAAGAGTTAACCAGTTTTGGTATCAATCTGTTTCGCAATGCCAATGCCAACACCGAAATCATTGGGAACGTTCTCGAAAAGATTTACGATCAAAACCAGGAAAGACCCCACCCGTTCAGCCAGCGTAATATTATTCTGGGATTGATAACAGGAATACTGTGTGACACCGTGGGAGGTAAAGTAATCCGTTACAAAGAAGACTACGACCACTGGATGAAAAAACTCGGAGACCATTTGAAAAATATTACACGCTGGAGAGAGTCTGATAAAAAAAGAACAGAGGATTGTCGAACTTCAAAGTTTGGTGATGCCACACAAGTTCTCAATTACCTGAACAAACTGACAGAAGATCAGGAAAGCTGCTTAAATTTATTAAACACCCGTATTGAGAGTAAAGGAGCTATGGGGTTTTTAAGTCTCCTCCCGTCAACTTATCAGGCAGTAAATGAAACCTGCCAGTCGTTTAAGTCAGACTGGTTTGTCGATATCTTGGGTTTACTTCTAAACTCGGTTCCGGAACAATCTGGACATGCTGGAGTGATTATTTTTGAAGGTAAAAATGCCGAGGCACAAGATTGTATTTTTATAAAAATTCGAAGGGCTGTAGATTTTTCCGGCGTGGATCTACGCAATGGCGAAGACAAAATCAAAGAATTATTCGGCGATCTTTATATGGGTGGAGGGGGTCATGCCGGAGCAGTATCTTTCCGGATTCACCGGCTGGAAGAAAAAGAGCTTTTAGCGCGGCTGGAGAACCTTTTTTCTTTTTTTAACAATGCTATCGACGCGGGTAAAAATTAACAACAAGGACTCTCTCAAAAATTCCTTTGAACCTCACGCTACCAACTACAAGCATTAAAACCTTAGAGCTTCTAAAGCTTGAAATTTTGGAGTATCGGCCAGGAAGATAAGATCCGCTTCTTTTAGTTTATTACGGCGAAGATCCAGCTTTTTTAATCGCGCTAATTTTGAAGCGGTTGTCATTGAGTCTAAACTTTTTCGGGTGATGGTGTTGCCCATGGCTTCTAGTTCTTCAAGCTGACTCAAAGTATTGGAATGAACAAGAGCCAGAAACCCAGAATCCCCCACAGGAACACCAGAAATTCTTAGTTTAACCAGATTTTTGAAATTCCCTGACTCGGCTAAAATACGCAGACCTTTTTCTCTCAGATCATTGCCACTCAAATTCAGTTCTTTTAATCGACTAAGATGTGGGGATTGGGAAAGGGCAAGGATTCCCAATGCTGTAATCCCTGTATTTTCCAGATTCAAATATTCCAGTTGAGACAGGTTAGGAGATTCCGCCAGCAATAGAAGACCTTTGTCTCCCACTGCATTGTTCATCAAATTCAAGGATGTCAGGTTTTTTAGATAAGGAGAACTGGCAAGGTCTTGAACGCCGTGGTAATCAAATTGGTTATTCCGCAGAGAAAGAGAAACAACACCATTCAGCTTTTCATATTGCGCTAAAGAGGCCATATCTTTGTTATCCAACTTCTGCTCATTGAGGTTGAGTGTATTTTTGGTTCTCTTCTTCTCAACCAAAATCCGCGATCGCATGACCCGCAGAGCAATTTCTCCCGTCCGGCTATAATTGTTATCCTGCATATAAAGTTGCGCGAGGTTATTCAAATGCTTTGACCCTGCAAGATCCACAGCTCCGAGATCACCAATATGGTTGGAGTCAAGCACCAGAATTTCCAGCCGACTTAAAGTAGGAGAATTCGCGAGAATACGGGCACCCTGATCGGTAATTTGATTCCAACCCAGATTCAACTGAACCAGTTTTTCAAAAGCACCAGCCTGCGCCCAATCAGTAAGGCTTTCATCACTAACAACATTGCGACGAAGGTTGAGTTCGCGAAGTTTAGAAACCACCGCTCCATCTGGAAACCGGGTTAATTTCTTTTGTCCCACCTTATTCATTTCCAAATCAATAACCCAAAGACTCAACAGTGACTGGGACTTCACAAGGCTCAAGGCCCCAAAGTCGGCAACCTGATTGTTGACCAACTCCACGGTTTCCAGATTGGGAAGGTTTTTTGAAAGCGCCAGGCTTTTGGCACCCTCATCGCCAATCTGATTGGCGTTGAGAACAAGATGCCTTAACTGAGGTAAGGGGCCTGTGCCGACAAGAACTGCCAGACCGGCATCTGTGATTTCATTCCAGCTCAAATCCAGCTTTTGAACGTGGGACAAATCTTTATTTCGGCACAGAAAAATGATTCCAGCATCTCCCATTCGGTCATAGGAGAGATCCAGAACAGGATCCTTGCGGATCAATCTATCATTAAGAGTCTCGATAAAATTCAGGTCTTTTATTTCAGGCTGCATCAATCAACCACCAATATGAGGATAGTCCGTTTGCACCTCATTCAATTCCTGCAAACGTTTGGACTCATGCATGAGTTCCAGTCCTTGAGGATTAATGATGTTAAACGACAGGTTTAGTATCTGTAGGTTTCGCAATCCAGAGAGTTCAGACAGAGCCTTCATTCCCCTTAGGCCAATTCGATTGGCATCAAGATGCAATTCCTTTAAATTTTTAAGACACGTAGAATTAGCCAAGGCCTCAGCTCCGCGGTCTCCAATACGATTAAACGAAAGGTCCAGCTTTTCAAGCTTGGAAAGGCTTTTAGAGTTTGCCAAAGATACGGCTCCATCATCGCCAATCCTATTTTTGTATAAGCTAAGGTAACGCAATCGGGTCACAGCGTCTGACTCGGCCAGAGCCTTGGCTCCATCATCCCCGATTTTATTTTCATACATCCAAAGTTCTTTCAACGGCTCAAAAAACACCGACTCAGCCAATTCCTCCAAACCCAAATCCTTGATTTTATTGGTATACATAAATAGGATTTCAATATCAGGAAGATCCACGTTTTCTGCCAATTCTGAGGCGATCTCGTTATCTATCTTTCTGTTGGAAAAATCGAGGGTTTTCTTATCCTTACTCAAACCACGCTTGATCCATTTTCTGATATAAGAAATATCTTCTGACATAACTGCCCCAAAACTAGGTAAAAAACTCCATTCTATAAAGGTGCAGGGAAAAGTAAAGAGTTAAATGAAAATACTTGGAAATTCCTTATTTTACCCTACTGTAACAGTCCCCTGATACGAATTTCACAAGACGGTAGAAGTGTTTTTTGGGAGTAAAACTGACATAATACCGGCTATTTACCTATACATGGAAACGAAGATCATAATGAAAACACAGACTGCCATTTTTCCTTGCTGGTTGCTGGCTATAATTTTGGTTCTCGCTGGCTGCGGCCCAGCCCCTTCTACAGACGAGTCTGTTTTTCGCATGTCCATAAAGAATGAGCCTCCTACTCTAGATTGGACACTGGCGACAGACAGTGTTTCTTTCACCATTCTCACTAATATCATGGAAGGGCTGACTCAATACGACTCTGAGTTAAACGCCAAACCTGCCATCGCAAAAAGCTGGGAATACTCGGAGGATGGCCTGACCATCACCTTTTTTCTGCGCAATGATGTCACCTGGAGTGACGGGAAACCCGTCACAGCGGCAGATTTTGAATATTCCTGGAAACGCTTGCTGGCCCCAGGAACGGCGGCCCAATACGCTTACTTCCTCTTCGACATTGAAAATGCGTCGCAATATAACTCAGGGGAAATTACCGACCCTGATAAGGTCGGGGTCCGGGCACTGGCCCCGGATGTTCTTGAAGTCCGCTTAAAAAAACCTGTGCCCTATTTCCCCAGCATCACCACGTTCATGGTCACATTCCCGGCCCGTGAGGACGTTATCTCCAAGCACGGTGACTCCTGGACAGAGCCTGCAAATATTGTCACCAACGGCCCCTATACTCTAGAAGAGTGGCAACACGAATACAAAATGGTGTTGAAAGCCAACCCGCGCCACTACGAAGGCAAACCAGCTGTGGATGCCATTCGTGTTTTTGTGGTGCAGGAACCGACCACCGCTCTGACCCTTTACGAAACTGGTGAGTTGGACTACCTCGAACTTCCGCCAGTAGCAATTCCTCATTATAAATCCAGCCCCGAATACCGCAACAAGCCTCAATTAAGAGGTTATTACTATGGTTTTAATGTGAAAAAGCCGCCCTTTAATAATGTCCTCGTCCGACAAGCATTTGCTCATGCGATTGACCGATCCCGCATCCCCATATTTTTGAAAGGAGGGGAACTGCCCTCCTCATCATGGATTCCCAAGGGAATGTTTGGTTACAACGAAAGCATTGGATCAAAGTTTGACCCAAAAAAAGCAAGAGACTTGTTGGCACAGGCAGGGTATCCAGAAGGCAAAGGGTTTCCCAAAGTCACCGCAGCCTTCAACACGGGCGATCTCAACCACTTCATCGGGGAATTCATTCAGGCACAGTGGAAAGAACACCTCAATGTGCATATTGATTTCGAAAGCCAGGAGTGGAAAGTTTTCCTCAGTCGGTTGGATCTGGATCCGCCAGAAATTTTCAGGCTGGGGTGGGGGGCCGACTTCCCGGACCCTGATAACTTCATGAACCTGTTCATCACTACCAGTGGCAATAACCGACTCAGGTGGTCCCATCCACGCTACGATGAACTGATTGCTTTGGGCTCTGCGTTGAAAAAACCGGACGAACGGCAAGCCGTCTATGATGAAGCACAAATACTGCTCACCGAGCAGGAAGTCCCAATGATTCCCCTTTTTGTTTCTGCCCAGAACCTGCTCGTCAAACCTTATGTACAGGGCCTAGAGAATAACGCTATGGAACTTTTATATTTAAAACGCATTCGGTTAGAAAAAACCATCAATTGAAAATATAAGAACAAATCCCCCCAACCCTTATTTAATAGGAATATGCTCCCAGCGCGAATCCGCTTGAAGACAAAAAAAGCCTGCCGGCAAATGCCGACAGGCTTTTTTAAATATATATTCTATTCAATCGCCAGGAATCCACAAGCCTGGTAACAGGCGTTGCAGTTGATGCACAAGTCCATATCAATATGCGCTGCAACTTTACGGGTTCCCCCGGTTATAGCCCCAGTCGGACAAGGTTTGATACACGCGCCACAGGCTACACAATCCTCTTCCTTGACGTAATAACGATAGAGACCAACACACTTTGCTGCGTCGCAGATTTGATCGACAATATGTCGTTCATATTCTTTACGGAAATATTTCAACCCGGTCAAAATCGCCTTCGGTGCCGTTTCACCTAGCCCACACAATGAAGTTTGGCTGATCTCTTCACACAACTCCTGAAGCTTGTCGAGGTCTTCAAGTTTGCCTCGGCCTTCGGCAATATCTGTCAGCTTATTTTTTATCAGCGTCAGACCAATCCGGCAGGGAGTACACTTGCCGCAGGTTTCGCCTTCGTTAAATCCAATAGAAAAGAGCGAAAGATCAATCACGCAAGCCGATTCATCATAGGCCGCAAAACTGGCCTGCCCCATCAACACACCCGCATCGATGAGACTTTCGTAGTCCGTTGCGGTATCAGCTTTTTCGGGGGGAAGGAATCCGCCCGTTACACCACCAACATGAATCACCTTGAGCTCTTTTTTCTTTTGAATGCCACCACAATAATCATTAATGGCTTCTGCAAATGTGGTTTTCATATCCAGTTCCATCAATCCGTTGTACTTGATGTTTCCGGAAATCGCCCAGACCTTGCAACCCTGAGCATTTTCATTGCCCATTGCCGCGTACCAATCCGCACCCTTCTTAATGATCGAAGGAACCGTGGCCCAAGTTTCGGCATTATTCAAAACAGTCGGTTTGCCCCAC
This sequence comes from uncultured Nitrospinota bacterium, assembly GCA_905612265.1. Taxonomy (GTDB): domain Bacteria; phylum Nitrospinota; class Nitrospinia; order Nitrospinales; family VA-1; genus LS-NOB. Next base: position 30,200 of record CAJQRI010000037.1, on the reverse strand, counting down.
AACCCGGCATCGCAGGAATGTGGCGGTTGCGCTTTCGGGAAAGGACGCTTGCCCTCAACCGACTGCATCAATGCTGTGGACTCACCACCAATAAACGCCTCAAGACCTTCATGAACCCTAATATTAATGCTGAAGTCTGAACCCATAATTTTGTCGCCGAGAAATCCTCTCTCCCTAGCCTGTTCAATAGCCATGTTCAGCCGTCGGACTGCAATCGAGTAATCAGAACGCGTGTATATGATCCCTTCAGTTGCTCCAATGGCATAAGCCCCAATCAATAAGCCTTCCAGAACCTGATGCGTCGCACCTTCCATAACGCTACGATCCATATAAGAAGCTGGATTGCCCTCATCTCCATTGACCATGATGTAGCGGGTCCCTTTTTCGTCCGTTGGGGCTTTGGCCGCTTTTTCCCATTTGTTAGCTGTGACAAACCCACCACCACCTTTGCCGCGCAATCCGGATTTCTTCACTTCCGCAATCACTTCATCTGGCTTCATTGCAGTCAGAACTTTTTTCAGAGATTCATAGCCACCGACTTTAATGTAATCGTCAATACTTTCAGGGTCGATAGAACCACCGTGCTCCAACGCCACACGAGTTTGCTTGCCCAGGTTCGTATAATAATCTTCTTTCGATGCGGCTTTCTTAAACACTTTGCCGCCAACAATGTGGTCGTTCAAAATGTTTTTGACCATCGCCGGTTTGACTTTCTCGTAAGTCACACGATCTTCACCGGGAATATAAACATCTACCAGAACATCTCGGCTACAATAACCGCGACACCCAACCTGGCCCATTTCACATGTTCTTTCACCAAGTGCGGCATTAGCTTCCATTTCGCCAATCTGCTTCTGGAATTCGTCATAAACTTTCTGACTTCCCTCAGCAATTCCACTCAGACTCATGCAGACGGTTATTTTTATCTGGCCCTGTTTTTGAGCAACGGCCTGGCTCTGTTCTTCAGCGACTTCCATGAACGATCTCCGTAATGCGAAAGTTTTTACTTATCTTTATTAGTTCGATATCCAGCCGGGGAAAACCACTCCAGCCAGATTCATAAATGTCTCATATAACTCAGGAAAATTGTAGACATTTTAGTGACCCGAACCCGGATTGTCAATCCTTGCTTTCCACCTGATTTTGCAAGGCTTTGGGCAATTTTATAAAGACCTTGTTTTTAACTTCCTACATCCTCAACATAACCAGCAACTCAGAGCTCTCACTACCCTTCCATAGCAATTAGGGCTTGCAAATAAAGGGTTTACCTGATTCGTTCCGCACCATAGCCAATCAGGTTTTTTTGCGCAAAATCAGCAAAGTGCTCCACCCCCTTCGGTTTAGGGAAAATATCCCCATTATTTGTTCCACCGCAAACCCTGCAATGAGTGTAAAAATTGAGGTTGATTGCCAATGAGCATAAATATAGACTGCCCAGCAATGTCAACCATCCTACTATTTTAAAAATTTATCCTAATGATAAAAATAAATCAGAAATCTGATAGCCCCTTAGACCATAAAACCGAATGCTTGATTCTGCCCTGCCTGGAAGAAAAAAAACCGAGCGGAACCCTGAAAACAATTGATGACGCCCTCAACAGTGCCATCACTCTGGCATATAAAAATAAACGTTTCACGGGAAAACCCAACCAGACTCTTTTGCTCAACAGCACCGGCTGTCTGAAATCCGACAACCTGTTACTGGTCGGAGTCGGCAAAGCCAAAGACGTGAAAGCAGAAACAATCTGCAATGCGTCGGCAACCGCCGTAAAGCTAGCCGAAGGGTCAAAATTTAAGTCCGCATCGGTTTATTTGAACGACGACTGTTTCGACAAAATCGCCAAAGACCCAGGCAATGGAGAACTCGCCGGAGCCGTTGCCGAAGGCGCAGGACTCGCCCTCTACCACTTTGACGAATACAAGTCTCGTGATAAAAAAGACGATCCACCAAGCCGACTGCAAAAGTTGACTCTCGTCTCAGCGACAAAAACTCGACTGGCAACTTTGACAAAAGCCATCACTCGGGCAGAAAAAATTGTTGACGCTGTGCATGCGGCGAGGGATTTAGTATCGCATCCCGGTAACACCGCCACGCCGACTTATCTGGCTAACCATGCAAAAAAAATGGCCCGCAAAAGTAAAATCACCTGCAAAGTACTGGGCAAAAAAGAAATGGGAAAACTTGGCATGGGTGCCCTCCTCGGCGTTTCGCGCGGCAGTAATGAGCCCCCGGCCTTGATCGTGTTGGAATATTTCGGCACCGCAAAAAGCAAAGCCCCCAGCGTAATAGTGGGCAAAGGCGTCACTTTCGATACCGGTGGCATTTCGCTCAAACCAGGGGCAGGCATGGACGAAATGAAGATGGATATGTCCGGTGCCGCTGCAACACTGGGAGCTATGCAAGCCATTGCCGACCTGAAACTAAAAATAAATGTTGTGGGCATCGTGGCCGCCGCCGAAAACATGCCTGATGGACTAGCCATCAAACCCGGCGATATTTTGAAAAGCATGTCTGGAAAAACTATTGAAATTCTCAACACTGATGCCGAAGGCAGACTGGTACTGGCAGATGCGCTGACCTATGCCCAACGTTATAAACCTAAAGAAGTGATCGACCTTGCCACTCTGACAGGAGCCGTACTCATGGCATTGGGGCATCAGGCCGCCGCCGTCATTGGCACAAACCCTGCCATGATCAAACGATTGAAAGAATCCGGAGACGCAACCGGTGAACGAGTGTGGGAACTACCACTATGGGAGGAATTTGAAAAAGCCACCAAAAGCGATATCGCTGACCTTAAAAATATCGCATCACCGGGAGTAGGTGCAGGCAGTAGCATGGGCGCAGCATTCCTCAAAGTTTTTGCAGGCGACCAGCCCTGGACCCATATTGATATAGCCGGCACCGCATGGGGATACGATAAACCTTACATCCCCAAAGGCCCGTCCGGTTATGGCGTGCGTCTGCTCATCCATTATCTCGAACACACTAAAGGCTAAAACCTAAAATTATTTCATGACAAATATCATCATCATATTCATTCACTTGCTAGCCGCAGGAATAGCGCTGGGAAGTCTCGTCTATTGCTTGAAAGTCTATCTGCCCGTAGTCGAAAAGGGGCAGACCGAACGCGACGAAAATTCGCCCGCTTATAAAATTATCGACCTGATGGCACCGACCGTTTTCGCCTGTTTGCTCGTGCTGATAGGATCAGGTATCTATTTCCTGCTTGAAAACTATTCAGCGCAAGTAGGACTCAAACCCGGTTACTACAACCTGTTCGGAATCAAAATGGTTTTCGTGGCAGGGGCCTTTTTCACCAGCATGTATGTAACCTTCTCACTAAGAATCCATATCTCGGATCTGGACCTAAGCCCGCAAAACAAAAAACTAGTTCCCGAAACCCTCAGAAAAATAATCGGCCTCAGTAAGATGACCATGTGGCTGCTCGCCATTGCCCTGTTCCTGGGAATCTGGCTGGCAAGATTTTAGCCAATGTATTACAGGGGGGGGGTAAACCCAGATAGTCTGGGTCGCCTAGTCACTTAACGACTTGCGACCGCATTAAAGAAGAGTTGAAGAGACGAATTTTTTTAAGTACCATACCAAGTAGAATTCTTCAGGAGACCTTAGCATGAACGAAGCAACAGAACAAACCCCGCCGGAATCTTTAAATAATGAAATTGTAGAAGACGGAAAGAAGATTTTTGCGCCGCAAAATGACCTGCCCTTTCCAGAATCAGAAGTGGATCTCAACGAAGTGTTCCCCAGTGAAGAAAGTGACCTCAACGACTTGTTCCCTGATGAAGAGACCAAACTCCTGCTGAAAAAAATCCAAAGAAACAAAAAAGACCTGCACACCATGACCGACCGCTTTGTCGACGACAACTGGGGCGGCATCGAAAACGAAGAAACCATAGATAAAGAACCCACCAAACCGCAAGAAGTCACCGACAACTCATAAAAAATTTACCGGGCGCTCGCTTCATCTTCCTTGCTGAATTTGGCTCTATTATAATCCTTGGTTTCCTCAACGCATGTGTATTTTTGGGAGCAGAAAGAAGCCAGTTAGTTGTCGCAAAACCTTGTTTCGTTCGGACTGGTTTCGCATTTCCAGGCAGCTTCAGATTTGGCAATCGTCCTTTATTTACATTGGGATGTGTCGAGCAATGCATCCAAAGGGTCAAAGCCTTGCTAGCTCTACTTCAAACCGCCATCCGCTAATATTGCTTTGATAAATATCGAAACATTTTGATTCCCCCCTCTTTCATTTAACGGGTTTTAATGGTTTCCATAAAAAAGAAAATATCACCAAAATGGCAAACCCAATATCCATAACAACCACGTGTTGCGGATCAATCCCTTCCAGATAGATAATTCGGTTCATCCAACTGGCGATGAAAGATCCTTCATAAACCGGGTTTTGTCTTAAAGTTTCTTCCAGAATAGTTAGAGGGCAGGGGATGCCCAGAACCATCAGCAAGGAAACAGCTGCCAACCAACTCGTGTGGACGATGCGGAACAAGCGGTGATTATAATAAAGCGCTATCGGAAACCCGAGAACGAGATAGAGAACAACAATAAAATGTACACCAAGAACCAGTTCGACCATAAACCCAGATTATAGAATAACTGTGTGAAATCCAAAAAATTGTAACCACCGATAAACTCCTCCTCTCTCATGAGGGGTGTGGGTTTGATTCCCCAATTGACACCCTATTGCAAAGCATGAGAGTTAAAGTAAAATAAGTTCATGGAAAAATTATCACACAAACTCATGATCTGGTCAGCGTTGACAAACACCTTGATCACCACCCTCGCATTCTTTTTCTTTGTGATTAAGGTGGTGGCACAATGACCTTTGAACAGACCACAACTACAATCTGGAATCTCATCGGTGCCGGAATTTACTGGTGCGTTGGAATCGGTGCGTTATTTCACACGGTTTTAGGATATTGAGGAACGGTTCAGCATTCACCCGCATTGATATATCGAAAGCCTTCGAGAACCACTCGATAACAATTTAGCCCCCTCAACCCCTCTTATCAGGGGGAAGTATGATTTTCTTTTTTTTATAGAGCGCGAAAGATAATGAACATAATTATGGAAAAAATATGAATTTTTACGAATGGATGCCTCTGGCAGAAGAAGGAGTTGCCGAAGCGCAATATAATCTTGGCCTTATTTACAGCAGAGGCAAGGAAGTCCTAAAGGACGATAAGGAAGCCGTCAGGTGGTATCGACTGGCAGCGGAGCAAGGATTCCCCGAGGCGCAAACTAATCTCGGTTTGATGTATGGAAAAGGTCAGGGGGTTGAACAAGATTATGCAGAAGCGATCAAATGGTACCGGCTGGCTGCCAAACAAGGATTGGCCCAAGCTCAGCACAACCTTGGTGTGATGCATGGTAGAGGCCAGGGAGCTGTACGGGACTATATGGATGCGATTAATTGGTTCAGGCTTGCGGCCGAGCAGGGATATGGTCAGGCTCAATACAATCTTGGGTTGATGCATATGCGGGGTGAGGGAGTCCCTATGAATGACCAGGAAGCTGTCAGATGGTACCGGCTGGCCGCCGAGCAGAGGATTTCCGGAGCACAATCCAACCTCGGCCTGATGTATGAAAGGGGGCAGGGGGTGGAGCAGGATTATGTAGAAGCTCACAAATGGTTCAACATTGCCGGGGTGAACGGTAATGAAACGGGACGCAAAAATGCCGACATTCTAGAAAAGAAAATGCAACCCGGTCAGATCATTGTTGCTATAGGACTTGCACGGGAATGGATGGAGAGACTTTAATGCGAGTTTTATGATTGGTTAATCTTGCTGCAGTTAATTTTTATTTGGTTCTCAGATCTGCTCGTCATCAGACTGTTCTCCTTAATCACACAAGAATCCTGAATTCAAAAACAAAAAGGGCCTGGCAAAAAATGCCAGACCCCTGTTTCATTCATTCCTAGTTGTCACGATAGGCAACCCCATGGGTTTCACCGTCGGTATCGATTTTCATCGTGAGACTAAGGTCGACTGCGGAAACAACGGCCAATTTATTTTCATCGCGAATGGCAACATAAAGGGTTTTCCCGTCTGAACTAATGGCTATCATATCCGGGCGTTGGCCCAGCGACGTGGTTTTAGTGATCTTGCGACTGGCTGTATCGATCATGGAGATCTGGCCCAGTTTTCGTTGCCCAACGTAGACGGTTTTCCCATCTGGGCTGTGGATCAGTCCATGCGGTTCTCCAGGGACATCGATGGAAGCTTCCAACACTCCGGTGCGCGAGTTCAGCAATAGCAATTTATTATCCGCCGGAGCAGTAAGCCAGAACTGACTCCAGTTAGCTGTTGGCTTTATGGCCATAGCACCTTTGGCACCTTGAAGAGTTGCTGTAATTTTTTTGGACTTCACATCTACCACCGAAATATTCCCCGCCCCGGCATTGACAACATACAACGTATTTCCATCGTAGGAGAAGACAGCGGTGATAGCTTTCTTATCCGTTGCCATAGTGTGAATAGCTTTTTTTGAGGCTACATCGATGAAGGTTATGTTACCTGCCCCAACATTACAGACAACAGCGAGTTTCCCATCCGGAGAAATCGCAACATCGTGAGCTTTTGTGTCTGTCACGATATCGGCCAAAATCTCTTTCGACATGGAATCAATAATGGTAATGCTGTTGGTGCCAAGATTGGCAATGTAGGCCAGCTTACCATCTGGACTGAAGGTTACATTATGAGCCCCGGCACCGGTGGAAATGGTCTTTACAACTTTGTTGGAATTGGTGTCTATTATCTGTACGTTGGCACCTTTCATATTGGCGACCCACACTTCACCCGCCATACTCGATACCGCCACCGAAAGAAACAAAAGTGTAAAGCTGGCAACCGAAACCCAAGACTTCCGTAATTTCCAAAACGTGATTTTTGATTTCCTACTAATGAAGTGGACCTTTTTATCTCTGCACATATATTTCCTCCATGGAAAATAACTAGTGATCGTAAAATTTATTGGTGCACCAGTTTTGGATAGTATTGCCCTCTTAATCTAGTTAGAGTTACCGGTGAGAGAATAGGATTCAAACCCACTACAAAAACAGCAACAAATTAAAGCTAGTTTATTGAATTTACTAAGGGAATAAAAGTTAATGCATGCTTAGGTTTTGACCACCACGGAGCTTGTTTAGGACGGTGGTCATATGGTCATAGCCCATCTGGTTTTCAAGAGCGGAAAAGCTATCACGAGCGCGGGTATACCATAGTATCGCTTCGGGAATATTTTCTTCAATTTTCCAGTAAATGCGCCCCATACTCTCGAACAAAACCGACTGTGTTTTATGAGGGGGAAGGTCTTTCACCAGTGCTACGCCTTTTTTATACCAGCCCCCAGCAGGGACATGCATACCCCGTTCCATAAACAAATCCCCCGCGCGGCTCATGGCTCGGGCCTCGCCCAGCGGATTTTTGATTTTGTGGTGGTATTCCATAGCTAAGATGTAATGCGCTTCGGCTTCCTTAATTCTTGTACGGAATTTATACAGATCGCCTATCGACTCATAAACCTTCGCGGCTTTTTTCAGCTGGCTTTCTTTTTCAAAGGTGGTGATGGCCTTGCCATAATTCTCGATGGCTCGGTCAAACTCGTGGTAAAAAAAATTTTCTGATGCCTGCTGCAGATATCGTCCGGCTTGGTCTTTAGCATCTATAGGAGTCGTAATCGACACCGACTCATCCTTTTTATTTGTTCCATGCGGCAAAAACCAAACAGAAAACCCCATCGCCAACGTCACAGCAAAAATGAGAAAATACTTCAGTGCTGGTTTGAATAAAAAATCCATTTAAGGCACCCGAAGACAATGAGGAAATACTTTTAGTCAGATTAACACGGGACAATGCTTGGGAGGAACTTCTAAAAATAGAAAAATTCATACGCTTTGCCAACCATCAAAAAACAAAGGGTATAGGGCCAAGTGTTCATTAAACCTTAATTATTCGCTCAGTATTACGGTAACAGGCTGGAGCAAAATTTCATGAGCTTTTGTATCAAATATTTCAGCATTGAATGATTTAATCAGATAATGGCGAACACACAGTTTTGCTGCATCGTCAATTGTCTCTCTATTATCATCCATATTAATCATAACAAAAGGTATACCTTTAAGAGTCGGATCAGTCTGCATACCCCAAAATAATTTCAGCCCATTCAAAACAGGCATATAGCGGTTAGCAATTACCAGTCGCATTCTGGCTTTACACAATGAAGGCAAAGCTTGCTCGCCGTCACTGACCTCGAAAATATTTTTAAACCCTAGACCGACTAAATGATGCCAGATAATCCCTCTAGCAACCAGCCATCATACACAATCAGAACACTTCAGTTGGCGAACAAAAAAAAATCTCCCCCTTGAAATACAAAAAAATTTTGGGCAGTACTGAATCGAAACCCCATAACCGCCCAGTTGTCAGAACTTTCTAGAAAATTCTATTTAATTTTTTAGACTTCTTTTAGGGGGGGGGTTGTTTTATTTCATCTTACACTGCCCTATTTTGACTCTTGGCTATTCCGCCTTATAAGTATAAAATGCACTTTTCATCGTTGGGCAGGTTTCTCAAACACTGTATGGAAACATCCAACTAAATATTGCAGAAGGGTTTTATCCTAGTTGAACTCATTGCATCTTAAAACATACGACTCGCTTTCTCGTAAAATATCCTACTCCCAAACGAACTATTATAGAAGGACATCCTCTTCTTGTTGAATTTACTATCAAAAATTTATCGAAAATGGGTAATCGAAAAACCCCTTGCCAGCCTAATGTTGGTTTTACTGGTAGTGGGTTATTTTTCTTCTCAGATTCCAAATTTTAAACTTGATGCTTCGGCTGAATCTCTGATTCTGGAAAACGATGACTCTCTGCAATATTATAGGATGACCAGCAAATCCTACGGTTCTGATGATTTCCTGATCATCACTTACGCTCCAGTCAAGGATTTGATGTCCGATGTAGTGCTGGCAGATTTAAAATCTCTGAGCGATGAGCTTGCTGGTCTGGACCAGGTTCTCTCTATAGACAGTATCCTCAACGTTCCCCTGCTGAACAGTCCACGCGTTGAAATTTCCAAGCTCGCTACCGACATTCGTACCCTAGAAACTCCCGGAGTAGACCGGGAACTGGCCCGCAAAGAATTTCTTAAGAGCCCAATTTATAAAAACTTATTATTGAGCCCTGACGGAGAAGTCACCATCATCCGGATCAATTTCAAACGCGATGAAAAATATTTTTCTCTAATGCATCGGCGAAATGAGCTACGCGATAAGAAAAAGCAGTTTGGTCTCAATCAAGAGGAGGGCGCCCTTTTCGCAAAAGCCCGGCAGGAATTCCGCGATTACCACTCCCAGGTATTAGACAATGAAGACCAGCTCATAAGTAACGTTCGAGGCATCATGGATCGGCACCGTGAGCATGCAGAGATGTTTTTGGGCGGGCTCCCTATGATCACATCAGACATGATCGGCTTCATAGAACACGACCTAGAAACATTCGGATTGGGGGTGCTTGCTTTTCTCGTGCTGATGCTCAGCCTGTTTTTTAGGAAATTCCGCTGGGTAGCATTGTCGATGAGTTGTTGTGTTATCACCGTTCTGGTCATGGTGGGATTTTTAGGATTAATGGATTGGCGGGTGACGGTGATCTCATCCAATTTCGTTTCTATTCTACTCATTATCACCATGTCCCTGACTATACATTTGATTGTCCGTTATCGAGATATCAACGACAGCAATCCTGGTCAAAGCCAAAAGGAACTGGTCTGGCAGACAGTCAGCCTCATGGCTCAACCCTGTTTTTATACCGCGATCACAACCGTTGTCGCTTTCTGTTCCCTCTTGGTGAGCGGCATCCGCCCGGTTATCGATTTTGGCTGGATCATGACCTGTGGAATTTCCCTGGCCTTTATCTTGATTTTCATTTTTTTTCCGGCCGCACTGGTGCTATTAAATCCTGAGACTCCCGGTTCCGATAAAGACAGAACAAAAAAATTAACGCTGTCGATTGCAACATTTACAAATCGCAACCGCAATACCATTCTTTTTGGGTCATTGTTACTGGCAGTTGTAAGTCTGATCGGAGTTTCCAAACTGGAGGTAGAAAACCGATTCATTGATCACTTCAAAAGCAATACAGAAATTTATCAAGGCATGGAAGTGATCGACCAGAAGTTGGGAGGAACTACACCTCTCGACATTGTTATAAATCCAGACCAGAAGTATTTTGATTATTTAAAAGAAGCTAGTGAAGAAGTAGATGATGATCCTTTTGCAGAAGCATCAGAAGAACTCGATAATAATTATTGGTTCAACTCCAATATGCTTGACCGGGTAGAAAAAATACATGACTACTTAGATAGCCTGCCAGAGGTGGGTAAAGTTCAGTCTATATCTACACTGATTAAAGTTTTCACCCAACTAGATAAGGGCCGTAAACCCGATGATTATGATCTTGTACTCATCCGCAAACTCATGCCGGAAAGTGTCAAGGAGTCGCTGGTCAACCCCTACCTGTCCCCGGATGCCAACCAGATCCGTATCAATATGAGATTGATAGAGTCTGACCCCACTCTGAGACGCACTCAACTCATAGAAAAAATCCGTAACTATCTCGTTGAAACATTAAAGTTTGACCCGGAAACCATCCATTTCACAGGAATGGTTGTCTTGTATAACAATATGTTGCAGAGCCTGTACCGATCTCAGATTCTCACCATCGGCGTGGTCTTTTTCTCCATCATGTTCATGTTTATGATTTTATTCAAGAGCTTATCTCTTGCATTTATAGGCATCATCCCAAATCTTTTGGCTGCGGCAACAGTGTTGAGCCTCATGGGCTGGTTGGGCATTCCTCTGGACATGATGACAATTACCATCGCCGCTATCACTTTAGGAATTGCAGTGGACAATACCATTCATTACATCCACCGCTTCCAAAAAGAGTTTAAAGCTGATCAGAATTACCTAGCATCCATGAACCGGTGCCACGGAAGCATCGGCAAAGCCATGTACTACACATCCGTAACAATCACTCTTGGTTTTTCGATTTTGGCACTTTCAGAATTCATGCCCACTATCTATTTCGGCCTACTGACCGGAGCGGCAATGGTGGTAGCCCTGGTCGGTGCTCTCACGCTACTCCCTCTTTTGATCGTTGTATTCCGCCCTCTCGGCGTGGAGCCCGTAAAGAATCACTCGGCGTAGAGCCAAATAGCCCGCATATTGATCAAGAGGTTCTAAATCTCCCCATCTCTGTGGTATCTCATTTCTTAAATTCCATTCCCAGAACGGGTACTTCGGAGAAAAGCCTATTGAAACTCCCCCTTTTGCTAAGTGGGCCGGGGGGCGGATTTAATTTTCCTGTTAAAAAAAGATAATGATTTTATATTGCCAACCCAATCAAATTATTGCACGGTCACACGCAGCCCTCGTGAAACAAATCGGAAGGGCAGCACCTGCCCTCCCTTTAAGGTAAGTTCTTCTATTACCAATTGTTTTTTAGCTGGAGGCACTATGAAGGCCACACATCCGCCACCGCCCGCACCGCAAACCTTGCCGGCCAAAGCTCCTTTTTTCATAGCAGAACGGATCAACTGATCCATCTGAGGAGTGCTGATATTGGGGGCCAACTGTTTACGGGCTTTCCATTCCTTTGCAAAAATTGGCGCCAGATTTTTAAGCTGACCTCGGCTCAATTCCTCCTCCATTTCCACAGCACAATCGCGAATGGACTTCAGGTGACGGATCACTGTCCGGTTTCCATCCACGGATTTTTTTGTCACTTCCCAATTATTGATCCCGGAATTTCGTGGTTTCCCGGTATAACACAAAACAAAATGTCGAGTTAATTCAGCCGGGCTTATGGCAAACTTTACGGTCTCTGTACTTCGAAATCCAGGAAGAACTTTTCTAACTCCTCCATACATCGCTGGAAAATAATCCTGACATCCTGCGGGAACTTTAATTACTTGAGTCTCAATATTCTTGGCGATTTCAATCATCTCAGCTTTACGGTAACCCCGACCCGTTAAACGGTTGAGCGCCCCATGCAGAGCAATGCTCAACGCGGAGGAACCGCCAATTCCCGAACCCTTCGGAGCCAGACAGTTTGTCGTTATTTCCAGCCCTGATTTTGGCGCGTAGAATTTTAACATGCGTACAATAAGTTCCAGCGGGTGATTATCCGGAAGAGTTTTCAGCGAAGAAAAGTTGTCGCTCAAACCTAAATCGCATGAGGTCAGAAGAATCCGTTTATCTTTTCGGGGAATGATTTCAACCGTGGCATAAAGATCGATTCCGGCGTTAAGGGTGGGGGGATTATCAAAAAAAAGGTGTAAGGGCCATATATCGAGTGTTCCTCCGGCCATGTCAATCCGGGTAGGGGCAGAGCTTATAATGCGAGACACTCGGTCAGAACCTATTAAAGGTTATCAGAATCCGCATTGGATTTAGCTTCAAGTTCATCGACTTTTTTGCTTAGCTTGCTGACTAGTGCCGCGTAGGATTCGGTACTGATTATTTTGGAAAACTGGGACTTATAATTGCGGATAAGGCTAACCCCTTCTATCACGAAGTCATAGACCAGCCATTGATCACCGTCCTTGAGCATTTTGTAGTCGACATCAACGACACCATCTTTACGCACAATCTGGGTTTTGACCATGGCGTATTTTCCCTTAATTTTTTCGTCTACATAGTTAATCTTTTCATCTTTATAATTCTCAATTTTGCTGGCGTATGAATTTTCAAGTAATCTTTTAAACAGTAACGTGAATTCTTTGCGCTCCGCATCGCTCCGGTCTTTATAATTCTTGGCCAGAGAACGCATCACCATCTGCTCAAAATTGAAACGCAGAGCAATCACTTGACGCAGTTTTTCCCTTTTTAAGACCGGATTACTCTTGAGGTTTGGATCAGCAATAATCTCCATAACCTGGTCGATGGTTCCTCGTATGCTCGCTGTAATTTTCGACTCTGCAAATACCTCTCCGGCACTAAAAAACAAAGAAACCGCAATCAACATACAACCGAAAGACTTTTTCCTGTTCATCAATAAATCCTCAATATTAGTTTCACCCGTCTTTTAACAACTTTAGCAAATATGGTATTTAGAATCAAGCATTCAGCTATCCCCATAAATATAATTCCCCAATCATCCCTTTTTGTGGAAATGCCGATAAATACTTAGGAGACTCAGTGCTGTTTTCATCAATATATAGTGATGGCGAGTAAAACATGATCCAAATCACAAATACAACTAAATGCATATAAATTACTTAAAATATTGACATATTAGGCAAGATTTCATATATTAGATTGATCCTTACTTAAGCCAAAAGACCCAAATAATCAATAATTTACATGGGGAAGTCGAACGTGAGTCACATCCGTATTTTTTCATTCATGGAATTATCTCTCGCACTTTTGAGTTTTATATTTGTCGGGTGTGGCACCGTTGAACTGGATATTCACCATAACAGTAAAAAATTAAGCATGCATCCCCGCTCTGTCGCCATTTTGCCCTTTACTCTTGAAGAACCGGTCCATGAAGGCGTTTCCCCTCACGGCCTGTTCCGAGACTGTTTTTATAATTATTTTAGCTTTCTAGGTTATGTCGATCTTCCCTTGGAAACCATTAACGAAAAATTAAGTCACGCAGGCCTGACCGACAATAAAAAGATTTTAGAGTTGAGCCCTGAAAAGCTCCGGGAAATCCTGGGAGTTGATGCGGTCATTCGCGGCCGTGTTCTATCTGCTAATAATTTCACCGGCGGCATTCACGCTGAGACTTCCATCAAAGCAAAAATTGACATGCTTGATCTGAGAACGGGAGATATTATCTGGGAAACCGAACATACGGAAAGCACCTATTCGGGAATACTTTCTCCAACAATTATTGATATCATTCAGGACCAGATGGACAACGTAAAAGTACATCAGGCCTACTACAAAACAGCAGAAATATTTTCGATCAGCATGATGAAGGAAATTCCCGACCCTGCCGACAGCTGGACTGAGGAAATTCGTCTTCCAAAAATCACCAGCATTGAAACCAACTTAAAACCAAGCACAAAATTGAAACCTGACGACAGGATCTATATAAACCTAAAAGGTGATCCGGGACTGACAGGCTATTTCGGCATTGGAAGCTGGAAATCAGACATCCCCTTAAAAGAAATCGTACCCGGACTCTATACCGGGAGCTACACCATAAAAGCTTCTGATGATGTTAGCAGTTCTCTGATTGTCGGGACCCTGAAAGATAAATATGGCCTAACGGGGAAAAAATTTCACATGGACGACATGGTTCAGTTTGAAACTTTACCCCCTAACTAACTATGATCTTAACTAACAAAATTTCCAGCATTGCTAGGTCTCTAGGTATGCTACTGCTGTTAACTCTGGTTTCTGCCTGCGCCTCTGATTTACAAACAAAGGTATCTGGTCATCTAAACGGACTGTCCAAGCACCAAACTGTAGCCATCCTACCTGTTGAAGCGAGCGATATCGGACAAAAGGAAATGGCGAAAATGTTCCGCCAGGGTTTATATGCCAATCTCAAACAATCCAAGTTCAATTTAATGGAAAAATATATTGTAGACGGTCTGTTAAAGCAGAACGACCTGAACGATCCTGCAAGTTTTCTCAATATCAATCCCATGAAGTTTGGTGAAATCCTAGGCGCTGATGCTATTGTTTTCAGTCGAGTAAACAAAGTGGAGCGAAGTTACTTTATTGTACATTCTTCTATTGAACTCAGCGTTTCCGTGCAAATGGTAGACACGCGCACCGGGGAGATTCTATGGCGAGCTGAACAAACGGAGCATGATTTTTCTGGAATCGGCAAAATACCAACCGGAATCACCACTGCCCTGATCGCTCCCATTCAATTTATCACCAACAAGTTCAACTTGATCAAGATGACCTCTAAAATGGTCGACAAACTCACCGCTCTGGTAAAAAAACCTGAAAATGCGGCGAATGAAACTACTTTTAATGAAACAGTGATCGCCAAGAATGCCACCACTGATTTGAAAAAAATTGAAGAACTCCAGCAACTCAAAGCTGAATGGAATGAAGCACTCTCTCTCGGCGATGAAATGGAGTTCTCGACTTATCAGGAAACTCAAAGCGAAACACTGGCTCAGGAAAAAACAGCTTCGTCTTCTCCACTCATATCAGCAGGGAATATTCAAAATGAAGTACCGGTATTTCAAAAAGTCAAATCCGTAGAAACAGAAATGGTGCAGCTACCAGCTACTCCTGAGGCAAAGAGAGAGAAAATAGTCACCCCGATTTCTATGCACACGTATAAAACAACCCTGGCCATACCTACCCACGCAGATAGCCAGCTGTCTCACGAAAAATCTAAGCCCAAAAAAAACACAAGCAAGAGCTCAGTTTTATACACCGTGCAGGTAGGGGCTTATAAAACCAAAGCCTATGCTCAAAATCTTTCAAAAAAATTGATAGGGAAAGGTTATAATGCGTTCGTGATCCACAAAAAGATCTATAAGGTGCAGATAGATAAGTTCAAAAATAAGCAGGATGCCATTGAATTCGCCAAGCATATTCAGAAAAAAGAAAAACTAAAAAACTTTGTGACTCGAACCGGGTAACAACCAACCTGTAATAGCCTCAAAATTTTAAAAATTTCCTTATCTTTTTGATTTAGAAAATTCATCCAGCTGGTTAAAGAAGCGACTGACCTCATCTTCACTATTATAAAAATGTGGGGAGACACGGACAAGACCATCGCGCACAGTGAGCTTCACCTTGTTCTTCAACATCCATTCATACAGCTGGCTAGTATCCTGATTCATTACGAAAGAAATATTTCCAGAACGTTCTTCTTGGTGGGTTGAGCTGCAAATTCTTATTCCACGCTGATTGAGCTGTTCTATAATACTATCGCCCAAAGCCATCACCCTGTTCTCTATATTTTTAATCCCTGTTTCCAGTAAAAGGTCCAACGCTGCTCCAAACGCATGAATGCCCATTGTGTTAAGGGAGCCTTCTTCGAAACGTTGTGCGTTTGGTTTGAAGTTGAATTCATAATTCATAAAATCAGTGGCGTTGACCATATTCCCCCATCCGACAGTCACCGGATATACCTTTTCTAAAACTTCTTTTGAAATGTAAAATCCACCAAGCCCTTCGACACTGAGCATCCATTTATGCCCATCCGCTGAGAGAAAATCAATATGATCGCGTTTCACATCCATAGGCAGAAGGCCAAGGCTTTGAATGGCATCAACACAAAACAGAATGCCCTTGTCCTTGCAGAACGCACCAATACGATTAAGGTTGCAACGAAACCCACTGTTGCATTCCACCGAACTGATAGAAATGAGTCTCGTCCGCGCATCTACCTGCCTGACCAAATCGTCAAATAAAATTCGCCCTTCGACGGAACGGACCATGCGGGTTTCTACACCCATGCGTTTCAGGTTCCACCAAGGGTAAACATTTGCAGGAAACTCAATATCAGGGATGACCACATTGTCGCCCAACTTCCAATCCAGCCCATTGGCAACAATGGCAAGTCCTTCTGAGGTGTTTTTAACAAATGCTACCTCATCTGATCTGGCGTTTATTAGCCTAGCAAAATTTTTTCGCGCTCTGCCTATCTCACCTATCCAGGTTTCGTAATGAGCCGTTCCATAGCGGGTGGCATCATTCACAAACCCCGTCACCACTTTTCGAACCCGCTCAGGTAAAGGAGCTACACGGGCATGATCGAAAAAAATCAACTCCTCCCTGACAGGAAATTCTTTTCTGATACTTTCAAAGTTCATTCAAAATCTCCTCTAACCCCTTTATCGTAGCCCAAGAAACTATTGCCTGTTGCCCCCACGGCTAGTGGCACGCAAAAGGGATTTAAAACCGTATTTATTACGGATGTGGTCAATTCCTTGATACAGACTATCCCAACTTTTCTCGCCCTTACAATCGAACAACTCTTCCTGTTGATGAGGATGTGCAGTTAGTGAAGTGAACGTGACACCGATGAGACGCACCTTTGCCCCGTGCGCGAATAACTTGCGGAACAATCTCACCCCCGTTTTAAATAATATATGATCTTCCGCTGTCGGTATATCAAGTGTTTTTGATCGGGTCACTGTCTGGAAGTCAGAGTAACGCAGTTTCAATGTCACCGTCCTCGCAAATAATTTTTTTTCCCTGAGGCGGCCCGCAATTTTTTCGGTCAAGTAACTGAGTGTAGACTCAAGAAATAACGGATCTGTTAAATCTACATTGAATGTCGTCTCACGACTGATCGAACGAGGATCATCTGTTTCACTGGTGACGGGACTATCGCTGATTCCTCTAGACTTACGATAAAGGGACACACCCCATTTCCCAAAAGTCTTTTCGAGGTGTTCTAGTGACAGGCGGGCCAGGTCTCCCACAGACTTTACTCCCATACTTTGCAGTTTGGCCTCGCCTTTTGGCCCGATACCGGGAATACGGCGGATTGGGATCGGTGCCAGAAACTGTTGACCCATTCCCGAAGTGATCCACAGCATTCCATTGGGTTTACAATAAGCCGATGCAATTTTTGCCAGCAGTTTATTGGAAGCTATTCCAATAGAAGCGTTCAGTCCCAACACCTCACGAACCTCGTTGCGAATTTTTTCTGCCGCCTTCAAGACTGGACCGTGCAATTTTTCGCATCCGGTTAAATCGACAAACGCCTCATCTAGTGACATCGGTTCAACCAAAGGGGAGTAGCCTCTTAAAATTTCAAACACCTTCGCCGAATATTCCCTATAACGCCGATGTGAACTGCGCAAAATAATTGCATGCGGGCACAACCTTTTCGCTTTTACAATTGGCATGGCAGAATGAATGCCATACTTCCTTGCCGCATAAGACGCAGCTGCCACCACTCCCCTTCCATCAGGGACCCCACCTACGATTACTGGTTTGCCTTTCAGGGAAGGATCTAACACCTCTTCTACCGAAACAAAAAATGCATCCATATCCACATGTAAAATTTGTCGCATTTTTATTTATCAAACTTGCGTAGTAAACCAATGACAACGCCTTGAATAGCAAAGTCACCTTCACGGACGATTATCGGTTTCATATCCGGGTGGGCAGGTTGCAAACGCACCCGACCGTTTTCCCGGTAAAACCGTTTCAAGGTAGCCTGATCGTTATCGATCAACGCAACCACCGTCTCGCCGTTTTCGGCCACTTCGCGTCGCTCCACAATCACATAATCTCCATCTTGAATATGGTCTTCGATCATCGAACTGCCTTTGACCCTGAGCACAAAAATGTCCTTGTTTCTAGCATCTGGCAACAGAGCTATAACTTCACGATTGTCCATCACCTCAATCGGTTTACCCGCTGCGATATTTCCCAGTAGCGGGTATTCCCGTGTTGGTTCTTCCACAACTTCAATCGCACGGCTCAAATTATGTTGTTTCTTAATCAAACCCTTTTGTTCTAAGTGACTCAAGTGCTTGTGGACCGTTGCCGGCGAACTGAGGTGAAAATGTTTGCCAATTTCCATAATGCTAGGAGCATATCCTTTGGAGTAAATATACTCCTTGAGATACTCGTAAATCTCCCGTTGCCGTTTGGTGAGATGCATGGTGTAAGCTCCTTCTGTTTTCTCTCTAAAAAAATGATGCTAATATTGCAATGGCCTATCAATCCGTGAGCAAACTTGTTGCCTAAACCAGTTATCGCCCTTTGCCTCCATCGCCAGAGGATAAGCGAAAATTAAACGAAAATCAAGCCCGCAGCCCGGGTAGGCAAATAGCAACGGTATATCGGATATCCTGTTACTCCCTATCCAAGCTGAGTCCTGTGCATCACGCTGGTTGCCTCGCCCTCTGGAGGGTGATACCCTGAATTGATATGGTGGAAAAACTAAAAACCCTATTTTTGTGTACCGGGAACTCTTGCAGAAGTCAGATGGCCGAGGGCTGGGCTAGGCATTTGAAAAGCGACTCCATCCAGGCATTTTCGGCTGGGCTAGAAGCGCATGGGCTAAACCCTAATGCAGTTAAGGTCATGGAGGAGTCCGGTGTGGACATTACGAGTCAAAAATCGCAAAAAGTGGAAGAAGTGGAAACCATTCCTTTCGATTTTGTAATAACCGTATGTGGTCACGCCGATGAATATTGTCCGGTTTTTTCCTGCTCCACCACAGTCGTGCATATCGGGTTTGATGATCCACCTAAACTTGCCGAAAACGCTAAAACAGAAGAAGAAGCTCTGAATCATTATCGCAAGGTGCGAGACGAAATCCGCACCTTCGTTGAAACCCTGCCAGAGGTTTTGTGGTGATCGTGTAAGTAAAGGAATATTCCCCCAGCCCCTTTTACAGAAAGGGGAGTATCAATATAGGAGTCTTCTATGAAATGGTTTACTGTAAAAATAATTTTTCTCCTGACCGTCGCTCTGTTTGTGAACTATTCGCTTAGCGAGAGCGCTCCGCACAAGACATCGGAAATCAATAAAGTCATGGCTTCGTTCCCTCAGGAAACGGTCACGCGCATCACTATAGTTGGTGATACAGGAACCGGAGAGCGAGCCTATCCTCCGGGGTTTTCAGCCGTACAAAAAGCCATGCGCGAAACAATGCCAGATGCGTTACTGCACCTTGGCGATTTCGTTTACCAGCCTGAAATATTTCCCGACTCCTGCCCCGATCGATACATAGATGAAATTAAAAAAACTTTGGTGGAACCTTATCCTCTGCGGCTATTTGTTGCAGGCGATAATGATCTGCCTGCACATAAATTCAAACCAACAGCTTCAGGATGCTGGAATAAAATTGATCCCCTCGATTCTGGTTTCGACAACCCTAAAACTCCACGCGCATTTGAAGGCACCCGTTTAGTGGGCAACGCGTTGATAGGTGTCATTCTGAGTTTTCCTTGGCAGGATCCCACCCAGTGGCTTCAGCCACGCATTCTAGAAGCGCGAGAAAAAGGGCTCTGGGTTATTCTTGCCTTCCACGAACCGGTAATCACCACAGCCTGGTATCTCAACAAACGCGACACCCTTCTCAAACAGTTGAACGCCTTAGAACCCGACCTTGTGTTAGCGGGCCACCAGCACTCCTACGAAAGGTTCCACCCTCTGATCCTTGACGAAGACAACGCCTTCAAAATTACAAAATCGGAAACCGGAAAATACCAAAGCGGGGATGGAACGATGCATATAGTTTCAGGCGGTGGCGGGGCCACCTTTAAACCCTTTGCCGACTTGCAGAAAAATGAAAAACATACCGCGCCAAAAGAAGTGTTTGACGCACTGGCGAAAAGAGCGCTGATGAATCATTTTATTACTCTGGATATTTCGCGAGACATTTTAAAAGGAACTGTTTGGCGGGTATGCGTGAAAGATGACCCTGATGACAAATGGAATCCACGCTGGAAATCAAGAAAAGATTTCTGGAACAGCATCCCTCTGGAATGCGTTGGTAAACCCGAAGGCGTAGGGATTTATGAAGAGTTTGCAATTAAAGCCAAAATCCGTAAACCCGATTCGCTCACTCCTGAACCGCCACCATTATAGCCACCAACGTAATCTTTACAGCAAAGACGGAAATCTCCCTCACCTAAACTCTCCCTCAGAGGGGTCAGTGATTTCACAATTGGGGTGTAGTGGTTTTAGCGTTGCCACCAGCGGCTCGACGGTTACGATCCGTTTTTCAGGATCTCGTCAATTTCACTGCAGGTTTTCTTCACTTCTTCTGCCGAGTTATTGAGAGCAGCTTGCTCTTCATCGGTCATATTCAGTTCGATGATTTTTTCTATTCCGTGAATGCCCATCATTACGGGTACACCAAAGAAAATTCCGCTCCAGCCATACTCCCCTTCCAGATAAGCAGTACAAGGGAGGATCCGGCGTTTATCTTGCAAAATTGCCTCAATCATTTTAACAACCGAAGCACCAGGTGCGTAGAAAGCACTGCCTGTTTTAAGCAGTGACACTATTTCTGCCCCACCTGCGCGTGTTCGCTTCACTACTCGTTCAATCTGTTCAGGGGTCATCAGTTCTGTGATCGAGATTCCCGATACCGACGTATAACGAGGAAGCGGCACCATCGAGTCACCGTGCCCACCAAGAACCATCGCGTCCACATCTACCAATGAGCACCCCAGCTCCAACGAAACAAATGTCCGTAATCGAGCCGAGTCGAGTACTCCAGCCATGCCAATGATTTTGTTTTTCGGTAGGTTGCTGGTTTTTTTTGCCATGTATACCATCGCATCGAGTGGATTCGACACCACTATGACAATCGGGTCGGGGGAATGTTCCATGATATTTTCCGTAACCGATTGCACAATTTTCGCATTGGTGGCGAGAAGGTCTTCTCGGCTCATACCCGGTTTACGGGGCAGCCCTGCCGTTATCACTACGATATCGGAATTGGCGGTATCTTTATAATCGTTGGTTCCTGTCACCAGACTATCGAAATCTTGCAGACAGCTTGACTCTTGCAAATCCAGCGCCTTACCTTGCGGCACTCCCTCAACGATATCGATGATCACCACATCGCCGAGGTTTTTATATGCCGTTAGCTGGGCAACAGTAGATCCAACCTGACCCGCTCCAACTACCGTGATTTTTTTTCTTGCGCTTGACATAGCTGTTCCTCTACGTGAAAGCAAACCTGTGTCAGGCCTGATATTAGCCCCCGGGCCAAGCCCGGGGAGATAAGTTTTACAATCTCCATCTAGATAGTTTGTCCTAAACCGCAACGGCGACTAGCCGTTCAAGCTATCCAATATATTATTGAACGTTACACTCGGACGCATCGCCGCTGCAACCTTGGTGGCATCCGGCTTGAAATAACCACCGATATCTTTCGGTGTTCCTTGCGCCGCGTCCAATTCTCCAATAATTTTATCCAGATTAGTCTCAAGATCTTTAGCCACCTGAGTAAATTTTGCGTTCAGATCGGCATCATCATTTTGTTTCGCCAACTCCTGCGCCCAATAAAGCGTTTCGTATACATGGGTGCCAGCATTATCCAACTCACCGACCGCACGACCGGGAGACTTTTTGTTTTCCATCAGGGTTTCACTAGCCCGATTCAGCGTATCTGCCAGAACCTGGGCCTTGGCATTTCCCTTTGACCGGCTCAAATGTGCCAGAGACTCGGAGAGGGCCAGAAATTCACCGAGAGACTCCCAGCGCAAATGCCCTTCTTTAACAAACTGTTGAACATGTTTCGGTGCGGACCCGCCTGCGCCAGTTTCGAAAAGTCCTCCACCCTTGATGAGCGGAACGATCGACAACATCTTTGCACTCGTGCCCAATTCAAGAATCGGGAACAGGTCGGTCAGGTAATCCCGCAAAACGTTTCCCGTTGCAGAAATGGTATCTTTGCCATCTTTCGCCCGTTGCAACGAATGCTTCATCGCTTCCAGCGGAGACATGGTTGAAATATCTAGACCGTTGGTGTCGTGATCTTTTAAGTAGACTTTCAGTTTTTTGATTAGTTCTGCATCATGCGCCCGGTTTTTATCCAACCAGAAAATCACAGGGGTTTCAGAGAGACGAGTCCGGTTGACCGCCAGCTTGACCCAGTCTTTAATGGCAATATCCTTGACCTGGCACGCGCGGAAAATATCTCCTTCTTCCACATGATACTCATGCATCACGTTTCCAGCGCCATCCAATAAGCGCATTTTTCCTTTTCCACACGCTTCAAAGGTTTTGTCGTGAGAGCCATATTCCTCTGCCTTCTTAGCCATCAGACCTACATTGGGAACCGTGCCCATTGTGGTGGGATCAAACTCACCCTTATCTCTACAAAAATCGATGGCCGCCTGATAAATTCCGGCATAACTACTATCCGGAACCATGGCCAGCGTATCTTGTTCTTTCCCATCAGGTCCCCACATTTTTCCTGAGGTACGAATCGCCGCCGCTAGAGAAGCATCAATAATGATATCACTGGGAACGTGTAAATTTGTGATTCCTTTATCCGAGTCCACCATAGCCAAATCCGGCCCAGCTTTAATGCACGCGTCAATATCTGCTTTGATTTCATTTTGTTGGGCTTCAGGCAGAGCTTTAATTTTTGCAAAGACATCACCCAAGCCATTATTCGCATTGACCGCGAGTTTTTTAAACGTGTCGGCGTGCTTTGTGAACACATCTTCAAAGTATGTGGTCACTCCGTGACCAAAAATGATGGGGTCAGAAACCTTCATCATCGTTGCTTTCATATGCAGCGATAACAGAACCCCTTGATTCTTAGCATCTTTTTTAGCCTTTTTCATGAACACCCTCAAAGCACTGGTGTTCATCTTCGTAGCATCAACGACATCTCCGGTTTCAAAGGAAATTTTATCCTTCAGTACCATTGTCTTGCCATCTGCTCCAGTAAACTCTATCTTGCCGTTTCCAGCCATGGCTTCGGTGATGGTGGTAGATTTTTCATTCGAGCAAAAATCCTCGGCACCCATTGTTGCAATATTGGTTTTGGAGTCCTTGGACCACTTTCCCATTTTGTGCGGATTGCTCTTGGCGTAATTTTTAACTGCAACGGCGGCTCTTCGGTCCGAGTTTCCTTGTCGCAAAACAGGGTTGACCGCACTGCCCTTGACTTTGTCAAACTTGGCTTTGATGGCCTTTTCTTCGTCATTTTTAGGGTCTTCAGGATAGTCAGGAAGATCATAACCCTGCGAACGCAACTCTTCGACAGCAGCCGCTATTTGAGGGTTAGAGGCACTGATATTAGGAAGCTTAATGATATTAGCATCGGGATCCAACACTATTTCACCAAGCCGCGCTAGGTCATCCGGTATTTGTTGTTCCGGCTTAAGTCTCTCGGGAAACTGAGAAATAATCCGGCCCGCGAGTGAAATATCCATGGTGCCTACATTGACACCCGCCACACTTGTGAAGGACTGTATGATAGGAAGAAATGATCCGCTCGCAAGTTCTGGTGCTTCATCTACTTTTGTGTAAATAATATCTGGTTGTTCTGACATGGTTTTTCCTCTTAAAAAAAATTACTTATAAATGCTTTAATTAATAATTTATCAAATCTCGATTAGCAGATATAACAGGTAAGCGCATCGCAATATGTATATAGAAGAAGGGCTAAGCTAAATTATTACCCCCTTCTTGTCAAGCGATTTTGGTCTAACAATTTACCTCAAAAATACTGAAAAAAGGAGAGGAAGGAAACACAAACAAAACATGCAGAAAAGCTTCCTTAAATTTGTATGACCAAAAATGAACAATACTTGAAATTTGCTATAATAGTTTCATTCTTCATTAAACTGTCTTTTTGCTGATTTTTCACTATGGATAATTCTGAAAACAACTACCGACTGGCGATTGATTTCAGTCAATTACAGAATATCCCTGCCGACCCTAGGGAGAGGCTGCCCTATTTTCATGCCTTTAAACAGTTATTAAAGGATGAAAAAGAAAAGATCAAAAGCTGGCATCGCTCAGGAGCTGGTGGACGCGAAATCATCCAGGCACATACCAGTCTGGTCGATGAAGTCATCCGACATGTCCTTCTTTCCATGACACAGCTTGGGGTTTATGCCGAAGCTAACGTTCTCGACGATTTTGCTCTCATCGCGGTCGGGGGTTATGGCCGGGGAGAACTCAATCCGCTGTCAGATATTGACCTGTTGTTTCTTCTTTCTGCAAAAACTCAGCCCATCACAGAAATATTTATTAAGGATGTCCTATCGTTGATCTGGGGACTCGACATGGAAATCGGTCACAGCTCCCGCACTATTAAAGACTGCATTAAACTTGCTCAGGAGGATTTGACCATTAAAACCTCCATGATAGAAACCCGGTTCCTCATTGGCAACCGAACCACTTATGACAAGTTTTACAACTCCATTCATAAAAATGTTTTGCAAAAACATGTCAAGCAGTTCTTAAATTCCAAATTAAAAGAAAAATACACCCGATACAGCCAAGGCGACAGCGTTGTGTGTCACCCGGAACCCGATATCAAAAACGGGCCTGGAGGATTGCGGGACTACCACAGCGCACTATGGGCTACCGCCGTGCGCTATGGATGCCACTCCCTTCGGGAAATCAATGAAGTTCATGCGCTTTCCAACGAAGAAATTGAGTCGCTCTATCATTCTGTCGACTTCACACTTCGAGTCCGCAATGAACTCCATTACCTGACTGAGAGAAAGACCGATGTTCTGACTTATGATACTCAGAAACAACTGGCCGCCAACCTGGGGTACCAGTCTTCTGCTCAGAGCCAGCCAGTAGAAGAATTCATGCGCGACTACTACCTCCATGCCACCAATATCTTTACTTTTTCGCAAAATCTTTTTGAGCATTGTCGCCAAACTAAAAGATCGCTCAAAAAAGTGATCTCCTCATTGACAAAAAAATCGGTGGGCCATGGGTTTCATATTTCAGATTCCTCCCTTATTTACGGCGGTGACGCCAAAGAAGATTTCAAAAAAGATAAATCGCTGTTATTAAATGCGCTAATGCTTTGCAAGCAACATCAGGTTCTGCCGGATTACAAGCTCCAACGGCAAATGCGGCTGAGCAAAAATATCATCAACGCACAATTCATGAAAGGAGAAGAAGTTCGGGGCTTCCTGTTCTCCATTCTGAAAGATAAATCTGCTGAGAAGATACTACGGCTGATGCATGAAACGGATATTCTGGAACAGATATTGCCAGAATTTGGACTGGCACACTGCAAAGTCAACCATGACTTCTACCATCATTACACTGCCGATGAACATTCCCTACGAGTCATCCGCTTTCTTGATGAATTGGCTGTAACCGGCATCACAAACCCCACTGATCTTCAAGCCTTGTATCAGGGTTACCTTAGAAAAGGGATTCTGAAGTTATCTGCTCTTTTGCAATCAGTGCGAACAGCGCCCACCGACGAACCGGGAGAACTCCTAAAGTCTCTGAAAAAAAGGCTAAGTCTGGAGGATGCGGATGTGCAAATTCTGCTTTTTCTTCTGGTTCACCCTTACACCATGATCGAAACGGCTTTGCATCAGGACATCCACCAACCTGCGGTGATACGTAAATTTGCGGAAACGGTTGCAAATCCGGAAAGGCTGAAGGGGCTCTACCTGATCAGCTATGCCGAGTTAAGAGCGGTGGCACCCGGTACTTTGACCGCCTGGAAAAAAATATTACTCTCAGAACTATATGAAAGAACCCTGAAACATTTGCAAGACCCTGAGTCTCTGGAGCAACAACCCCTGGCAACACGGGCGGGGGTTTTTAAAGCCTTACAACGCGAACTGCCTGTGAACGATATCGAAGATCATCTTCGCCAGATGCCGGAAGATTATCTGATGACAGCTTCCTCCGAAGAAGTCGCGCTCCACATCCGCCTCATTCGGTCTTTCAAAGATAAATTATTTATTCTTCATCATCAGTTTCATGAAGAAGGGAACTACCATAACCTGACCCTTTGTTGCCCCATTGGTAGTGAAGCATTTAAAAAACTTGTAGGGACCATTACTGCCAAAAGCTTGAACATCCTTGGCGCACAAATCTATCTTAAAAAAGATGGTATCGTGATTGTCACTCTACAAGTAGAAGCAAGCACTAAGGCGGATGCCGAAGACCTCCAAATATGGAAAGATATTAAAAATAGCCTAAGTCAACTGTTTGAAGGAGAGACCAGTTTACAAAAAATGTTAAAGTCCCGAATCCGTTACGCTGGTGTGCAGAAAAAAATGGCTATGGTTCCCAGAGTTCATGTTGAAAGAACAGCGGGCAACCCGTTCACAGAGATTAGGGTAGAAGCTCGAGACCATATCGGTATGCTCTACAAAGTTTCTGCCGTGTTTGCAGATTTTGGCATTCGTATTCACCGGGCCAAAATTTCCACTCAAGGCGATCGTGCTATTGATGTTTTTTATGTGTCTCTTAGGAATCCGAGTTTCGACCTCAATAAAGTGATCCGTAGTTTCAAAGAACATATGATACAAACACTGCTGATCGAAAAACTGGAAGACGTGCGGTAATGGCAGGTTATTGTAGGAAACTTTTAAGCACCGCGCTGTTCCTTACATTCGTCAGTGGAACGCTCCTGTCCAAGGCCTTCGCAAACTCTTCAGATCTCGAAATCGGGCGCGACATTTTCTACAAGCATTGCAAAGCCTGCCACGGTGATAAAGGCAACGGAAAAACCTTTGCCGCTAATGTGCTGAATCCACCGCCAAAAAACTTTACATCAGAAAAAACAAAAAAAGAACTAACCGAAGAACGGATGATTCACTCCGTCACAAAAGGAAGAAAAGGTACAGCCATGATGCCGTGGGAATCGAACCTGACAGAACAAGAAATCCGCTCCGTGGTCCATTACATCCGCAAAGAGCTGATGAAAATATTGAAGTGAGTGTTTTTAGATTCTTAAAAACCATCTGTAGAAGCGTGCCTAATTCACGACCTTAACCAGATGTTCCTGCTTGATTATCAATCGATTGCTATAAACCACCCGACCTTGGTAGCACAACCCAATTTGATAAGAGTTGTTTTGTAATTTATTGATTGGGATTAATGAGATTAGTCCTATGTTAGATTTATCCTGCTGAAAATGGATGGATGAATAAGTCCGTTTGTGAGAGTGGGAAGTGAAAATATAACTACCTGCTCGGGATCTTAAAACAACATAAACTGATCCTCGTTCAACTGAGGATTCGGCCTTAGAGCCATAGATCATTCCTTCTATCCGAACAGCAATAGGTGAAGCGTCTGGGCCAACAATAATAACATTGAATGCATTTTCTAAAGGTCCTGGACTTTCTTTATTACATGGGGCACTCGAATTAACCGATGTGGAATATTTTTCATCCGGGATACGGGTAAATTGATAAGGAACTTTGTAAAACCCTCCTATCAATGCTTTCGTCATTACCAAGTTTGTTCTACTTTCACTCTTATCATAAAGACTGTAGTTTTTATCCAGCCATTGATTTATCCGGTACAACTGAGAGTACCTAGCAAACTCCAGTTTATCCCTACCTCCCCCATAAGAAACCATGAACATGAAACCCATAACGAGTATCATTCCTGACAGAAAAAACCATCTGCGGCTTGTGCTAGGATAGAAAAGGTCAATAGCAGAAATGTAAACAAGCATAACCATGGTTAGAGAAAAAATTTTATATCTATTAGAAAAAACTAGGTTTTCCTCAACCCCAGACCTACTTAACGCCACCATTGCTGCCACAAAAATCAAATAAACCATAAATCCAAAAACCGCGATATTGGTCTTATAGTACTTTTTAAAAACCAGGAAAATGAAATAAGAAATAATGAAAGCCCCTAAAGTAAAAAGGCTTGTTTGATTATCATAGGAAGCCATTGCTCCTATAAATGAAATGAAAAACCTTCCAATTCGAGCCAGATCATTCAGCGACAATACTGTCATTGGAGAATTGGCGACAAAATGTAATTTATTGAAATAAACAACCAAAACAGGCAAGGCTCCAACAATCCATATGCTGGCCATGCTAAACCTTTTTTGAATCAGCAGAAGGGAGCCTCCCACCACAAGAATTGCCACCCCACTTCCATGAGTAAGCAAAGAAATAAGAGCAAAAAACAAAGCCCACCAAAAATATTTGGTGGAATTTTTCCCCAAAAAATAAAATGATAACCCCGCAAAACACAACGCATAAAGGGCTGCCAAAGCTTCCATGGCCCATATTAAATGAACCCAATTTTGTTTTAACTGAAAAAGTAGTAATGCGACAGGTATAAGAAGAAATATCTTTTCCTGCTTTTCGGGCAGCGTTTTATATGCAAAAAAAAGTAGCCCCAATAAAGCAACATTACTGATCAGAACCAGTATCTTGAAATCTATTGAACCAAAAACAAAATATACCAGCATGAAAACACTTCGGGTGAGGACATGTAAATGCTCATTTTGGTGAGCAAAGAGAAGCGCAAACTTGCCTCGCAGAGTGCCTGACTGAAGAATTTGCATCACCTCGTTTAAAGTGCTGAAATCATCAGAAAAAGGAACATTCGTTGTATAAATACTAAAGGAGAAAAAATAAAGAAGAACAGGGAAAAAAACCAAAAGCATCCCTAAGAAAAAAAACCAGCGTGATGGAGGGTCGGGCTCCTTAGAGCAAGCATTGGAGAGCGGTTTTGTGATCATAGAGAGAATTGTTTTAACAGTTAACCAATTTATTTTCAATGGTTTAGTTATTGTCCAAAATTATCCATACAGTGAGCAAAATTTTCTAGCCCTGCAACAGCCTTATGGAGGGGTTCTGGTTTCCAAAAGGTTTCTACTTCCGCACCTCTTTGCCCAGTTTTTTTTCTATTGAGGCAATTTTAGATTCCAGTCTCCCTGATTTTCCTTCCCGGTAATCGATCTTGATGCCACAGGTGATGCGTTTGCAATCTTTCTTCATGGTTTCGTAGCATTGTTTGACCACTCCCATAACATCATCAAACTCGCCTTCCAGCACTGTCCCCATCGGGTTCAACCGATACGGCACGCCGCTTTCGTCAATAATTCTCAGGGAACGGCTCACCTGTTCGCTGACACTTTCCCCTTTGTCCATTGGACTCATGCTGAATTCAAGCAATATCATTGGAGTGACCTCTCTAGAATAATTAGTACGAAAAACCCGATGACTTACCAAGTATCAGTTTTTTTTGAATTTACCGCTTGCATTGTAGGGCTGAATTATGGAATGATCAACTATCCCATGCAAGAGATTGAGGGAAATCTAAGTAAAGGTGGTATTTGTTTTTTGTCTCAGTTAGATGATCTGCGCCAGCAGATTGATAAAATTGATGACCAGCTAGCAAAGCTGATCAGTCGCCGTGGTCGTTTGGCCAAAGGAATTGGTGAAGAGAAGTCCCGACAGGGGAAGATGACGCATTTTCATGTTCCTCAGCGTGAGCGGGCTATACTTGATCGGTTGAAGGAACAGAACAAGGGTCCTTTTCCCAACTCATCCATAGATTCTATTTTTCGTGAGCTGTTCTCTGCCACATTAGCGTTAGAAAAGCCTTTAAAAATTGCTTTTCTCGGGCCGGAAACCACCTTCAGCCATCAGGCAGCAGTGCGGCATTTTGGTCATTCCTGCACGTTCAATCCTTGCGGAAATATTGAGACAGTTTTTTCTGAAGTCGAGATGGGAAACTCCGATTACGGAGTGGTGCCGGT
>CAJQRI010000036.1 GCA_905612265.1 uncultured Nitrospinota bacterium | reverse complement strand
TGTTTACCCATCACTAGCTCCGACTCCTCACCGCCCACATCCTTGGGATCCATGATCTCGAAAGTGTCTTTACGTTTGAGAAAACCATGCTGATGGATGCCAGACTCGTGCGCGAACGCATTTTTCCCGACAATGGCTTTGTTGCGTTGCACAAAGAATCCCGTCAAGCTGCTGACCAGTTTGCTGCACGCTTGGATATGTTTTGTCTCGATCCCTGTATAGACACTGCTAAAAAAATCCTTTCGGGTTCTGACAGCCATGACCACTTCTTCCATGGCTGCATTCCCGGCCCGTTCGCCAATGCCGTTGATGGTGCACTCGACCTGCCTCGCCCCGGCCTGAACGGCCGAAAGAGAATTGGAAACGGCGAGTCCGAGATCGTTATGGCAATGCACACTAATAACTGCTTGATCAATATTAGAAACATTAGACCTCAAATACCGAATTAGTTCAGCGAATTCTTCCGGCACCGTGTAACCCACTGTGTCAGGAATATTCACCGTCGTAGCGCCAGCACTGATGACTTCGCGGGTCACATCGGCGAGAAAATCTTTTTCAGTGCGAGTAGCATCCATGGGAGAGAACTCCACATCATCGCAATATTTGCGAGCAAACTGAACAGCTTTCACCCCCATTTCGATGATTTCTCCTTTAGCTTTTTCAACCATATGTTCGCGATGCACTTTTGAGGTAGAGAGGAAAACATGGATGCGTGGAGATTCGGCTTTTTCCAAAGCCTTGGCAGTTGCCTCTATATCCTTCTCCAATGCCCGTGAAAGACCAGCTATTTTTGCACCACGGATTTCCTCGGCAATCTGTTTTACCGATTCGAAATCTCCCGGAGAAGCAATCGGAAAACCCGCTTCAATCACATCGACATTAAGTAGAGCCAGTTGGCGCGCGATCACAAGTTTTTCCTTGATGTTCAAGCTGGCACCGGGGCATTGTTCCCCGTCTCTTAATGTGGTGTCAAAGATGATGAGTTTTTCGGGTTGCATGACTAAAAAATCTCCTTTCAAATAAATAAGTCTTACATATTATAAGAGGTAACTAGCAAAATACCAAAGGATTGGAAGGTTTTCATCGGTATCGGAAGAAATAAATTACTGAATGAGTTGGGTGCTTAAATAAAGCAGGTTGGGGGATCCTGATAAAAGAAAGTTAAGGATCGCCCTTAGTGTAGGGCAAGTAAGCTTAGTTTGAGACAAGAAGGTAATGGGAATTGTCTTTTGGATTGAATAAACATTGTCTCAAGCCTATTTTTTGAATTTTAATATCGTAGAAATTCTATTGTAAACGAAAGCGAATCCAAAATACAAATATTTAAGGTTTGAGGAGGCAACGGTGTTTAAGTGCTGAGGATATGCTTTCTGGTATCAGAAAAAGGGCGCAATAAAAATGCGCGATGCAAATGACTCAGTCGATGAAATTTAGCACCTTGAACCCGGCCTTTTCAATAATTTTTACCAAGGGGCTGTTTCGCAATGATCGAGGCAAAAGAAATAGGCTTGCTTTTTTTATTCTTGGCATAGAGGGGGATACCAACGCTGATGATGCCGACCAATATTTTTATTGTCTATAACGTTGATAGATCCGATCTTTTTTTTGTAAACCAAGAGTTGCATCTTTTATACTTGTCTCGACCCCAATGGTCTGGAGATTACGGTTCATGTAATCCAAAACCTTCATTTGCTTTCGATTCAGTACCTTTGTTTTTCCGGAGCCAATACTCTTTGTGATTAATGCTCCACTGATATCAGACTCATCGGTGATGATGCCCTTGCTCCTTGAATACTAAAAGACGGGGATGTTCATTTGGTGGCGGTATGGAGGAAATCTGCCACTTTAATGTATGATTCAATTATAATAGCTATATAAATTTCCCCAAGACTTGCGTGGCTATCGATGAAGGTGTAACGCTTGTTTACTTTAGACGGAAAAAATACAATTTTTCCGTAAAGTATACATATAATTGTGTATATTAACTACTCTTCGCTGAATGTGAGTGTGCTAAACCTATTGATATCAAATAGTTGCCAAAGGCATGACTCTTGCTGTTATAAATAGTTTCGTATTGAAAATACGTTGAATTTTCGATACTTGAGTAAATTAATACGCTTTTAAAATTCAATGAGTTAATTAATCTATGCATGCTTTTCCAAAAAAACAAGGCCTCTACGATCCTGCTTTCGAAAAAGATAGCTGTGGAGTGGGGTTTGTCATGAATATGAAGGGAGAGAAATCCCACAAGATTATCGCTCAGGGATTAGAAATCCTCAAAAAACTTGAGCACCGAGGGGCCTGCGGTTCAGATTCTGCGACGGGTGATGGTGCCGGGATTCTCATTCAGATACCTCATCAGTTCTTCCAGGTGGAATGCATAAAGTCCGGTATTGATCTGCCTGAGGCGGGCCGTTATGCGGTCGGAAATATATTCCTACCTGTTGGTGAAGATACCAAGCAGGGCCAGGAAATCATGGAGCGTGCTGTTGTGACGGAAGGATTAGAACTTCTCGGCTGGCGCGATGTTCCGGTAGATAACACAACGATAGGAAAAATGGCCCGCTCTGTCGAACCGGTGGTCAAACAACTTTTTGTGGGTGCAGGACCTGATATCAAGGATCAATTGGCTTTCGAGAGAAGACTTTATTGTGTTCGCAAGCGTTCAGCTCATGGGGTGCGCCGGGCTGGTCTCAATGACAATAATGAAAGCTTTTACACTTGCAGTCTTTCTAGCAAGACTCTGATTTACAAAGGGCAGCTAATGGCTCCGCAACTGGAGACCTATTATCTCGACCTGCAAGACCCGAACATGGTTTCTGCGTTGGCGTTGGCTCATTCCCGCTATAGCACTAATACCTTTCCTTCATGGGGGAGAGCGCAACCTTTCCGATATATTGCTCACAATGGAGAGATCAATACGGTTCGGGGCAACAAGAACTGGATGGATGCTCGCGAGTCGATGTTTGAATCGCCTTCATTTGAAGATATTAATATGATCCTTCCTGTCATTGCTCCGGGTGGCAGTGACTCGGCAGACTTTGATCAGGCTTTGGAGTTGTTGTTCTTGACGGGGCGATCTCTTCCGCACGCGATGATGATGATGATCCCCGAGCCTTGGAGCGGACACGAAACCATAGATGACGATAAACGCGGATTCTATGAGTTCCATGCTTCGATGATGGAACCCTGGGATGGTCCTGCCTCGATTGCATTCACCGATGGGGAAACTTGTGGTGCTGTGCTGGACAGGAACGGCTTGCGTCCTTCACGCTATTATGTGACCAAAGATGGTCTGGTTATCATGGCTTCGGAAGTGGGGGTTGTTCCGGTTGATGAAGCCAACATCGAATACAAAGGTCGATTGCAACCGGGGAAAATGTTTCTCATCGATATTAATGAAGGCCGCATCATTTCAGATGAAGAAATCAAAGCGAAAATTTCGACCCAAAAACCTTATACGAAATGGGTCAAGGAAAACCAGATCAACCTTAAAGATTTACCTGCAACAGATTTTCAGTTCAAGCTCGATCATGAAACAGTTTTGAACAGACAGGTGGTTTTTGGTTATTCTATTGAAGATTTAAAATTTGTGATCGCACCTATGGTCGGAAATTCCACAGAAGCCACCGGATCTATGGGTAATGACACCCCTTTGGCGATCTTATCGCAGAAGCCCCAGCTCCTGTTTAATTATTTTAAGCAGTTGTTTGCACAGGTGACTAATCCCGCTATCGACTCGATACGCGAAGAACTGGTCATGTCGATGGAAGTGACTATGGGTAAGGAAAGAAACTTATTAACCGAGTCGCCGGAACATTGTCGCAAATTGAAAGTTGAGCATCCCATTCTCACCGGCGATGAAATGAAAAAGATTTGTAGCCTGGACCAAACCGATTTGAAAACGGTGGTATTGCCGATACTATTTCAAGCTTTAGAAGGACAAGCTGGTTTGAAAAGGGCAATGGATAAACTATGCCAGCAGGCATCTCAGGCAATAGAAGATGGGGCCACTATATTAGTTCTTTCTGATAAGGAAATGGACGTAAATCATGTTCCCATTCCCAGTTTGCTTGCTACGGCTGGAGTGCACCATCATTTACTGAGGGAACAAACGCGCACAAGGGTAGGGTTGCTGGTTGAGACCGGCGAGGCTCGTGAAATGATGCATTTCGCGTTGTTGATCGGTTATGGAGCTGGCGCAATTTATCCTTATCTGGCTTATGAAACGGTTGCGCAAATTGCTGAAGAGGGTGTGTTTTTGGAAAAACTCGATGCTGAAACTGCAATATCCAATTTTATTAAGGCTACACGCAAAGGACTTTTCAAAATCACCGCGAAAATGGGCATCTCCACCATCCAGAGTTATCGCGGAGCACAGGTATTTGAAGTGGTTGGGTTGAGTGAAAAGGTGGTGGACCACTATTTTACCGGGACACCTTCCCGCATAAGTGGTGCCGATCTTGATATCCTGGCTAAAGAAGCTTTGGCTCGTCACAAAAAAGGATTTGGTAAAGAAGTTTCTTCCATTCTTGATCAGGGGGGTAGTTATCATTGGCGTCGTGGTGAAGAGAAGCACATGCTCAATCCGAATGCGATAGGGTTATTGCAGCATTCCACACGCTCGAATAATTACGCCACTTTTAAGAAATTCTCTAACCATGCAGATAATGAAAGCACTCGCCAATGTACCTTGCGCGGGTTATTCAAATTTAGAAAAACTCAACCCATTTCTATTGATGAGGTCGAGCCGATAGAAGCAATCACTAAACGATTTTGTACCGGGGCCATGTCCATTGGTTCTATTTCCCGTGAAGCGCATGAAACATTGGCCATTGCTATGAACCGGCTGGGTGGTCGAAGCAACACGGGTGAAGGTGGAGAAGACAGCGTTCGCAATACACCTGATGCCAACGGGGATTCCCGTCGTAGTAAAATCAAACAGGTGGCTTCAGGGCGTTTTGGAGTAAGCAGTTTCTATTTGTCTACTGCCGATGAAATGCAGATCAAGATTGCGCAGGGAGCCAAGCCCGGAGAAGGAGGTCAGTTGCCGGGCCATAAGGTCAGTGAGTACATCGCTAAAATTAGACACTCTACTCCGGGAGTGGGTTTGATTTCACCCCCTCCTCATCATGACATCTATTCTATTGAAGATTTGCAACAGTTGATTTTCGATTTGCACAATGCGAACCCAGATGCCAGGGTCAGTGTAAAACTTGTTGCCGAGGCAGGAGTAGGGACCATTGCCGCTGGTGTTTCAAAAGCACATGCTGAAGGGGTGTTGATTGCCGGGCATGATGGCGGGACCGGGGCCTCACCGCAAACCTCCATTAAGCATGCTGGACTTCCTTGGGAGTTGGGTTTATCCGAAACTCAGCAGATTCTTGTACTCAACGATTTACGAGGACGGATTCGTGTCCAGGTAGATGGTCAGCTTAAAACAGGTCGCGATGTGGTGATAGGTGGAATTTTAGGAGCCGATGAATTTGGTTTCTCTACAACGGCACTGGTGACTATGGGTTGTATCATGATGCGTAAATGTCATCTCAACACCTGTTCTGTTGGGATCGCTACTCAGGACCCGACTCTTCGCAAGAAGTTCACGGGTAAGGCTGATTATGTGGTCAACTTTTTTACGTTCATAGCTCGAGAGGTTCGGGAGATCATGGCTGAGTTGGGCATAAGTAAATTTGATGACTTGATCGGCCGGGTCGACCTTATTGAGGCAAGTTATGCTAACGAGCATTGGAAGGCGCATGGAGTTGATGTCAGCCGAATTCTGTACAAGCAGGATGTGGATAGTAAAGTCGCCATACGCAATGTCTGTACCCAGGACTTAAGTGGAGATATGGATAATGTTCTGGATCACCGACTTATCACGATGAGTGAGCCTGCGCTGAAGAATAAAGA
>CAJQRI010000035.1 GCA_905612265.1 uncultured Nitrospinota bacterium | reverse complement strand
TATCTCATAGCAAATTCCATTGCCACTTCATCGCTTGTCAAAACGGCATTGTTTGGAGAAGACCCGAACTGGGGACGAATCTTTTGCGCAGTTGGAAATGCCGGCGCACCCTTTGATCCCGACAAAGTAGATATATTGTTAAATAAAAACCTGCTGGTAAAAAAAGGCAGTCCAACAAATTTATCGCCGCAGAAACTGGTCAAAGCCATGCAGCAACATGAAATAAATATAACCATTGACCTGCATGGTGGCAAAGAATGGGAAGAAGTTTTGACCTGCGACTTATCGTATGATTACGTTAAAATCAATGCGGAATACACCACCTAGGCGGAGTATCTCCGCAAATAGATTGCGCCGAGTGGGACTAGATTCCTGACCCATTCGGTATTAAGATTGTCCTATAATTGACCCTGATGATATTCTTGTCATTGACCGATAAGGTTTATTAAGCATGGCTTTACTAGAGATTAAAAACTGCCTCGATCCTGTTTTAAGGAAATTGTGCCTGCCCATTGAGAATATTGATGGGGAGCTGGTCACCCTTGCTGAGAATATGGTGGAAACCACTCTCGCCGCTCCGGGAGTCGGGCTTGCCGCTAATCAGATTGGATTACCGTGGCGCTTATTTGTGGTCAACATCGGCGTTGAAACCGACAAGGATAATCTGGTCACCGTGGTCAACCCCGAAATCACCGCGATGGAAGGTAGCGAGCTCGGTGAAGAAGGTTGTCTGAGCATTCCCGATGTGATTTCAGAAGTGAACCGGGCCAGCCAGGTCGAAATCAAAGGCTACGATCTAGATGGAAACGAAGTTCGCTACGAAGCTCAGGGATATCTGGCCCGAGCCTTTCAACATGAAATGGATCATTTAAATGGTGTGCTTTTTTGGGACAATCTCGGAAAGGTAAAACGGGATATTCTAAAACGAAAATTCAAAAAGAAAATCAAAGAGCAGGATGCATGAACATTATTTTTATGGGGACGCCAGAATTTGCGCTTCCCACCCTAAAATCCCTTCACCAATCTTCGCATTCCATACTGGCGGTCATCACACAACCCGATAGGCCAAAGGGACGGGGGCAGAAGCTTCTTGTTTCGCCAATCAAGCAATATGCATTGGATTCTGACCTTCCCATACTGCAACCCAAAACGGTTAATGATCCCGAGTTTATCGAGTCATTAAAACAAAATCGACCTGACGTAATTATCGTGGTCGCATTTGGGCAAATCTTAAGCGCTACTTTTCTTAAAATTCCCACACAGTTCTGCATAAACCTGCATTCATCACTTTTACCAAAATACCGGGGCGCGGCTCCTATCCATCGAGCTATTCTTAACGGCGAAACAAAGTCGGGAGTCACCACTATGATTATGGACAAAGGCATGGATACCGGAGATATTTTGCTCATGCAAGAAACTCCTATTCATGAGACTGATACCGCGCAAACCTTGCACGATACCTTGTCAAAAATGGGTGGAGCTCTGGTACTCGAAACCCTCAAGAGACTTGTAGAAAATACGCTACTACCTATCCAGCAGGATCATAGCCAGGTCACGTATGCGGCTAAACTAAAAAAAGAAGAAGGTCTGATACACTGGGATCAATCTGCAACCACCCTTTCTAATAAGGTCCGAGGCTTAACTCCGTGGCCGGGAACCTACACCTTGTTAAACAAAAAGCGGTTACGAATATTAAAAGTCCAAGTTAGTGAGGGATCCCCTGATGATACCCCCGGCAAGGTTGCCCGGGTTACAGACTTAGGCATTGAGGTCGGTACCGGAAAAGGACGACTTATCATCACCGAGCTTCAACCGGCAGGAAAAAAAAGTATGCCAACCAAAAGTTTTCTAGCTGGCCATAAAGTTGAACGGGGAACCC
The DNA here is from genome assembly GCA_905612265.1 of uncultured Nitrospinota bacterium. Classification (GTDB taxonomy): domain Bacteria; phylum Nitrospinota; class Nitrospinia; order Nitrospinales; family VA-1; genus LS-NOB. Next base: position 6,552 of record CAJQRI010000035.1, on the reverse strand, counting down.
TGTTTGATACAGTCCCACTTCCAAAACAATCGTGAGGTACATATGCCAAGAACATTAATAACAGGTGGTGCAGGTTTTCTCGGTTCGCATTTATGCGAATACTTTCTGAATAAAGGCCATGAGGTCATCTGTATGGATAACCTCATCACCGGCTCTATAGATAATATATCCCACATAAAAAACGATAAGTTCCAATTTGTTAAACATAATATCTCTGAGTTTATCGACCTGGAAGGCGAACTGGATTATATTATGCATTTTGCCTCCCCTGCCAGTCCCATTGACTATTTAGAGCTCCCCATTCAAACCCTTAAAGTTGGAGCATTGGGCACACATAATGCCCTAGGGCTGGCAAAATCTAAAAAAGCCACTTTACTTCTGGCCTCCACTTCTGAAGTTTATGGCGACCCTTTGATCCATCCACAACCGGAAGAGTATTGGGGTAACGTTAACCCTATTGGCCCACGTGGTGTCTATGACGAAGCCAAACGATTTGCCGAAGCCATCACGATGGCTTATCACAGAACTCATGGCATCAATACCAAGATCGTCCGTATTTTTAATACCTATGGGCCGCGCATGCGAGTCAATGACGGGCGCGCCATTCCCAATTTTTTAAAACAGGCACTCACGGGAAAAGATTTAACAGTCTACGGAGATGGTTCTCAAACACGAAGTTTCTGTTTCGTCTCGGATCTTGTTGAAGGCCTCTATCGCCTGCTGATGTCAGAGCAGAACTATCCTGTCAATATTGGCAATCCAAATGAAATGACGGTTAAGGAGATGGCCTATAAAATTTTGCAAGCCACGAACAGCAAGAGTAAAATTATCCAGGTTACCTTACCCGAAGACGACCCAAAAATTCGCCAACCCGATATCACCCGCGCCAAAAAATATTTAAACTGGGAACCTGTTGTCAGTCTGGATGAGGGTTTGCAATCAACTTTAGAATATTTTAAAGAACAGCTGAAAACCTGAAATCCAGGATGCTATTATGTTGGGAGAAAACAAATCTACCATAAACTACTGCCGGAAGAAGAGCGACCGCATAAGAGGTTAATTAAGTATGGCAGCAGCACCATGTCGAACAAACATCTGCGGGGAATCCAAATCGGCTCTAGGTGTCGGCGCTCAAAAAAAATGCGGTGGACTTGAGTCAGAATTTGCTTAGTGCGTTTGGCACTCGAGAGAACCTCAATCAGGCAACAGATAACGAAATGTGTCAAATAAAAGCCATTGGTTCGGCCAAGGCGGCAAAAACAAAAGCTCCGCTGGAGGTGGGAAAGCGCATGGCTTCAAAGCCTACCAGAGTGAGGATCAAACTAAAATCCGGTCAGGCGTTTGTAGAAAAGTTTTTTCCTTTTCTAAGAAACCTGAAAAAGGAAAGTGTAAAGATTGTGCTTCTGGAACCCAAACTACAGCTCATTAAAGACCTGACTATATCGAAAGGAAGCTTCACTGTCTGCATTATTCAGCCCCGCGAGTTTATGACCCCAACAATCCGGGAATCTGCCACATTATTTTCCTTGATTCATAAACACCCAAGCGAAAAACCCACCCCAAGCCAGAAATACTTCGAAGTTATTGATCGACTCAACCAAACCGGGAAAATTATAGGGATTCATATTGTCGATCATATTATAATTGGTGTAAATGGATTTTTTAGTTTTGCTGATGAAGGCTTACTGTAAAATAGTAGCCACATTATATAAGATGTTTTTTTATTAGATTTTTTCACAGTGAGGGCTTATGCAACGCGTTAAAGATTTTCTTTATGCCAGTGCTGAATTAAAAAAGACGGTCGCTGATACCCTTTCAGGAGATATTTTAGAAGCCGCAAATCGTATCAAGTCTTGTCTTGAAAAAGGGGGAAAGCTAATATTGATGGGCAACGGAGGAAGCGCCGCCGACTCTCAACATATTGCTGCAGAATTGGTAGGGAGGTTCAAAAAAGAGCGTCTGGCCATACCCGCAATCGCTCTCACCGTCGATACTTCTTCGTTAACTGCTTTGGGCAATGATTACGGCTTTGACACAATTTTTGAGAGACAAGTTGAAGCCCATACCCGGGAAAATGATGCCGTAGTGGGAATCAGCACCAGTGGCAACTCGGAAAATGTTGTTAGAGCATTAAAAAGAGCCAACGCACTCGGCGCAGAGACTATTGGACTGGTGGGTAATAATGGGGGTAAAATAAAAGAGGTTGCGAACTTATCCATCATCGTTCCCTCCAATGATACAGCTAGAATTCAGGAAGTACATATAACTATCGGGCATATTATTTGCGAACTTATTGAAGAAGACTTGTAAATGAAAGAAAAGTTTAAGCATTTTTTTAACAATAGTGAACGACCAAAAATTCTCGTTGTCGGTGATTTGATACTGGATGAATATATCTGGGGAGCAGTGCATCGCATCTCTCCAGAAGCACCCGTTCCTATTCTGGAAACACGCTCCGAAAACCTGGCTTTGGGTGGAGCCGCCAATGTCGCTAATAATCTTGTGGGTCTTGGTTGCGAAGTTCACCTATGCGGTGCCATTGGGCAGGATGAAAAAGGTGACAAACTTTTACAAACTATCCATGACCGCTCCATTCAAACAGAAGGAATTTTTCGGTTCGTCCATCGACCCACAACTTCCAAGATGAGGATTATCGCTCATAACCAACAGATTTTGCGCGTAGACAAGGAGGATAACCGTCCCATCACCGAAGAAACCGAAAAGAAGTTAATTCAGTATATCAACCAGGTTATTCCCGGAATGGATGGAATTATCTGTTCCGATTACCATAAAGGCATCCTGACAGAAAAAGTCATCAAAGCTGTTATGCACCGGGCTCAAAAATCTCAGAAATCCGTTATCGTCGACCCCAAAAGCTCAGATTTTTCCCTATACAAAGGTGCCACCATCATCACCCCAAACCTCAAGGAGGTTGCTCGCTCGGTTCCCATCAAGATTGAAGATAATGAAGACTTGGGTCGGGCCGCCGAATACCTTTTGAACCTGACAAAAGCGCAGGCAATCCTCATAACACAGGGGAAAGATGGTATGTCGCTATATCAAAATAAAGAAAAACTCGTATCTATTCCCACTGTGGCCAAAGAAGTCTTTGACGTTACTGGTGCCGGAGACACTGTTATCAGCGTATTTAGTATGGCCGTGTTTGTGGGTTTCGATTATACGGAAGCCGCATGGCTGTCAAATATGGCCGCCAGCGTTGTTGTAGGCAAGGTAGGAACCGCTGTCGTCACATTGGAAGAAATCAACGAATTTCTACAGGAGGAAATGTTACGCACCTCTCATACCGTTCTCGAACTTGAAGAGCTGAAAAAAATTATAAGCATGGCAAAGAGCACCGATAAAAAGGTGGTGTTCACCAATGGTTGTTTCGACATTATCCATGGAGGACATATCGAGTTCCTGCAAAAAGCAAAATCCATGGGAGATATTCTTGTAGTTGGACTCAACACCGATCAATCCGTTAAGAAGTTAAAAGGGGAAAACCGGCCCATTAAAAGCGAAAAAGAACGCGCCAATATTCTTGCGGCTTTAAAATACATCGACTACATCACATTATTTAGCGAAACCACTCCAGAAAAACTCATCCGAGAAATCAAACCCGATATTCTGGTAAAAGGGAATGACTATAAAATTGATGAAGTTGTCGGTCGGGAAATCGTTGAAGGCTACGGAGCAAAGGTTGAGCTCATCCCCATTGTCGAGGGCCATTCCACTACAAATACCCTGGCAAAAATTATAGAAAAGCATAAAGCCAGTTGATCCGCAAAGTTCACTCAAGGTGTTTATCTGAAACTAGGTAATTTTTAATATAATCTGAAACTCCTTCCTCTAAAGAAGTGATTGACTCCGTATACCCAGCAGACCGAATTTTTCCCATCTCAGCACAAGTGTGATACTGATATTGATTGCGGATTGATTCCGGCATCTCTATATATTTAATATTAAGTTTTTTATTCAGTGCCTGAAAGACTGCCGAAGCCAGGTCATTCCAGTTTCTCGCTTTGCCCGATCCAACATTAAAGATTCCCCCGATATCTTTGCGCTCAAGAAAAAACAATGTCATTGCCACTGCGTCGCGCACGTACAAGAAATCCCTTTCCTGCCCACCGTCTTCATACCCCGGCTTGTAAGATTTAAATAGATTCAGAGAATCTGCATCACGTGCCTGCAAAAAACCTTTGCGGACCATGCTCTGCATATCACCTTTGTGATATTCGTTCGGGCCGAATACATTAAAATATTTAAGCCCTACGATAGTCTCCAGTGCTCCCGCCTCTTTGGCCCAGAGGTCAAACCATTGCTTGCTGTAACCATATAAATTGAGAGGAGTCAGGGTTTCAAGTGTCGATTTATCATCGGAGTAACCATTCTCTCCAGCACCATAAGTTGCGGCACTAGAGGCATAGATAAAACGAACATCTTTTTTCAGACAGTACTTGGCAAGGGATTGTGTGTATTCAAAGTTATTTTTTCGTAGATAAATTTCGTCGGTTTCCGTTGTGGATGAACAAGCTCCCATATGAAGAATCGCCGAGCACCCCTTTAGTACTGTTACTTCCTTTAAAAAATTATCTATACCCACACATCGCTCATAGGTAAGAGTGTCTAAATTCTTCTGTTTTTTAGGATGGTCAATATCATCTACAAGCCAGATATCCTCAATTCCTTTTTGGTTAAGCCCGTGCACCAGAGCACTGCCAATGAAACCTGCTCCTCCCGTAACAACGATCATTTTTGTTCAACTCCAGGTTCTTCAATGCGATAACTCAAAAAATTCCTCAAAGCACCTTTGCCTATATGTCGATTGACATGCACTTGAAGTACTGAAACATTTCCTAAGCCTTGAGATATGAAAATTGCTGGATTCCAGACCTTTCCAAAAATTTGGTTCCCAAAGGGGTGATCCAATACCCATGGATTAACCGACCAAGTTGGATCATAAGCAATCTCATTTTTTTTAATGGACCCTTCCAACAAATTAGCTAAAAATTTATGATTATTGTCTGAAATATCGACTAAGTTCAATGTGAAACCTAGATCATTATAAAACTGGCGCCCCTTATTTTCCATTGCTAAAGTAAAGGAATCTTCAATCCGAATTAAGGGCCGTATTCCTGTTGAGTTTGATATATTCTCCCAACTATAGGCTTGTGTTTTTAATGAATTCGCTTGTAGCCCTGCCCTCTCCCAACTTGAAAACTGTTTTAACCAATCCTGTTTTAAACGATAAAACTTAAAAGAACCAAATTCTCTTTCTAATATAAATGCTTTTTGGGGAAGTATTGGATTTTGTATATCCCCTATTAATCTATGAAATTTCAGGTATTGCACTTCTTTGTTTAAAGTATCCTGACCTCTCAAAGTAATATTTACCTCGTAATTCAGATAGTATATATTTCCTAATTTTTTGCTATGTAATATGTTATCTAATCGATCTCGCATACTTCTAGCACCATAAAGGTATAATTCCACATGAACCTTATTTGACACCAAAAGTAGGTCATTCAGTTTTAAGGTTTTAATAAAATCATGCACCCTATCTAAAGGTTCTCTAGAATTTCGTTCAGGATATATGTTTTGAAAAAAATTTAACCCAGAGACCAGTAGAAGAATCCCCCCAAAAACTCCTATTATAACTAGCTCACTGCTTTTATGAAATTCGTATTTTCGTTTCACAGCTAGTAATAATACAACCCCAGCTTCTCGAGCCCCCATCACTCCCAGAAAAATGAAAAAAGGTTGTAGATAAAAAAATGTTCGCGGATGAGGGAGACCAGGAAGTTTTTCGAGAAAAAAACCAATACAACTCACAAGGACGGGACCGAGCCAAACACATACTAATAGAAATGCCCAGTTTTGGTTTTGTTGAACGATTTTTCTCAAGGCCATTAACGCAAATAAAAAAAGTAGAATACTAGCCAGTTCAAAGGGCTTAATCCATTCTGCCAGAATCTCAGGAAAAAACAGTAGCCATGTTGTTTTTGCCGCATATGAACTTGCATGAGCCAACATTTCTGAATCAATTAGCACAAAGTACTGCAAATAAAAACCGATGCTTCCTGCTGCACATGAGGCCAAAGGCAATAACAGATAAACTCTTTGATATTGCGGCAAGCTGTTTCCCGCTAACAATAGTCCTACTATAAAAATTGCGACTGAAACTTCAAAAAACAAAAAAGTTGGTACCGTCCAAGTTCCCACAAGCCAAATAACTACCCAACCCAAAAATGCACTCCCTCCACTAATCCTATTCGAAAGTTTTTTAGCTTTAAATGAATGACCTTCAAGACGGTTCAGCAAACAATTAACAACTATCATAGCCAACACCATAATTACGAGATAACCTCGTGCATTTGTGGAGTAGAAAATATGTTTTTCACAGATGGCCATCAAAAATGCGGTAAAAAATCCTACTGCAGAACTCCTCGACAGTCTTCTGCCCAAGTAGTAAACCTGACAAATACTGACCATCCCACAAATCAATAAGGGTATACGCAACAACCATTCCTTTAACCCAAATGTTTTGAGCAA
>CAJQRI010000034.1 GCA_905612265.1 uncultured Nitrospinota bacterium | reverse complement strand
ATTAAAAGGCTCAGGGTATAACTGAAGTAGATCAGAAACGAGAATGAAAGCGAATCCATGAACGGAACATTGCTGATCCACAATTCCTGATCTCGAGTGGTATCAATATAGGTGTAAAATCCGAAGGGAAATCCGTTTCGCGTTGATGAGTATTCGCAGAGAAAAGCCACGAGATAGGCAAGACCCGTAAAATAGAGAGATCGAACTACGCCCATATTTAAGATAGCAATTGCTAGATAAAACGCGAGGAAAACGAAAACGTAGGGCCTGAGGAGTACTGTTCCCCATAAAAGAGAAATTATTTCCATGAAATCAGACTGAGTTTTCTGTAAACCAATGAACCGCTTGCCCGAGAGCATTTTCAACCAGATTTTGTGGCAGGCCGAGTTCTCGGACGGCCTTTGATGCATCGAAGTACATATAATATTTTGCCATCTTAACTCCTGCTAGAGGGACTGCAGGCGGCTGGTGAGTGATAGAATCGGATATCCATTCGCAGGCCAACCCGGCAGAATAGGCGACCCAATAGGGCATTTTTATTCTTGGTGCTTTGAGTCCGGTTAAAACCTCCAATGCCATAAGAATTTCTTTTAAGGACATGTTTTTGTTGCCAAGAATATAGCGTTCACCCAGACGCCCTTTTTTCTCTGCCAAGATGTGACCACGGGCACAATCAGCAACGTCTATTAAGTTAAGCCCGGTATCTATATAGGCTGGCATTTTACGGTTCATAAAATCCAGAATAATTTTCCCCGTGGGTGTGGGCTTGATATCGCGAGGTCCCACAGGTGTACTTGGGTTAACGATGACTATCGGAAGTCCTTTTCCAAATAAATCAAGAGCAACCTGCTCTGCTTTATATTTTGATAACTTGTAATCGTTGCAAAGGGTCGCGGTGTTCATAGGGCGATCTTCATTGGCGGGGGTACCATCGTCCGCTAGTCCGATACACCCGACAGTGCTAGTATAAACGACTTTTTCAACATCAGCTTCAAGCGCGGATTCAAGAATGTTTCGAGTTCCCTGAACATTGATATCGTATATAATTTCTTTGTCCCGGCTCCATAGACTGTAGTACGCTGCCGTGTGGTAGAGAGTTTTGCATCTGGTAAGTGCTGATTTCAATGATTCCCGGTCGCGCAAATCCCCATACACTACCTCGCAATCTAGGTCATCAATATTGCGGGTATCGGTGTTTTTGCGAATGAGAAGCTTGAGTGTTTGGCCATCTTTTAGTAATTCTCTAGCGAGAGCAGAACCAAGAAATCCGGTGGCACCTGTAAGTAGAGTGGTCATGTTATAACGTTGAGATGAAGGCTAACTTATATATTTATATGATATTGCATTCTCTTTTTAAGCTTAAAGAAGGACTTCAATTGTTGCGTGGTTACCCAGATCTTCGACATAGGTTGTAAAGAGTTTGTGTGTTTCCAGTTTAAGTAGAAGATTCATAATATCCGTTTTAGTTTCAGGAAATGGAATCAGTCTGCTTGGCATGATCTCTTCCAGCTTGAGAATATGATAGCCAAACTCGCTCTGAATGATTCCGCTGGTTTCCCCTTCATTAAGCTTAATCATTTCAGCGGAAATTTCAGGAATGGTGCTATCAGGATGGAGTTCACCTAGAGAACCGCCTGATTCTTTTGAAACTTTATCTTCTGAGTATTTTTTGGCTAAATCGGAAAAATTTTCACCTGCATGAATTTTTTTTATGATTAAATTTATTTTTTCTTTGGCTTCTGTATTGATCATCTTAGTGAGGCGTGCGGCTTTATTTTGGCTGGCTTTATCTTCAGCTTTTACAGCAGGTCTGAGGGTTGTTGTAAGAATATGGCTTACCCGGTACATGACCGGTTTTGTGAACCTGGCTTTATTGTCATCATAATATTTTTTGATCGTTTTATCTCGGACTTTGACTTTTGGAGCTATTTCCTGACGCATCAATTCGTCTTCAAGCAAGGTTCTTTGAATTTTTTCTTTTAAAGAGGCTATATTCATATGCTGAAACGCAAGAGCATTTATGAATGACTCGTGGCTGGGAAACTGGTCTTCAATATTTTTAAGCTGAATGTCTATTCTTTTATCTGTAATTGTAATGCCGAGTTTTTTTGTTTTTTGCACTACCAGCTCACGTGCCACTACTAATTTGAGTAATTCACGGGCTATGCTGTATTCCTCTTCGGGCTTTATTTCCTTTCCATTTTGTTTGGATTGAAATCGAAAGGCGAACAGTTCGCGTTGAAGAATTTTCGAGGTTAAAGGAACTCCATTAACTCTGGCTACAACCTTTGGAACCAATTTGCCATTAAGGGTGAAGATAGAATTCTTGTCTTTAGCCACAAGACTTTGTGGAATTGTGAGAAGAAACAGTAATAATAAAAAAATTAGAGAATTAAGTTTCATTGAGCATCATCCAAATATATTTAATAGTGACCTTGTTTTTTGTAGACATGTATATAGCAGGTGAGTTTTTCATTATACCTTAAGTGAATAGTAAAGAGAGGTCGCTCACTTATTTGTTTTATTGCCGGGTTTTTTTAGGCAAAAAAAAACCCCCGGCCAAAAGGCCGGGGGTTAAGAAAAACAAACTTAGAATTTTACATCGAACATTAGATATGCCCAATTTGCACCACCACCATCAACATTCCTCAATTCTCTAAATGATGTGGTTGTGCCGTAATTGGAGAAACCAGCTGTAATTGTGGTATTAGCATTATACTTATTGACAAGCGTAATATCGATTTCATTACCTATGTCATTACCACCTGAACGATTTATGCCCTCAGGGCCTTTGGCATCAAAATTTACGCCGGCTCCAGAAAGTCCTCTTTGTGAGTTAGTTACTATACCTTCTGCTGTATAGAACCAGTGGTAGTCGGCTTTCAAGGTCCAACCTGGCGCTGGAGACATCTTGGTTTTAATAGCAACATCCTGCAACCCTAAAGCTGCTGTTCCATTATTCTCGTTACCAGTTCCAATTCCGAGGAATATATCCTGGAGGCCATAGAACTTGTGACCAGTGTCAAACACAGGGTTAAAGCTTTTCCATTTTTGATCAGTTGCATTCAAGTCAGCGTCAGACGTTCCTGAAAGATAGTCATACCACAAGGTAAGACCTGGTTTCATGGTGACATTTTTGAATGTCTTACCAATGCGAAGACCAAACATATAAGCGTCACGGTCTGTCGCTGTGCCTACAGTTGTATTACCATTCGTTAATGTGGAAGCATCTTGATCTGCATCACCAAATTGATAGTAATATTCACCGCGATAGTCAATTCCGTAGAGTTGCCCAGCCTGGCGCACGCCAATGGTATGCATATCATTGTCAGTGTTCTCTGTGGCACAGACTGTTCCATTTGTTCCACAAGGGTCAATTATACCAGCATATGTGATGGACATATTGCCACCGAGAATGCCTGCATATTTGAAATAGGCCATATGCGCAGATACTTCCTTGTCTGTACTGGCAGTTGCGTTGTTGCCGGGAGTTCCACCTTCAGATGCTACGATATAAGCATATGAAAAAGACATGTTGTCATGCTTATGGTCCAAGCGCACAGCATCGTGAGTTTGCTGACCCACGGTCCAGATTGTGTTACCGAACAGGCGATGACCATCAAGAACGATTTGCTGTCGTCCCGTTTTCAGATCTACCGGTAGAGAAGCGAAGTTTTTCAAGGTGAAATACGCCTGATGTAGACCAAGGTTATTGTCTTCATCACTAACTTGAAATGATCCGTTATTTGCTCCAGAAGCACCACCAGTGTTATTGTTAGTAGCAGTGTTAGCACCCCATGTTGCATTCCTTGACATCTGAATGAATGCAGATGTGGTGTCGTTAACAGCGACATCGGCGTTCAGCCTAGTCCGGGAAACTACGAAGTCTCCTGCATCTGATGAATCGTTAAAGGTGTTGGTTGTGGCAAGTCCATGTTCGTTAACTTCGTAACGTGTAAGCATTTGGCCGCTAAATGAAATGTCAGCCGCTTTTGCGATCTCG
>CAJQRI010000033.1 GCA_905612265.1 uncultured Nitrospinota bacterium | reverse complement strand
TGCGTGAAGAAACGAAAAGGTATGAAGTGGAGTTGGAGTTCATCCCTCAAAAGGCTGGCAAAAGAATTTATACCCTTGGCCTGCCCAAGTTTGCAGGCGAGTTCATTCTGGCTAACAACGAAAAAGAATTCGAAATAAATGTAGTGCGAGATAGGATTCGAGTACTGCATCTCAATGGTCGTCCTGCGTGGGATTCTCGATATCTGCGCGAGGTTCTTGCCCACAACCCGAAAGTGGACTTGCTGTCATTTTTTATTCTCAGGGATATGGGGGATGATGTGGAGGCCCCGACGACAGAGCTCAGCTTGATTCCTTTTCCTTCAAATTTATTATTTGACGATTATCTGAGCTCATTTGACCTTATTATTTTTCAAAATTTTAGATACGATCCGTTTATTGATAAGAAGTATTTGGGTAATATCCGAAAATATGTTCAAAACGGCGGAGCCTTCTTAATGATTGGTGGCGATCTTTCGTTCCAAGGCGGAGGTTATTCGCGGACTCCTATTGAAGAAATTCTGCCTGTGCATTTTGAAGATATCGATCGGCCTTTTGTGGATGAGGCTTTTCAAGCTGTCTTGAATCAAGAGTTTTCCCGGCACCCCATTTTGCGTCTGGAGAAAGAATTGGATCGTAATCAGGAAGTATGGCGTTCGCTTCCACCACTTCAGGGTATCAATGAAGGATTGATTCCAGATAAGAATGCGCATGTCCTCGCCCAGCATGCTAAAGCTTCTGCTGCCCCCCTTCTTGTTGTAGGTGGTTTTGGCAAAGGCCGAACCGCCTTGCTGGGTACTGACTCGATGTGGAACTGGAACTTCAGGAATGTGGGAAGTGGTGGTAGTGGCAGATACTTCCAAAGGTTTTGGAATAATGTCATCGACTGGTTGATTGCGGAACCAGAAACGCGAAGACTTCAGTTGGAGTCTGATAAAGAGCGCTATCAGGAAGGGGAGCAGGTTCTGATAAAATTTAAGTTGCTGAAAAAAAATTACCATCCCGCTACCGATACGATGGCAAAACTGACCCTGCAATCCCTCAAAAAAGAACCGCGCCCTGAAATAGAATTAAAAGCTGACGAGCAGGGCGAAGGAGTCTTTCCGTTTCTTCCTGATGAGGAAGGGTTTTACACAGCTCAAATAATGGCTGACTTGGAAGGGGAATCTCTTACAGAGGAAATTATGTTCTCAGTGTTAAAGGATACTGTGGAATTCGAAAAGCCTCTTATTAACGAGTTTCTGTTGAAAAAGATTTCCGAAGTCAGTGGCGGCAGGCACCGCATTCTTAACGGCAGTGATGACCTCAGCGCTTACCAGTTTGCTAACCCTGATGTTCAGGTTAAAAGTCATAGCCGGTCTTTCTCCCTTTGGGATAACTGGTGGGCCTATAGTTTGATGGTTGGTTTTCTGGCGATGGACTGGTTTTTGCGGCGCAAGTCGGGCTTAAGCTAGGTGCAACTGTTTCCTAATCATTTCTAAATATGATTGTTGTACAACTATTGCGAAAACTAAATTGTGAGTTTTTGGTTGATTTTGTTGCGGGAAAAAGTTCTTTCAGCTCAATGAACTACTGTTCTTTCCCCCACGGCTAGTGGTGAAAACTAAATTGTGAAATGCCAGCTTATCCTGTAATATCAAAGGTGAACGGGTTGCTCTCCACCACTACCTTTTATTGAAAAATATTTTCCTGTGTTTTTAAAATGGCCAAAACCGTAAAAAATAGCGGAGTGGATATTCGCCAATGGGTGCGTGACCGCATCTTGTTTCTGGCGGTGGGTATCTTTGTAGTCGGAGCTGGGGTTTATATTGGTTCTGAGAAGTTGTTCGATTCGCACAGCATATGGTTGCACCCGGTGCGCGAGTTTGCTCTGTTGATTTCCCTGATCGGGGTGATTTCACTCGGTTATGAAGTTTTTTTGCGGGAGTTAACCTTTAATGAATATAAAGAAGCATTGGAACAAATTGTTAATCCCGATGCGGTTAGGTTGGGGATTCATGGGTTCTATAAGAACCGATCCGAACTTGCTCAAGCCACTTCGTTTGAGGAGTTGTTCGAAAACGTTAAAGAAGAAATTTTTATAGGAGGTTCTTCTTTACTGTCAATTTCGACCGCAAGTCGGGAATTGATAAAAGATAAGGTGTTGAGTGGAATAAAAATCCGCTTATTGCTTATAGACCCTAACTCTCCGGTGGTGGAGTTGATCACCAAGCAGGGTGGCGGGAAGCACACATTTTTGAACGAAATAAAAACATCTCTGCTTTTATTGCAGAAGCTCCATGATGAAATTAAGCAGGACAATCCACCTGAAAATACAGGGAAACTGATCGTGCACAGTTATGACACCATTCCCTCACATTCTTTTATATCCATTGACCCAGAGCGTTCTTCCGGCGTGATCGTGGCCGACATTGGGCCTTACTTAGGCCTGAGTACTCCAAGGCCGAGCATGTTAGTGATCAATAAAAAGAAAGGCATGTTTTATTATTGGAAAGAGATGAACGAAATCATGTGGGAGTCGAGTAAGCCGGTTGATATGGACGCGGCTGACCCCATTGCGGATAAGACTAAAACACTGGTCCTGGCCAGTAGCGGCGAAACCGAATATTATGAAACAGAGTCGGAGACTTGGAACAATGCTTCCATTTGTCAGATGGAAAGTGGGTGGCATGGCATCAAGGGCAGTCAATGGGTCTGGGTTCGTGAAGCCGTTTCGTTGGAAGAAGCTAAAACCGGAAGCCAGCATAAATTCCGCTTCAAGTTTGACCTTCCCATCAACAACCCCAACGCCATCCGTCGGGCAGATATCCTGCTGCGCTCAGATGACACCTGCCGTATCTCGGTGAACAATGTTAGTCTCAAGCAGGAATATGGCGGGGCAGAGTATCCCGATCCATTTTTGATCGACATCGACCAGTATGTTCAGGCCGGGGAAAACACCATCAGCTTCGAATTGATCAGCTACGCCCGACCCGATGCCAAAGACCCCGGTGATAATCCCAGTGGTCTCATCTACCGCCTACATATAGAATATTCCTAGTTAAGTGAGCCTCTCTTCCCCGAAGAAGGGACTGGTGTGTTTTGGTGTAACTCCTCTGCACATCATCGCAAGCGACGGGAAGGAGTGCGGCGATCCAGGTTTTGGATTGCTTCATCGCTGTGCTCTTCGCAATGACGGGCCATAGAGATACTTTAAACATTGTGCCCCGTCTCTGCTAATTAATGCCCTCAACCATCTCAAGCCCCGGTTTTTTAACCTCGTTAACCCTTTTAAATTAAAGGTTTTCTGGATTTTATATTGGCTGGGATAATGTTGGTATTCCTCGGTAAATCAATTATTGACAGGGTAGGGCAGACTGATATAATCCCGACTCCAGTGACTTGTTATCCCGATCTTTTTAGGGGGTGCTAACATATTAATGTTAAAAGGGATTTTGCTTTTCCCGGCAAGTAGATTGGATTACTATTCATAGAGGAAGCGAACCCGGTATCATCGGGCAGACCCATTAAGGTGGTAAATGGCTGAATATTTCTACATTTCGTTGTTCGCGGTGGTTGCGCTTGTCGTAGTTGGGGCCTTGTTGGCACTGTCTACAGTGTTGGGTCCACGCAACCCAAGCCCACAAAAAATGCTCCCTTATGAGTGTGGTATAATCCCGACCGAAGAGGCCAAAGGCCGTTATCCGGTGCGGTTTGCCACGATTGCCATGCTTTTTATCATCTTCGATGTGGAGGTGGTGTTCATGTATCCATGGGCAGTGGCATTAGGTGAATTAGGATTGTTTGGGTTGGTAGAAATGGCCATTTTCATAGTCATTCTAGGAATAGCATACGTCTATATTTGGGGACGAGGAGGTTTGGAATGGGATTGATCGAAGACGCTGCTGAGACTTTCGGGAACGAAGTCAATAATCTTAAATTGAACGTTCAGGATGCTGTTGAGGCGCTGAACAAAGAATACGCCGGGTCTTTGTATGACACGGTATTAACGACCAAGCTAGGCAAGGTTGTCGGGTGGGCACAGAAGAATGCTTTATGGCCTGCAACTTTCGGGCTGGCCTGTTGTGCTATCGAGATGATGGCGATGGCCAACTCGCGTTGGGATGCGGCACGTTTCGGGGCTGAGGTTTTCCGTGCTTCTCCGCGTCAGGCAGATCTGATGATCGTGTCGGGACGGGTTTCGCAGAAGATGGCTCCGATTTTAAAACAAATTTTTGACCAGATGCCCGAGCCGAAGTGGGTGATTTCCATGGGAGCCTGTGCTTCCTGCGGTGGGGTGTTCAATAATTATTCTATAGTTCAAGGGGTGGACCGTGTGGTGCCTGTTGATGTTTATGTTCCCGGATGCCCTCCTGGTCCTGAAGCTCTGCTTTATGGTGTAATCAAACTTCAGGAAAAGATCATGGCAGAAGCGGGCACCGATAAAGCCAAAAAGAGGGTGGCATGACGAGTGAGGAAATCGTTGAGAAGGTGAAGGCCAGCCTTACTGATGCCATACAGGATACGGCCCTGCCGCAAGGTGACGCGGTGATTTTTGTGGCTCCTGGCTGCCTGCAAAAAGTGGCGGCTTTTCTTAAGGACGACCCATCCCTGAAGTTCGATTACCTGTCTGACGTGAGTGGAGTGGATTACCTAAATGAAGAACGTGAGCCTCGTTTCGAAGCAGTTTACCTCCTTTACTCCATTGATCATCAGCATTCCATTCGTGTCCGTGTTGGCATAGATGAAGACAATCCTTCGGTGCCCACGGTGTCAGAGCTCTGGAAGGGAGCATTGTATCCCGAGCAGGAATTGTTCGATATGTTTGGCATTCATATCGAAGGGCATCCTAAGAATGAGCGGTTGATCATGCCTAAAGAATGGACAGGCCACCCGCTTAGAAAAGATTATCCTTTGACCACTGAGACCGTTACTTTCTCGCATAACCGGGATTTTAAAAGTGATCTGGTCAAATCGAAACCACCGACTCGTTAGGGCGAATTGTGAGCGTAACTGAACAAGGGCTACTAGAGCGCGACAAAGACACTATGACCCTGAATATGGGTCCCCAACACCCGAGTACTCACGGGGTCTTCCGCGTTATTCTTGAAATGGATGGTGAGGTGGTTAAGACTGCCGAACCGGAAATTGGCTACCTGCACACGGGTATCGAAAAAACCTGCGAAAATAAAAAATACGTACACGTCATTCCGATGACCGACCGGCTGGACTACCTCAACCCGCCGGGCAACAACCTGGCCTTCTGTCTGTCGACGGAAAAGCTTTTGGGCGTTGAGATCCCCGACCGTGCGAACGCGCTTCGGGTCATCATGTGCGAGTTATCCCGCATCGCCAGTCATCTAGTATGGCTGGGAACTCATGCTCTGGATATTGGTGCCATGACGGTTTTCCTTTATTGCTGGCGCGAACGCGAGATGATTCTTGACCTTAATGAAGAGATCTCCGGCGTGCGTATGATGACCAGCTATATTCGTGTCGGCGGTGTAGCAAAAGATGCAACCCGACCATGGCTGGATGGCATTCGAGACTTCATCGATTACTTCCCCGCCAAGGTAGATGAATATGAAAGGTTGTTGACAAGGAACCCTATTTGGCTGGACCGTACTGAGGGTATCGGCGTGTTCACAAGGGAGGAAGCTATCGACTGGAGTTTGAGTGGGCCAGCATTGAGAGCCTCTGGCGTGAATTGGGATATTCGTAAATCCCATCCCTACAGTGGTTACGACAATTATAAGTTTGATGTCCCGGTTTTTAAAAATGGGGATATTTATGATCGTTACCGAGTGCGCGTTGAGGAAATGCGCCAGAGCAGACTCATCATCAAGCAGGCTATAGAGAGATTGCCGACCGGTGATTATAAAACTCCAGATAACAAAGTCTCTTTACCTGATAGGGATACCTTACACACCAGTATGGAAGCATTGATTCATCATTTTAAACTGGTGTCTGAGGGTATCAGTGTCCCTAAAGGTGAAACTTATGTGCCTATCGAAGGAGCGAGGGGTGAGGTAGGGTTTTATATTGTCAGCGATGGCACGAATGTTCCTTACCGGGTCAAGCTTCGCGCGCCATCTTTTATGGCGATTCCCGGTATGTGTAAAATGATGGAAGGGTGTTATATCGCCGATGTCGTCGGCATTATTGGAAGTATCGATATTGTTATGGGGGAAGTCGACCGCTAGCCGGGCCTCGCCCGGAAGGATGTGGACTGTTTATGCCGAGAGACGGTTTGAGTTTTG
>CAJQRI010000032.1 GCA_905612265.1 uncultured Nitrospinota bacterium | reverse complement strand
GCTCTGGGCTTCATGCAGTTAGCCTTTCTGGGTGTTCTTTATCATTTGTTGCCACAATATTTTCCTACCATCATCGCCGACTTTTTCTTCGCCTGAAATGGGAAAAAAGAGTA
The DNA here is from genome assembly GCA_905612265.1 of uncultured Nitrospinota bacterium. Lineage (GTDB taxonomy): Bacteria > Nitrospinota > Nitrospinia > Nitrospinales > VA-1 > LS-NOB. The sequence goes on along the minus strand of CAJQRI010000032.1, from coordinate 3,655 downwards.
GAAACCTTATGACAAACTATTTCAGGTATTGGGTTCTTTTTTCTCTTCATCAGAAATCAGTGCGTAAGTTGACCCATACCTCTATTTTTAGCTGGCCATCACCATATTGTTGTGAATATTTTCCAAAGCCGTTGTCTTCGTAAAACCTGCCGCATACGAACCAGTTAAAAACAAAGCGGCGTTGATGATTCCAAGAGGTGGAAGGAAGAACACGCCAAATCCCAACAAGAAGTTTCGGCGTCTCTTTCTGTAGCATCAATAGATTCTAGTTTTTGCAAACTTTCTTGAGCTATTTCCAGCCCATTGATCAGGCTCGCGCAGTTTGTATTCTCAAATTCAGAGGAAGAAACCATGACTTGCCCTGCCGCACAGCCGTATAAAGGAGTTATATCCGTTAACGCAAAGATAAGCATGGGCCTGATCTTATCCTTTCTAAAGGACAGATAAAAAAATAAGAGCTACTAGAAAAAAATAACCAACCCCTTCAATACCCCTTTGCATGGCTCTGACCAAATTCAAAGTTCAGCAAAACTCTTCCTTGTTTCCTGCGATCAGCAAAAATGGAGAACATCTCACAACCTATAAAGAGGGGGTCACGTTGAAAGGATTTCCAAAACTTGTTCAGGAGGACGACCGATAGCCGCCTTGCCATTGGCAAGTATGATGGGGCGTTCTATCAAGATAGGATGCTTAATCATGAAATTGACCAACTCGACATAGGTTAAGGACGGGTTATCAAGTTCACACTCGGCATAAATATCTTCTTTCTTTCGCATCAAGTCACGTGGCACAAGCCCCAGCTGAGCAAGAATCACCTGCAACTGTTCTGCGGTTGGAGGGGTTTTCAAGTATTCAATAATATCCGGCGTGATGCCCTGCTTCTCTAACAACTCCAGGGTCTGGCGCGATTTAGAACATTTTGGATTGTGATAAATAGTTACAGACATAGCAGGAGTCTCACTCCTCTAAGTTAGGAGGTGACCAGCCGCCATCCGGTCCACAGCGTATGCAACGAATTTTTTGGAAGATTTCGTCCCAGTCCGCATCGGTGGCGATATAATCTAGAATGCATCGCAGAGCTTTATCTTTATCCCCCAGCTTATATTTATCTGCGGCATATTCCAGCATTTTTACCAGGTCTTTCTGAATCTGAAACTCTACTCCATTTTTTTCACCTGCCATATTTAAAACCTTTCAAAAAAATTTCACACCTATTGACTTAGATCTTTTTTTGGGTGCTGTAATAGTAACGGATTAAATTCCTGATCTGATCTTACCTTTCCTTCACAGGGAATGGAATATAAATGACCATTCCCGATTCTCAACTAAAGTAGAACCTGTTGAAAACTTTTTCGAAAGACTATGAAATATCAAAGGATAAATTTTTTATTAGGTACTACTGCCTTGGCCGGGCTGGTTTTTCTCATGGCCACGGAGATATTTTTTCGCTTCACCCTTCCCTAAGGAAATGGAAAAAACGTGAGCGTCTGGGGGCTAACCAGAAACAAATGGGGAGCTGCAGGCCTGTCCATCCTCTTTCTTATTTCAGCAGCTCTCTTTTTAAGTCCCAAAGGGAAAAATTATCCAACAAATAAAATTAACTGTAAGAACCAACTGGGCTTAAATCAAATTCTGGAGGGGGCATGACAAATCTCCATCAGCTTAAGCTGGCAAGACTAATGTTGGCCTCTTCTAGGTTAAAGACTTTAAAACAGGAGACGATGAGAAGAGCCTTGAGAAAACCGGTGCAACTCAAATCAACCTCACACAAATCAGAATCGTCCAAGATGGAGCTCGTCAAGTCCGGGACTGTAAAAGTCGTTCCAGAAAAAATGGCCCCTGTCAAGATGGTCCCTTTTAAGACTTTTACGGTAAAATTTATTCGGGAAAAATCTTTCACTCATCTTGCCCCTTTAAGGTTTGATTGCGTTAATTTCGATCTATCCATCCCTGTCCCTTAATATCAAGGAATCCCTAATTCAGGGTACTGAAAAGGAAAACTTGGGTGGGAAAGTAGTTTTTAAACATGGTTCCAAGAATAGACTTGAAGAACTCTACAAGTCACATTTCCTTCTTACCCAAACTACCCATCGTGGCTAATCCATCATCACAATAAGCTACACAAGATAGTCGGGTTCCGTACCCGATGATTTGTGAAACACCGTGAATTTGACTACTATTTGCCAATATAATGTCTCCGTCATCTACATTTACGGCAACTTCCCATCTTGGAAATATAAGATAGCCTCCTTTATATTTACCAACCCGAAAAACACACATACTGGTAAAACCAAACTTCGCATTACCCTTGTCAATATGAAACGACATATGCTCAGTTTCTTCTTCTTTATATTGGTTGGATGTTAGTGCTGTGTAAATACCTATTCTGTGAGATTTCTTTATGTGTTTCTCACAGAATAACTTTTGAGTTTTATGTTTTTCAGGGAAAGCTTTTTGGAAAGCAGTTTCATTTATAGTAGATATTTTTTGTAGAGTTTCCCATCTATCGTGGTTTTCATCTTCCCAATTTGATAAGCCTATCTCACCAGTAAATTTACCTCTCTTGTATCCTAACAATAATGAGTTTATGTTCTGCCCCTGTGCTATATCCTTCCATTCACCCGTTTTTTTATTTTTTGTGTAGAAAGAATTTGGAGTGCTAAGTTTGTAATCTCTCCCCTCTTTCCACCCATATTCTTTTTCCAACTTAATCTTATCAACTGGGCCAGAACAATGTGATCTTATATTGGTGGTATCTTCTATGGATAAGAGAGTTCTTTTAATTTCTTTAAATTCATTACCCTTATAGCCATTCTTTATGCATATAAGGAATGGTTCATTCTCACTAGATTTATTTTTAGCCGGAGAAACAATTTGGAAATCTTTTGAATAGGATATAACCTTTCTATATGATTTGGTGGTTGGAAAAATACCATTCCACTTGTCAAATATTTTTTTTTCGTTATGTTCTTTATCCGCAATAAATGTTTTCATCTTAAAGGCCTTAAAACATGTTCATATAATTTTTTCTGACCGTTCACACACCAACTAGTAGCCAACCCTTCTAATTCCTTATTTGCAGGTTTAAACCAAAGGGTATAAAGACTCTATTTGTAACTATTCTAGAAACGGGTTTTATTTGCAAATTTCCATTTTCAAAAATATGTCCTTTTTGTTAGTGGTTCTGCAACTGAAACAATTATCTGCCTTGAATTTTTTAGGCATCTTGTAGAATAAATTTCTGCTGTCTCACATAGTCTATTGGCGATAACATAACATAGGAAAACTAGCCGTTTATAGGAATAAAATAGAAGTATACAGAAATAAGAGCATGAAAAATTAATGCTCTACAAGATGTTAAACCTATGGCTGATAACTTAATCAATAAAAATATAAGGAGATAATGTAACCCTCCCTTAAAATAGGTCCATTGTAAATTAGAATTGTTCTGGATAATGCGAAGCAAAAAGTAGAATGATAATGAAGAAGAGTCGGTATACAGAGAGTCAGACCATAAAAGTTGTGCATGAGGTTAAAGGCGGCAAAATGATCAAGGATGTGTGCCGTGAATACGTTATATCCGAGTCGACTTACTTCAAGGTGGGTTTTATTGGTTTTTTTCATGAAACACTTCATAATCGCATTATTAGGATTT
>CAJQRI010000031.1 GCA_905612265.1 uncultured Nitrospinota bacterium | reverse complement strand
GCATAATTTTTCTGTATCTCCATAGAGGTCGGCAAAACCCACGGTTATTACAAGGCATTTTTAAATATTGAAGTAATTTCTAACAATAAAATTTTGGCTCTATGGTCCCTGTAAACAACAAAATTTCTATCGAAAAATGCATCATCAGTTTCAGCCACAACAAATATTCTTCCCGCAAAGAAGCTGATGCTTTGAGCATTACCAAGGCAGAACGTGAAATTGCCGACGGTAAAAATGGTATCAGCCATCTTATTCTAAGGGCTGAAAATGATGACATTGACCAACTGAAATTTCTTTTTTTGATCCGGGGTATTCCCATAATGTGTTACGCATTAGGAAACCTGTTGAATTCCAGCTTACGCGAAATCGTAGTTGTCGGCTCTGGGGAAGTCAAAAAGGTTATGGATCGCTTTCTCGATATTGTTGGAACCTGCGGAAAAACCATTCAGTTTGTTTTAGAAGATACCCAACACCTTAATCTTGTTAACACTATGAATCTGGGCAGGGAGTTACTTGCCCCCTCCAAAGATGAATTGGTTCTCTTTCAACCCGGCGACCTGCCTTTCCTCTACGATCTGGAGAAAGTTTTGCACTTGCCAGACAACAAAAAATACAACATCGTGCTGTGGCTGAACGCCCGGCAAAAAATGTTTCCTGATTTTAAAAAAAACCCAGCTAGTGAATTCGTCAAGCGTAATTATCATTACCGCACTCTTAGCGACCATGAAGACGGCCTGTTGGATCTTAAAGAACCCAATTTATATCCCATTAATTTTTCCATGATGGATTCAGACATCATTGACAATCTGCACTCTTCTCGCAAAGATGGGCAAATAATATACGCCGGTATTCAAACCGCCCTGCAAAAACCTTTACGTTTACTCAAGGTTTTGCCTTGTTTTATAGATCACCTATTAACGTTTCGGTCAAAAGTAAACCGCTTCAGGAGCGGAGACCAGTATCAGTTCGGTATGTCCCGAAACAATTTTAACAAAGGGGCCTCTCACTTACTCAATACACCCATAACTACAATGGTGCATGACGACCCGGCCTTCGTTTCTGATGTCGATGCTTTGGAGGATTGGGAGGATTTCGAATCTCTCACCCATTATGCAGAAAAAATCCATGGCCCGGAAGGAGGACTAGAGTCTATTCACCCGTTTGGAAAATCGCTGGCTCGGTTTCGTGAAGAGGGTATGCCGGAGTTGCAAACAGAAATCCATATGTATCGAGACTTCCCCTCCTACCTCAACTCTATTTATGAAACGCTCAAGATGGGCTATGTGCCTTTTGACAGGGACAACCAATATATCTTGCCCAACGCGGAGTCAAAAGAAGTTGAACTCGTATACCATTGGTATCAGCAAAGATGTGAACGTCTGCAACAGAATACGCGCTCTGAAAACCAGCAACAGTGCTGATCGGAAGGGCTTTCTGCAAACCGAAGATAACGCTATAATAGATTTTGTACTCTAAAATTTAATCATACAGATAAACTGAACCAAAATGTCAAAACCCTGGGTGAAAAATAGTTTATTGAATCGAACACGATTATCCGGGTTTATCCTTGTTTCGTTGGGTATTCATTTGACATCGGTAATCGTGCACATGGCGATCCCTGTTAGTGAAGAAAAAATTAAAGGCCCCCCACCTATTCAGGTGAAATATATTGAACCTGAGAAAACCAAGAACGCTACGGCCGGTAAAATCATCGACACTCCGACACCACCTAAAAAAATCGAGAAGGCAAGAAGCAGAAAACTATTGGCAAAATATGACAACCGGGCCCATTCCAACACCAAAAAGAAGACTTCAAAAACCTACCAACGCAAAAAAAACGTAGTCCCAAAAGCAAAAGGCTCGGCAGGCAAAAAAGGTGCTACATCCGTTCGAGAAAATAAAAAAGTTAGAAAACTTCAGAAACGAGCTTCAATCAAGCCGAGAAAAAAGCTTCTACCCGAATCAGATATTGGGAAATTTAAACCCGTTACTAAAAAAAGACCCCCAACTTCAACATCCTCTTCCAACTCCAGAGCAGTGACCGCCAATTCCATGGCTCTTCTAGACGGGTTTGACCCTGAACCCTTCGCATCGCTCAGCACAGATGACCTTGAAAACTTGGACGATGATGAACCAGTTTCTCTCGATACTAAGGAAGTCAAATACGCATCTTATTTCGCGAGGATCAAGCACCAGATTGAACGGGTTTGGGTTTATCCCATCGAAGCAGCAGAACGCGGCATCAGCGGCAACCTCACTTTAACTTTCAGAGTTTCCAAGGACGGCAATCTTCTTGGGGTACGCTTGTTGGATCAGTCGGGTTATGAGATTTTGGATGTTGCTGCACTCAAAGCTGTGAAAGAAGCGGCTCCCTTTTACCCCTTCCCGGAAACGATTCAGCGTCAGAAGTTATCCATTCAGGCCAACTTCGTTTACACTCCTCAGTTTGAGCCAATAACTCAGTAAATTGTTATCACTTATAAGCAAAGAAATCTCGCACTTCATCCAAATGGGTCGTTACTGGACAGGAGGGTAATGAAGCGATGAATTGTTTTCCATAACCGCGCCGCCTCATGCGGGAATCAAGAATAGAAACCACACCTGTATCCGTCTTCTTACGGATCAACCGACCGAACCCTTGTTTCAACTGAATAATAGCGCGAGGAATTTGGTAATTCCTGAACGGATCAATATGCTGTCGACGTAGCTCTTCAATACGGGCTTCTGTCAACGGTTCTTTGGGAACGTCAAAGGGGAGTTTTGTAATGATAACACTTTGCAACGCATCACCGGGTATATCCACCCCCTGCCAGAAAGAGTTGGTCCCAAAAATTACCGACGGCCTCTCTTTAAACTTTTTTATCATCTGGACGGTGGGCATCTCTCCCTGCCGGATAAGTGGAAACTTAAACTGCAACTCATCCAGCCTTTCAAAAACCTGATTGAGGAGCGCGTAACTAGTAAACAGAATAAATGCTTTACCCCCCGAAGCCTCGATCAGTTCACGGCACCTGTTAGAAATACCTTCCACATAAACTCCTGCCTCATCTCCCGGTTCAGGCAGATCATCAGGAACATAGAGCAGAGCCTGGCTGGGATAATCAAAAGGTGCCTCCAAAAACAACTCTTTGTCCGGTTGATAACCTATACGCTCTTTAATAAACCCGAAGCCCTTGGAAGTAGTCAGTGTGGCTGAGGTCATAACAATCCGGTCAATCTTATCGAATACCTGTGCATGCAGCTCTTCCGCCACATGAATGGGAACCCCGCGCAAAACCACACGGTGAAAACGTTTTTTAGGAGAGATTTCCAACCAGTAAACATATCCGCGCATATGCTGATTGAGGATGGCGGACAAAGCATTATTGAACTCAAAACAGCGTTCGGCGGCAGACGAAACATCGACTCGGTCTTCTTCCGAGTGCAGCCCCCCTTCGAAAGATTTCAAGGCCTCCCGCAAAGCCTCTAGCGGAAGATACACCCCATTATCCAACACCGGCGGCTTATAAAACCGCAGGACCCGTTCGTTCTTCCCATACTCTTCCAGCAGTTGAGTAAAAAAAACATCCGCTGCCTGACGTGCTGCCATCACCAACTTGCGCAAGTGCGGAACAGAATCATGATCGATGCGAGTCAGCAATCCTCTTTTCGTTCGTGGGTTATGCAATCGGTCGAGGAAATAGATCAATCTTGAGTTGGAAATTTCCAACCCCAAAAATTGAGTGGCCGCTTCTTCCAGGTTCTGAGCCTCGTCAAAAACAACAGCATCGAAAGCAGGGAGCACCGCTCCAGCGTTGGCAACGTTGGCAAAAAACAAATGATGGTTTACGATTAAAAGGTGGGCACCAAACCATTTCTTGCGTGCCTTAAAATAAAAACAGGATGAATGCGTTTCGCAGCTTTTTCCTAGACACAAATCTTTCTGCCGCCCAACCTCCTCCCAAACTTGAGGAAGCACTTCAAAAGGCAGGTCGCTACGAAATCCTGTCTCTGTTTCTTCGGCCCAGTTGAAAACACCATCCCATTGGTTTTCTTCATCGGACTTGGTAAACAGCCCTGCTTGAGCTGACCGTTTCAACCTCCTGAGCGACAAATAATTTTCATTGCCCATGCATAAGGCGTAGCGAAAGGCTATTCCCAGCTTGTCTCGAAGAAAAGGAATGTCGTGATTGAGAATCTGATGCTGAAGCGTCTTGGTATAAGTGGAGATGACTACTTTTTTATTATTTTCTACGGCCCATAAAATAGCCGGAATAAGATAGGCTAGGCTTTTGCCTGTTCCGGTTCCCGCTTCCACGATCAGGTGTTTGGCATTTCCAAATGCCTCCGCCACTGCCGCAGCCATGTCCACTTGCTGGGGGCGGAACTCGAATCCCTCCAACCGTGTTGATAAGATTCCTTCTTCACCTAGATAATTTTCCACACGCTTTAAGTTCATGACCGTGCATGGTACGGGCACAATTTCAAAATCGCAAAATTAAATTCAAACATTGGTAGGAATAACTAACTCGCGGTTCCTTGCACTCGCCCTTTCAACAAGGTTGGATTGTGCGACTGACTTCCTTTATAGTAGACATTGTGAATATAATTGGAGCCAACATGAAAAGCCTCTCCGTCAGTATCATTTTTACTCTGTTTTTTGCATCCACTATTTGGGCTCAAAGCTCCAATGGAACCGATCAACGAAAGTTGCTGCGAACCGGACAACTGGTTCTGGAAGAAATGCAGAACTCCCCCGACCATAACATTCCCGCCGGGCTCATCTCTAGAGCCAAGGCCATCATTGTCTTCCCCACCATGGTGAAAGTGGGGTTTTTTGTAGGCGCACGTTACGGCAAAGGGTTTGCTTCGGTACGCGCAAAAGACAGCGGTAAATGGGGAGCACCAGCTTTTCTTTATACCGCTGGCGGAAGCTTTGGGTTTCAGTTCGGCGCAGAAGCGGTAGACCTGATCTTATTGGTTATGACACAAAGAGGACTAGAAGGACTACTAAGCGAAAAATTCACGCTGGGTGGAGACATCGCTCTGGCGGCAGGACCTATAGGCCGTCACGCAGAAGCATCTGCCGATATTTTCATGCAGGGAGAAATTTATTCCTACTCCAGAAGTAAAGGCATTTTTGGTGGGGTTTCTGTGAAAGGCAACGTCATAACATCTGATATCGATGCCAACCAGGCTTATTATGGAAAAGCCCTAACTGCAGAGAACATTCTGATTTCTAATCAGGCCGGAGAAATCCCTGAATCCGGAAAACAATTCATAACAATATTCAACCACCTCGCTCCCTACAAAAAAGGCAACTAGATCGCTTATTGAACTCGGACACTGATTTTTGAGCTCAGGATGTCGAGCGTGATGGCTATGGCAAGAAACGCTGTGCCCGCCTCGTTGTATTTGAGAGGGTTTATCCATTTTTGAAGCAGAAAACCGATTCCCCCGCCACCAACAAAACCTATGATGGTGGACATACGCACGTTGATATCCCAACGGTAAAGAGAGCCAGAAATGGCAGGGTCACCTACGCTAACACACCAAAAAAAACCACTTCTAATGGGTTGACATAAAAAACAACATAATCCAGATCAGAGGTTTTGATGCCGCCCTGCTTCAGGCAAAACTCCACCGCATTTTTGGGAAACGAGGCGTCGTGCTTCTTACGAGTGAACCGTTCCTCCTATGCCGCAGCTATTATCTTGCCGTCTTGCACTAGGCATGCCGCCGAGTCCTGGTAGAAAGCAGAAATCTCGAGTATGTTCATATTTTAAATAGGAATTTTCTCGGCACTCAACCAGAGCAACCACAGTCCGGCAAAAAGAACGGCCCCATTCAACTTGACCGACAAAGAATGCAGATTTTTAAATCGAACTTCGAGGGTAGTTTTTTCAGCTTCCGGGGAATCTTTCAATTGTTCTTTAAGAATTTTAGCTTTAGGATTCACAACCAGACCCGCACAGGCAGTGCCGACCATCATAACACCCCAGGCACACCACTTAAGACCCGCTGGTCCATTCAGCAAAAGTGCCATCAACACCAAAATACCGCTTACATAACCAATCATGTAGTAGCGAGGAAAAATGATGCCGACCACTTCACCGGCTTTTTCTCGCTCAAGAATTTTAAAAACTACAGGGGCTACAAAGAAAGAAAAAAAGATAATGCTACCTATCCAAGAGACTAGGCTTAGCAGATATATAAAGTTTATTAGCGTGGAAATCATTTTAATATCTAACCTGCTTTATGAGTGTTCCTAATTGAGTCCAGCGTCACACTGATATTTCCTCAATAATTTTTTGCGCCGCTTCGCGTGGATCGTTGGCATCGCGAATGGGCCTGCCGACAACTATCATATCCGCCCCATCCTCTATAGCTTGGGAGGGAGTTGCAATCCGGTTTTGATCATCATCTGAAACACGTGCCCATTCTGGACGTATTCCCGGAACCACAATTTTAAAGTCACCACCGCATTTTGATTTGACCAATTTTGCTTCCTCTCCCGAACAAACGACCCCGGCGCATCCAGAGTTTTGCGCACGAATGGCGCGATCCAAAACCAGAGCCGCCGCGTTGATGTCTTCACGAATTCCAAGGCTCGCCAGAGAAGAGGCGCTTGTACTCGTAAGCACCGTTACCGCCAGCACTTCCAGCCCCGAACCTTTCACTTCTTGAGCTGTCTCAAGAATCTCTTCCCCTTCTGTAGAGTGGATGGTGATGTACCGGACTCCCAATTTTTTAGCGGAACGCAACGCTCCCCTGACCGTAGCGGGAATATCGTGAAGTTTGAGATCGAGAAAAATATTCGCCGCCGACTGATCCTGAATCATTTTGACAATATCAGGCCCTTCGCTGATAAACAGCTCCAAACCGACCTTGAAACAACCGACTACACCTTCCAGCACTTTGGCGTAATGCTTGGCTTCCTTTCTCCCTGGAACATCCAGAGCGAAAATCAATCTATTTTTCGGGCTCATTATATTCATAAATTATCAGTGAAAAATACTTTCGGGATAACGTGTCATGACCGAATGATCTTTGATATCCATTTTCATAGAGTCCAGCTCTTGCCCGGCCAGTTCTTTATACATCATTAAAGGCACGTTGCCACCAGCAGAAATTGTGTGCACAAAACCACTGCCGAATCGCAGGTTCACATCGGTGAAATAAAACTTATCATCCTGTATACCCTGGATGGTGCAAGGCCCAGTCAAACCCAGTCCGGCTCCCAACGCTTTCACTTTGTCGATGATACTCCCATTCAAATTGATACGGCTGACCATGACCTCACCACCACGAACCTCTAACCGCTCGCGTGGAACAATCAGGCGGGGCGAACCTTGTTGATCAAAATAGGCATCAACACTAAACTCCTGCCCATCGATCCGCTTTTGAAATACATGATGAGGACATTTTTTCATGTAAAATTCCAAGTCGTCAGAATTCTCCAGAAAAAACACGTCTTTACTGCCCTCTCCCCGGCGTGGTTTAGCAATGAGAGGAAATGAGAATTCTAATTTCCCCGGAAAAAATGTTGACGGGGTATCGAATCCTTTATCTATTAAAAACTTAAAGAGTTTCCACTTATCGAGGCAAATATCAATGGCACGATTTTGCGGTATCCACAGCCGGCGACCGTCTACCTCCAACTCATGGCGATGATCGGCGATGAACTCAATAGCCTGGTTGGTCAGGGGAACCAGAGCAGAAACTTTTTCGGCTTTGCAAATCTCAAGAAGTGATTGCAGACAATTAGAGTCTGAAAAGAGTGGCAGAACCTGAAAGCGGTTAGCTTCTTTAAAAGAAGCTGCAAGTGGGTCACTATCGGCGCAAATCAATTCCATCGACTGTTTAGCGTCCTGGAACGCTTTAATCAAAGAAACTCGCCAATGCGAAGCCAGAAAAAGGATTTTTATAGTTTCCATATTAATAAACTCTATCTAAGTGACTAATACCTAGCAAGATGCCCAATCTGGTTAAGTATCTTCGCCGACGCGCCCCAGATTCTATGATGCCGAAACCAGTACATCACCCCTTCATCAGAAGGCTTGCTCCCGACATCCCTCTGCTCTGTGGAAAGCAGGGTCGTGAAGGGAATCTCCAAAACTTCTCCTACCTCGCTCTCGGCGGGTTCGTATTCGGGGGCTGAAGGCAGGACAGAAACAAAAGGGGTGATTTCAAATCCCAACCGGGTATTAACAATAGGCAGTTGGCCAAACACATCTCTAGGATCAATCACAATATCAATCTCTTCATTAGTTTCCCTTAAAGCCGTAGCCAGCAGGTCATCATCCTCATCTTCCTCAAAAACTCCACCTGGAAAACTAATTTCCCCCGCATGATACTTAAGATGCAGGGATCTTTTCGTCATCAACACATGGGTTTTATTATCCCTCGGATAAAGCATAACCATCACTGCAGCCCTTTGAGGGTGAGCTTGAGTTGCTTCCCGCACTAGAGGAAAGTCATTCTTCAGTTTATGTTTGATTAAAAACAGATCCATCGTTATTTCGGGTTGCCTACCAAACCTT
>CAJQRI010000030.1 GCA_905612265.1 uncultured Nitrospinota bacterium | reverse complement strand
TCTCAAAAAGGAAAACTATGTCAATGGAATCACCAACCACGGGCTTCGATGGCCTTAATCTCTCTGAACCTATTTGCCGCGCTGTCCGTGGTGAGAAGTATGACACTCCCACGCCGATTCAGCAGAAGGCCATTCCATATCTTATAGAAGGTCGGGATCTTTTAGGATGCGCTCAGACAGGAACAGGAAAAACAGCGGCTTTTGCTCTGCCTATTTTGCACCGCTTGTCTGAAAAGCGGACAGCTCCAGGATCCAAGGGCCCACGTGCGCTGATACTCACACCTACCCGGGAATTGGCTTCACAGATCAGTGACAGCTTTCGGGTTTATGGTAAACATTTGAATTTAAAGCAGACAGTTGTGTACGGCGGGGTAAGCCCAAAACCCCAAATCAGCGCGTTAAGAAGAGGGGTAGATATCTTGATTGCTACTCCCGGCAGGATGATTGACTTGTATCAGCAAAGATGCCTTCGCTTGGATCAAATAGAAATATTTGTCCTCGATGAAGCGGATCGTATGCTGGATATGGGGTTCCTGCCCGATATTAAAAAAATCTACGCTATGACACCTGACAACCGTCAGTCGATGTTGTTTTCTGCCACGCTTCCCGATGATATTTTGCGACTAACCAGTCAATTCCTCAATGACCCTGTCAAGGTTTCTGTGAACCCGCCGGCCAGTACCGTGGATCGAATTGATCAGCGTGTATTGTTTGTGGATCGCGAAAACAAAGGGGCTTTGCTGGAATCTGTATTGCAGGAAGAAAGCATCCATAGAGCGCTTGTATTCTCGCGGACGAAGCATGGAGCTAATCGAATTGTTAAAAATCTGGGCAAAGCTCAAATCAAGGCAGATTCGATTCATGGAAATAAATCTCAAGCGGCCCGAATGGAAGCGTTGAGAAAATTTCGTGCCGGGAAAGTCCGGGTTCTGGTAGCTACCGATATTGCATCACGAGGTTTAGATGTTGAAGGAATCACACACGTTATCAATTACGAGCTTCCTAATGAAGCCGAGAGTTATGTTCACCGTGTTGGTAGAACAGCCCGAGCGGGAGCGACGGGTGTGGCCCTTTCATTTTGTGACGCTGGTGAAACAGGCTATTTACACAATATTGAGAGAACGATTAACAGAGTGGTAACCGTGATCGATGATCATCCTTACCATTCAGAATCTATTGCATCAAAACCAAAACGTGGAAGCTCCTCTGGAAGAAAGTCTTCGTCCGGACGCAATTATAATTCGTCCGCAAAACCGGGGAAAAATCAAAACAGAAAAAGATACTTTTCAGCAAAACCTGGAAAGAAGACCCGGAGCCGTAGTCCCAGATCAGCAGTGAGCGCTTAAAAAACCAAGTTCATGTGCCCTTTATTTAAAGGGCGCATGAGTTTTTATATTTTTGTTCAGCAAAAATTCATATTCAGGTCATCGCATGTCTTCATCAAGCTGAATTTCTATCCCTCCACAGCCGCTTTTTATAAAAATTTCCTATGGAAGAAGTCCATCTGAACGATTAGAATACAGTGGAGAATATGAGAGTTATCCAAAACTGTAAATTCTGCGTTTGTAAATTAGTCTTCTTCAATGACGAGGGATGACTCGCGGCAAAAATTGATTATTCTTCTTCCACATAATAAAATATATGATAAGGGCACATAGGAAATGTTTATGAAGGCAATTTGTATTGTGAAAAAGCCATCGTGAGAATCCGTTCTTGAAGATTTCAATTTCACTCTAGGAGGTAGAATAATGTTAAAATTCATGGCCTGGTTTTCGGCTGCCGTCACCATAGGTTTTATAGTGTTATTGGTGTTTGATTACGGTTAACCAAAGGCTTGTAAAAGTAGGGCAGAATTAGGCTTAATACCGGATTACATAATAGATGAAACTATCTCGCTCTTTGGTCAAGGCATTTCTGATTTTTCCGTTGAATGTGATGGGGGTGATCCCATCGTTTCTGATCTGGTGTTCGCGACCCGGGGGAATTCTTGAGCGTTTCCCGTGCGATTTTAATAGTTTGAAATTTATTGCTGGAAATTTGTTGGTCGCATCAGGTGTGGGACTGTGCTGGAAAACAGTTTCCCTGTTCACCGAAGTGGGTGAAGGCACCCCGGCCCCGTTTGATCCGCCCAGAAAACTAGTGATCGAAGGACCCTATATCTATTTGCGCAACCCCATGATGGTCGGAGTCTGGCTGGTTTTATTTGGAGAGTCCCTTATTTTTGGTTCGGTTCTCTTAGGCGCTTGGTTTCTGGCCGTTTGTGGGTTGTCCCTGATTCTTATTCCAGTTTGGGAAGAGCCGGATCTGGTAAAAAGGTTTGGTGAACCTTATCAAAAATACGAGCGCAAAGTACCTCGCTGGTTACCAAAATTTTCACTTAATAATAATAGACTTTGAGTGACGACGAAGAAAAATATGGGCTGATGGACTGGATTGGTTCTGCGATTGGAATTGTGGTTGCCGGGTTCATCATTTTTATTTTGATATGGCCTCTGATCGACCCTACGCCGGACAAATCTTCTTCGTTAAAAGAAAATATGAATAAGGCCACCGGAAAATAGGATTTCAGTCGAAGGGGGGTTCGGTTTTGCGTTTGTAGTCCTTGGCGGTCATACCCATTCGGCCTTTTATGAAACCCCACTTTCTTTCTGCTATTGCAATAGCATGGTCGTTATTAGTTTCTCTTCCCAATCGTTTAGAGATTTCAATTTCCTCTAGGGCTTTTCCCCAGTTCTTCAATTTTTCGTACACGCTTATCAAATTCAAATGAGTTTGGATGTGGTCTGGGTTGATAGCGATTATCTTCTGATAGTATTTTGCCGCTTCCTCGAGTTTCTGGTTGTACCAATACTCCAGGGCAATTTTAAAAAGAAGTTCTGTATCGTTAGGTTGTAAAGATTCAGCTTTTAAGAAAACTGCCACGGCCAGATCGTTCCGGGTCATTTTTGAATAAATTTTTCCTAACCCTAACAGTGCTTGCAAATTCGAGGGATCCATCTCAAGAGATTTTTTAAACGAATAGATCGCCTCATTTCTTTGATCCGCTTCGCTATAGATGAATCCCATCTGGTTATAAGCGGCAACTGATTTAGGGTCGATATTTAGCACCTGGCGCAGAAATTCAATGGCTTCATCATAAGCCCCGATTCTTTGCTTTTCGGTGGCACCTAGAATTAATTCTTCGGAATTTTTGGTTTGGGAGGAGAGGTCGCTATTTTCCCCACAACCGAGGAAAAAGATTAAAAGTGCAAGAGTACTTGCTGCGCGTCCTAAAACTTTTAGAAAAAAAATAGGCATGGTTTTTGTAGTCGTTGAAATGATTGCAAGTTTATCCATTTCTAGCTGATCTAGGTTGATTTGGCAAGCGCTCTGGATCGTTGTTGCGATGAAGTGTTACTTTAATAATAGCGCGAGGTTTATTATAATCAGTTTTATTCTTAATTTGGGGGACTAAACCCAATCGAATGTATCATTCATATAAAATCTGGGTGTTAGTGCCCTTATAGAATAGGACTATACTATGTCGGATGAAATTTTTTATATTGAGGATGGAGATGGGGGGTTCGCAATTCCCTGCCAGCTTAAAATTGCTGCTGATTGTGTTCAGGTTGGAGAGTTTTGTGAAAGCAAAGAAGATGCTCGTCACTGGGCTGAAGAAGAATGTTGGATTTTTTCAGGAGAATGGTATTTGTGTGTGGAATGCAATCAGCAGATTATGCTTAATATTTCCAAACTGCAAACAAAAAAATGAATTAACAGCACGCCGCAGTAGTAAACTAGCAATAGCGTTCACCCTCTCTATTCGGGCATGACCTGACTCACGGAGTTCTATGAAATTAATTGAAGTGATCACGGATGAGAAGAACCTCCAACCCGTCACCAGCATCGCCGAGCAACATCATTCGGAGGTCAACTGGGTAGGTTCTCCAGATATGGAGTGCAGACAATTGATTCGCATTCTTGTCAACAATGAGAATCGGCAATCGATACTGGATGCCCTGCAGGGATTGTTGGGGGAGTCTTCTAAAATTCTCGTTTTACCTTTGGAAGCCGTACTTCCGAGAAAAAAACCTGATCCCTCTGCCCAGAAAGTGAAAGAAACGGTTACCACCACGAGGGAAGAGCTTTATAGCAGCATTGTCAAAAACGCACACATTGACTCTACCTATCTTCTGCTGGTATTTCTTTCAACCATTGTTGTGGCAATTGGCTTGCTGGAAGACAATGTTGCGGTAGTCATCGGGGCTATGGTTATTGCCCCACTTCTGGGGCCAAATATTGCCTTGGCATTGGGAGCGGCATTGGGCGATATGGCTCTAATGTGGAAAGCGACAAAAACAACAATAGCGGGAATCACATTAGCTCTATCGCTTTCAATCATTCTTGGACTTATTTATCCGCTTAATTTAGATAGCCATGAGTTAATAGCTCGCACTGATGTGGGGTTGGACTCGGTGGTTCTGGCTTTGGCCTCTGGAGCCGCCGCTGTGGTTTCTTTGACAACAGGACTGGAGAGTGTACTGGTAGGGGTGATGGTTGCTGTGGCTCTGTTGCCTCCCACGGCTACATTGGGGCTGATGATCGGCGCTGGTCAACCTAAACTCGCGGTGGGCGCGGCCTTGCTTTTGGCGGTCAATATCGTAAGTGTGAATCTAGCCGCAAAAATTGTGTTTTGGGTTCGGGGCGTTAAACCACGCAGTTGGCTTGAAAAGCAAAAGGCCAACCAGTCCATGGTGACTTATATGTTTATATGGGCGATCTCTCTGATTGTGCTTTTGGTGGTGATTTTTATTCGCAAGGGATTCTTGAATATCCTTTAATGAACTTTGAGTCATCTTAGCTAACCTTTTGGACACATCGTTGGACACAATTTCGCAAAGTACTATCTTAGACCACAAGAACTCCAGGACGGAGGAAAAATCAAAAAAACTAACCACTCTAATTTATCTATCAACTTTTACCCTATTTTTAGAGGTGCCCTATAGGTTGAAAAATAGGCTTGTGATATTTTTAGTTCCCACAAGGCTTTCATTTTTGAAAAGTAGCTAAACATTCTATGGATTAGGATAGCTGGAATAGTATAACGAGGCGAGAGCTTGTGAAGGCTGCTTCAATCAGATCCAAATTCGCTTTAATACCTAAAGGCAAATCATTTTTATAAGATTGTCATAAAGGGAGTTTTTTTGAAACCCTAAAACGAATCATGATATAGTTGTATTTTAGACCGCAGGGATATTTAACCTACCACGGTAGTTATAAAGATAAGTTCGCAGGCAAGTGAGACCCGCTTATATGGTAATCTAGCTCGCTAAACTTTGATACTCATCTTGAGTGAACACAAACAACATATCGAAGCAAAGATCGGATCAGAAAAAGGCTTTGGCATAGTCTTTTCTGTGGTTTTCTTGCTTATTGGACTTTATCCACTGATGAATGGAGAGGTTGTAAGCCTGTGGTCCTTGATCATTGCTTTGATCTTCTTTGCGCTGGCCTATATAGCTCCCAAGGTATTGTCTGCTCCCAATAAGCTATGGTTCAAACTGGGGATAGCTTTGGGTGCTTTTGTCGCACCTATTGTTATGGTTTTTGTATACTTTACTACTGTCGTGCCGATTGGTTTGGTCATGAGATTAATGGGGAAAGATCTGCTCAGGCAGAAACTCGATAAAAATGCAAAATCCTATTGGATTGAGCGTAGCCAGCCTGTAGGCTCCATGAAAGATCAGTTTTAATAGGAATTTTATTTATGTCATTTGTAAAAGAGCTATGGAAGTTCATCTGTGTTCGAAAGAAGTTCTGGTTGCTTCCTATAATATTGATGATGGCTTTGTTTGGTGCGCTTATCGTTTTAAGCCAAGGCTCGGCAATCGCCCCATTTATCTATACAATATTCTAACCAATGACTGTAATACTTGGCATCTCCGCCTTTTATCACGACAGTGCAGCCGCGCTGCTTGTGGATGGTGAAATCACTGCGGCTGCGCAGGAAGAGCGTTTTACTCGTAAAAAGCATGATTCTGGCTATCCAGCGCTAGCAATTGACTACGTACTTTCTGAAGCTGGTTTGTCACTAGATCAGGTGGATCAGATTGCCTTCTATGACAAACCATTTCTAAAGTTTGAACGCCTGCTGGAGACTTACGTTGCCTTCGCACCAAAAGGGCTAAAGCAATTTGGTATGGCAATGCCAGTATGGTTGCGTGAAAAACTGTTCTTGAAGGATCAGTTAATCAAAGAACTAAGGAAACTAGACAAGCAGTTCGATGCTGAAAAACTCTTGTTTGGGGAGCACCACTTTAGCCATGCCGCTAGTGCATTTTACCCATCTCCCTTTGAAGAAGCGATAGTTTTGACGATTGATGGGGTGGGTGAGTGGGCAACCACAACTGTTGCTGTTGGCAAGGGAAATAAGCTCGACATTCTCAAAGAGATCCACTTTCCTCACTCCTTGGGATTGCTCTACTCAGCATTCACTTATTACACAGGTTTTCGTGTCAATAGTGGTGAATACAAGGTTATGGGGCTTGCGCCCTACGGTGAGCCAAAATACAAGGATCTTATCCTGGAAAAGCTCATTGATCTTAAAGAGGATGGTTCATTCCGTCTGGATCAATCCTATTTCAACTATGCGACCGGACTTACGATGACCAATAGGAAGTTCTCGGACCTGTTTGGTGAGCCAGTAAGAAAGCCGGAATCGTTTCAGTTGACCCAATTCCACATGGATATTGCAGCCTCTGTGCAGGCAGTGACAGAAGAAGTAGTGCTCAGGATGACGAAGTCATTGGCAAAAGAGTATGGTATTCCAAATCTCTGTATGGCTGGTGGCGTTTCTTTAAATTGTGTTGCGAATGGAAAGATCCTGCGAAGTAAGAGTTTCAAAGAGATTTGGGTCCAGCCAGCTGCTGGAGATGCGGGGGGTGCATTGGGGGCGGCTCTTTCAGTCTGGCATAAGGAATTGGGCAAGCCTCGCAAGGTAAACTCTTCGGACTCAATGAAAGGATCATATCTTGGGCCATTGTATTCACAGCAAACCATTGAGGAAGAACTTGCCTCATGTGGTGCCAGGTTTAGCTCTGTTACCGAAGAGGAAATGTTGGAGCAGGCCGCGCAGGCTTTGGCAGATGGGAAAGCGGTTGGCTGGTTTCAGGGGCGCATGGAATTTGGGCCAAGGGCATTAGGTGGGAGATCCATTCTGGGTGATCCCCGCTCTGAAACCATGCAGAAAACGCTCAACCTCAAGGTGAAGTACCGAGAAAGTTTTCGTCCCTTTGCTCCCTCTGTGCTCAGAGAGGATGTGGCTGAGTGGTTTGAGCTAGATGGTGATAGCCCCTATATGCTATTGGTGGATCAGGTAAAGCAAGAGAGACGTCGTCAAATGAGTAAAGATGAAGACCAACTGTTTGGAATTCAGAAATTGAATGTCAAGCGATCGGAGATTCCAGCAATCACTCATGTGGACTATTCAGCAAGAATCCAGACGGTTCACCAACATACTAACCCAATTTATCATGCTCTAATCAACAAGTTTAAGGAGAAGACAGGTTGCCCTGTTTTGGTAAATACTTCCTTTAATGTGAGGGGAGAGCCAATCGTGTGCTCCGTAAAAGATGCCTTCCGTTGCTTTATGGGAACTGATATAGAAGTGCTGGTTGTGGGATGCTGCATTTTAAATAAAAAAATGCAAGACAGTTTATTGATCGAAAATTATAAAGAAAAATATAAACTGGACTGAAAAATTACTCATATGATTGAGGGTTACTTTGCATGTTTAAGAATTCAATATTCATAATCATAATAACTATTGCTCTGGCATTATCTGTGGAATTTGTAATGTATGGCATTTATTTGGTTACTGGGTCTAAGTATGTATCTAGTTTAAGAGAAGATCGATCGCGTTTTATTCATTATAATGGGAAGGTGCTTGACTGTCATATTGATTCCAAGGTTGATTCCAAGGATCATGTCAAAAAACCTATTAAAATAGCCATTTTTGGAGGATCATCCTCAGCTGGGTATGCTTCCCCAGTAAGCTTTACTGATTTGCTATGTGATTCTGGTTTCAATAATAATCATGATTTGAAAATTACAAATTATGCTGCTAATGCAGCCCCACTTTCCGGGTTTCAAGCAGAAATCATCAAGTCAGTAATGAGTTATTTTGACGTTATAATTATATACAGTGGTCATAATGAGCCCATGAATCAATTATATCTAAGAGATACACGTACTGTCTTTCCAAATGGTGTGCCATTCGAACATCCTGAATCAGTTCATAAGAATCGAGTGCAGGAGTTGAATAACATAAAGTATAGACTCAACCCAAAACATCCCATTGGTTATCCAATGTTAGTTGAAGATAGTCGTATTCATTATTTTACAGTTAGAATTATAGATATGTTAACTCGTTCTATGGGTGCGCAGTTTAAGCCTTCTAGCGAAGAAAAAATATATCCTAAAGACTTTTATTATAATGACTACTTTATATCTCCAACTGAGAGACAAAGCATGCTCAATCTTTACAAGAAAAATGTAATAGAAATATCTAATAATGTGAGAAAAGATCAAAAATTAATTATATCAACTGTGATGGCTAACGATATTTTTCCTCCGCTAGCTGACGTTTATCCAGAAAGTGATGATAATGAAATAGATGCTCTTAACGATAAATTAACGCAAATATACTTATCTCTATCAAAAAAAGAATTCAATAAAGTGCGAGAATCTATAAATACACTTCCAAAAAGTGCGCACCGCTATTATCTAGAAGGAGTATTATGCTTAGAAGCTAATTCAGGTTCAAATAATCGAATGCCTAAAGACTGCGTCTCTAAGTTGAAAAAGGCCAGAGGTCTTGACGGGCTTCCAAGTAGGGTTCTCCCTGAGATAAATTCATTTATTCGACAGTTCCATCATGACAATGTGGTTATAGTCGATCCTGTTGCAAGTATGATGAATAAGGTGGGTAATAGTGATGACTATAAGAGGTACTTTATTGACTTTCATCATCCATCTAATTTAGGACATGCCTTAATTGCTGAAAATATACTACTTGGGTTATTCGGATCTAATATGACTTCACGTTCTTATAATGTCAGAGCGTGCGCGATAGACTGGGAGGATAATGGGGAGTTGAAAAGTTTTAATATAGGTAATGAAAAATGCATGCTTTATCTTAAAACCAATATAAGATGGCATGATACGCTTATGAAAATTCAGCCGATTCCAAATCAGTATGATTATTATAAGTCTATTGCTGAAAAAGCGTTAATGGGATTGGAGAAAAAAAACAAAGTCACACATTAACAAGCAAATCCTTTAAGTAGCCTAATGTGTTCCTTTCATAGATGTTTTGTGCCGATCGAGTTTGGCTAGGGCGGTTAAAGTATTGAGCAGAGGTTTGTTTATGCTACACTAACATTTCATTGTAATTTGAATCATTTTGCAAGGTTTAATTGCAGATAAAAAGAGAATACTCGGTGCAGGCAAAATGGTCTAAGATGATTAACGGTCGAGACCAAAATATGCAAGATGATATGGAACGCCTTAGTTGTTTCAAATGTCTGGGACTTGGATCGTTGCTCCTTGTGGTTCGTTTTTTCACCAAAAATATTCTCGCTACCACATCGGTCATATTGAGGAGAGGCGTTTTAAGGATATTTGGGCTAGTGATGAATATATGGAGGTCATTAATTTTCTGGCCTCAGAGCAATTTGACGCTCGCAGGCAATGTGCCACCCTTTGTCTTCAAGATAAGGTGAATGAAGCATTGTATGATTTGGTAGAGCAGAATACCCCGCTGCCAGATATCACAGGAAAACCCCTACCGATGCATTCCAATTTTATTTGATTATACGCGCTGTCTCTGAATAGACGCGACCATGATTACGGATAAAAAAATATTATCCAGCCAGTCTTTTTGAAAAGATGGCAATGCGTCATAAGCTGTTGATCTTGTTTAACCCGTGTTTAGTAGATGACGGCGTAAAATATGATGACTCTGACTAAAAAATAAATTATAGGGTAATTGAGAGAATTGGGAGCCTTAAATGAAAAGTAATTTTTCAGACACTGGTTTTTTGATACTTAAGAATGCGATTAGCAAAGAATTGCTATTAGATATTCAACGGGCAATTTATAATTTGTTAAACAATTCAGAAGATCCAAATATACCAGAGGATAAAATTTACTCGGATTTTTGCCAAAAGGTGAGCTTCCTAAAAACTTCTGAATATGAATTCATTGAGCCTATTTTTGAGTTTTTATTATATAAGGGTTTTTTGAGCAAAATGCTATTGGAGGAAAAGTTATATAACGCATTAACAAATTTGCTCGGGAAAGATCTTTCATTTTTAACTGACGCGTCAATCATTTTGAATTTGCCAAACAAGGATTCGCCAAAAAAAAATTATTTGTTCAAAGACTGGCATCAGGAAATATGGTCTGGAGCGGGTACTTCTTCTATTCAAATTTGGACACCACTATTGCATAAAAACAGTGAGCAGGGACAGATGGAGATTGCTTTAGAGTCATTTAAGTGGGGGCACATACCTCACAGAGGTAGAAAACCAATTGACTTGCCTCAAAAATATGACACGGAAGAGCTTCACTTGGAATACGGCGATGTTATAATTTTTAGTACTCTTCTTTTGCATAGATCTCTTCCGACAACTTCTCCAAGGTTGTCATTGCCGCTCCAACTGGATAATTTTAGATATAATTATTTGTCCAATAGCAGGAGTACCAGAAATTGGAAAATCTTTTCATATTCTGAGATTACAAAGATCGAGAAAATGCTTGGCAACCATTATTTGAGTCCTTATCGGACTTTCGAAGGTGATATTGAATTGGGCATTTAAGTGCCCTTGGGGGCTTTGTTCAATTATTTTTTAGGAGAACAGGCCGGGCGATTTTTCTTTGTTCAGTTGGTGTGCTTGGCCTCATTTATGACCTTAGCTAATTATAGAAACCTTCATAGTTTTTCCCCGCCGTATTAGATTTTTATAGCCTGGTGGTTGCTTGGCCTTAGACCTGAGAAACAGACACAGAATTAAATTAAAAAAATATATCCTGATTTTTTGTTAGCCAGTCTATTCCAATTGGGGTTTTGATTGAACTACCACGAAAACTTAATTCATCCCAAAGCTTGTGGTAGGCTTGGATCAGTTTTTCTGATTCAGGAGAATACCTGAACTTTCCTTCTAGCCGATCTAACATTTCCTTTGTGGCTTCTAGTATGTCCTCGGAACTGATTGATTCTATTTCAAGGTCAAACTCGGCCAGATTATACCAGAAGAAATTCCTCAATTTTAGACCGTCTTCAAAACGAAGATAATCTTTGGTGCTACTAAATTTTATTTTTCAGGGGTGTAAAGGCAGTTTTTCCCCAATGGGGCATAACCAAAGTCTGAATGGTCAGTGATGAGCACGGGCTTGTCAAAAATAATAGGGATATCGATGCACCCCGAAGGCCCTGCTGACACTACAAACTTACAATGTCCTAAAAGAAAAATATCGAGAAAATCACTTTGGTATTCAGAATAAGGATAATCTATTATTTTGTTGTGAGAAAAATTAATGGGCTTGTTTACAACTGAGCCAATCCTACAAATTACGAAACCTTGTTCAATAAGATACTTTGCCGTTTTGATGAGAATGTCTATATCAGTATTGCGTGAGTTGTGTTAATCGAGATTCATATGGAATACTTTAAATTGTGAAGTGATTCCCAACTTTATGAGCAAGGTGCTACTGTTAGTCGCATTGGGCAATACTTCAGGAACTGGTTGCGATGGGTGAGAGCTGGGGGTGAGATAAGTGATGAACTTTCACACATTCGAGCGAGTATAATCAGCCACTAGCAACCATTAGGACATTTGTTTATGTTCATGGGGCTTCTCTTTCACTTTCGTTTTGCTTGTTACCCTTTTTTTTTATATCATCTTCATAACATGATTTCATTACGCTTGAATTAGACTTTCCACAAAACTCTTCAAGCCTAGGTGTGATTAGATTTCATTTTTAGTTAACTTGCAAAGTGGAACCCTATGGCTGAAAGAGAGGAAATAATTGAAAACGTTTTTAGTCGATCCCTATTTGTCGGCTTGATTCGATTGATGCGGCCAAAACAGTGGATTAAAAACGTTTTTGTATTAGCTCCCGTATTGTTCTCAAATCTTTTTTTACATCAAGAGTATATGTTGCGGGCTTTTTTTGCAGCCCTTCTCTTTTGCATGGCTTCCTCTGCCACCTATATTGTTAATGATATATATGATTTGGAAGTGGACCGTCAGCACCACAAAAAAAAGAAGTTACGCCCCTTGGCCTCAGGACAGGTCAAAATATCTCAAGGAGTAAAATTATTAATTTTTATTTATAGTCTGCTTATTTTAGGGTTATTCCAGTTTCCCTCTGTGGCGCAAACAATATTTGGGTATTTGTTTCTTAATCTTGCTTACACTTTTTTTTTAAAGCATCAACCAATCATTGATATTTTCACTATTAGTTCAGGTTTTATCTTACGGGTTTATGCAGGAGCCCTAGCCGTATCAGTCCCTGTGTCATCATGGATGTTTGTAACAGTTTTATGCCTTGCTCTTTACCTAGCATCCGTGAAACGTAGACAGGAATTAATTTTTAATACTAAATTGGGGGGGAATGTGCACAAATATTACACTCCTGTGCTGCTCAACCGGTATGCTGAAATATCAGCTATTGCTTCTCTGATGTTTTATAGTTTGTATGTCATGTCCGAGCATCCAGATTTAGTAATAACCATACCTTGTGTGATTTATGGAATATTCCGTTATTGGTATCTTGTTGAGCTGACGGATGCTGGAGAGTCACCCACAGAAACATTGCTGGCTGATTGGCAACTTTTAATTACTATTATCATTTGGGTTGCTTTGTGCGCTCATTTTATTGCTAAAACTCCAGGTTAATGACATGGATCTAGGATATTCGATTGTTTCATTTTTAGCCTGGTTGGTAACTGGATTATTAAAGTTCTTAATCAATAGCCTTCAATCTAAAAAACTGGCCTTTGATTTAATGGGGTATGGTGGTTTACCAAGTAACCATAGTGCTATTGTTTCCAGCATAGTTGCTTTGATTGGGTTTAGAGAAGGGTTTAATCACCCTACATTTGGTCTAGCAATAACTCTGGCCTTTATTGTGATAATGGATGCAGGCAGCTTGCGAAGCCAGGTTGGTAAGCACGCTATTAAGATCAACCAAATCTCTAAGAGGAAAAAGAATTTTTTACCTTTGCGCGAAAGAATTGGGCATAGTCGGATCGAAATTTTGACTGGGGTAGTTGTTGGGGTTATGGTGGGCTGGTCGGTTAGTTTGTTTTGACTATAATGAGGTTAAGTTGTTTGCTCAATACACTGGTCTGCTCCCGTTAAATGTACTACTTTTAGAGGTTTAATAGCCTCAGGTACTGGCGGTCGATACCTCAAGGAACTATGCGCTCTAACTTGATTGTATTCATTCCTCCATTTTTCAATGAGCACCTGCGCTTCCAGCAATGATGTGAAGATTACTCCATTCAACAACTCATCTCTCAGCTTTCTATTGAACGACTCATTGTATCCATTCTCCCAAGGACTGCCTGGTTGAATGAATAGAGTTTGAACACCTAATCCTTCCAACCATTATCTAAAAGCTTTTGCGGTAAACTTCGGTCGTGGAAAATATTATTCCTTATGCGGGTAAAACCTGAATCAATATCAAAAAGAATTTTTAAGGTTGCCCAAAACAACCTAAATGAAGTTTACCTAGTCTAGTATTAGATAATAATGATGAGCATTATTAAGTTTGTATCAGAGTAAATTTAAAAAAATGTTAATGCTTAAGGATGAAAGGGATAAGAAACTTTATGGTCTCTGGTTGGTAGCTATAGCAAATGTAGTTAGTGAAGACAGAGAGTTTATTCAAGAAATATTTCAATCAAGTTCATTCAACCGATGCAGAGCTAATTCAAGGTTATCACGTGCCATAACAAAACTTGGTCGAAGTCTTAAGGTTTCCCTGTAATGATGGACACCTCCTTTAATATCTCCTTTTTTAACCAGAGCATATCCAAGATTGTAATGAGCATCAGTGTAGTTAGGATTGAGCTTAATAGCCATTTTGTAATGGGTAATAGCTTCCTCATTCTTGCCGTCAGCAGCCAGCGCTATTCCAAGGTTATAATGCGCCTTAAAGTCAGTAGGCATTAGGTTAATAGCCATCTTGAAATGTGAAATAGCTTCCTGATTTTTCCGGTCAGCAAACAGGGCTATTCCAAAATTGTTATGTATTACTGCGAAACTTGGGTGGTTTGTATTTGTTACCCTAATAGTGTGCCTGAAAATTGTAATACTGTTCTTCCAGTGACTCACTTGCTTCCAAGTTGTTATCAGTAATGTGAAGATTATTATTCCTGATGAAACAGACAACACTTTTTCCTTGTAGCGCCATTTTGATATAAGTTCTGGAAATCCCCACGCAACAATTATGAATATTCCAATTAGGGGTATATAAACAAAGCGGTCTGCCATTGCCTGTCCTCCAACCTGCACAACTCCAATTACAGGTATGAGAGTTCCTAAATACCAAAACCATCCAATTGCAAAATAGGGTGCTTTTCTAATAAGCCTGATTGAAAAAATGGTAATACCCGCCAATGCCATTCCACACAATATTACTTGCCATGTAGACAAGTTATTTCCGGGATGAGGGTATAATATTGACAGCCCACTGGGCCATATCATCTTCCCAAAATACTCGAAATATGAAACCATAGCGTTAGCAAGGCGAGCCTGCAATGGAAATACGTCCAAGGACTTTACTGCACCCGCTATTTTTTGAAAGTAAAAAGTTGCAATACTTAAACCAATTGCAAGTAACAATAAGGGGATTTTTTCTAGCAACAGCTGTAGGAATTCTGATCTATTAGTAGTTTTTTTATCTAAAACCTCATCAATGCCTCTTTCCTGTCCAAGTTTCAATCGTCCCAAGGGCCAGTAGTCCAGCAAAAGAAGCACAAATGGTAAAGTAACGAGCGTAGGTTTTGACATCAAGCCCAAGGTGAAAAAGAAAAAAACTAACCCATACCTCTTGAGATTTGGTTTCTCGGAATAATAGATATAAGCCCACACCGTTATTAACCAGAATAAAGTGCTCAGAACATTTTTTCGTTCTGCTATCCAGGCAACAGATTCGACGTTCAAAGGGTGGAGTGCAAACATGGCTGCAACAAAACCACTTTGCCACAATGCTCCCGTCATCCTTATAAGAACTATGAACAGTATTAGGACACTAGCTATATGAAAAAACAGATTGGTTAGGTGGTGACCTTTTGGGTGCAATCCATAAAGTTGGTAATCTATTATATGTGAAAGCCAGGTCACCGGATGCCAGTATGGAGGGTGCGATGTGGTAAATGCCCATAAAACACTTTCACTGCTTAATCCAGCTTGAACATTTAAGTTATTCGTTATGTATAAATCATCATCGAAATTAATAAATTCATAGTCTTTTAATTGCGAGTAGATACAAAATGTTGTCAGTATCAGAAATGCACAGATTACAACTTTTGTCAAAGTACAGTTCAAATTTATATCCCCTGAGCGTATATGCTCATTATTATTTATCCCACAAGCTTATCTTGCCGTTCACAATTCTGTTAAATGTGCCGGAAACAGGCAACAGTAATTTATACCTGAACCACTTCTATTTTACTATCGATAAAAAGGCTGATTACCTCACACCTAAAGCAACTCTAACCACCCCAAGTAAAACCCTTGATAAACCGCCAGTAACCATCACGCCTTCACACTAATAAGCTTTACGCTCACCATTGCCATAACCAGTTATCACTCCTCATGCTTAGTCTTTCGTTCCTCTATCTCCCGCAAGCATTAAACAAGCCTCACTATGCTCTGACATCATCATGAACTTAACGTGACAATAGTTTTTCTAGTGGAGTGAAGAGTAACGTGTAATACTTTCCATAAACTACTCCTCTAATTTGCAATAATCAGTAAACTACTGTTAACAAATCTGTTCTCTATTCGTGATTAGAATGTTCTACTTTTACTTTGGGACTTTAAATAGGTTTATATGGCCTTGGAGTTGTCTCTAACTCGTTGAAAATCTCGCCCACCCAATCAAAATCCTTGATAAACTGCCAGTTCCCATCATTCGAAAATACTAATAAACTTTACTTATTCACCATTCTTACTTCGTCCTTAAGGATTAAGTTACTTCTAATTTACATAATTGTTGAATGAGTAAAGCCTTTTTAAATTAAGTCTTTTCTTATTTGCTTAATAGAAATATTATTTATAAATGAAGTTAAATAACGACTGGAAACCAAAACAAACTAGACAGGCAAAAATCAGATGGTGGGGGTGGCTGATATTTATTTTCTATTGTATATCTTTGTGGATAGCCTACGAAACACATTAACAATCTTCATCTAAATACAACCTTTTACACTCCTAATGCTTCGCTTCCCGTTCCTCTATCTCCCGCAAGCGCTCAACAATCTTTACTCTGCTCTGACATCATTAGGGACTTAACGTAATAATAGTTTTATTAGTGTGGTGAAGAGTATTAAGTAACTTTGGGTAGGACTGAAGTTAACAACGAGAGGACTTTATGTTTACTAAAGCTAGGTCTGTAGAAAAAGCTAAGAGCCTAAGTGACTTATAGTAGCCACTTAAGCTCTAGCAAACTTTCTTTATCGTAAGACCAAAGATGCTAATGTTAGACGCATCGGGAAATACGTCAGGAACTGGTGGAGATGGGTGAGAGCTGGGGTGGAGATAAGTTGGGTGTAAATTGACTGTTTACACCTCTCGCAGCAATAATACAGTTTAACAATACTACAGAAAGATGGGCTTCTTCGGTAGCCCATGCTTAGTGAGGCTATCTAAAGAAGGTGTAATGCAACCGATATTCCTTTCTTCTATATGAAACCGGTAGTATACTTTGAGTATCTAACTGGATTATGGAGGTTGGTAATGGTTGAGCTTAATACTGGACTAGTAGATAGCAGTATGCAGGGAGCCAATAGAAGTAAAACAGTGAGCGGAACCTTAGATCTTGTACCGAATAAATTTCATATAGAAGAGACAAACAAAGCAGAAATACGTGAAATGGGAGCAAGTCGGAACCCTTCTAAATTAGAAGGTGTTGGTGCTAAACAAATCAACACTGAAGCTTCTGTTAATACGGTTGTTCCACCAGAGATAGGCAAAGGTACCTTAATTAATAGCATAGTTTAAGGTGCAGACCATGGACGCAGATGGGCATTATTTGTAGATAATGCATCAACCACTCAGGTTGACATATAAAGTAACCAGCACAATCACCTCATCCCTAAAGCAACTTCCGCCCACCCCAAGCAAAACCCTTGATAAATCTCCAGTAATCATCATGCCTCCACACTAATAAACTTTGCGCTCACCATTGCCATACGCAGTCAACATTCCTCATGCTTAGCCCTTCGCTCTTCTATCTCACGGAGGAACATCGTTTCGACCTTCTCAAGCATTCAACAAGCTTTACTCTGCTCTGACATCAGTAGGGACTTAACGTGACAATAGTTTTGTTAGTGGAGCGAAGAGTAAGGAAAAGTTACTGAAGGTTAACTTCTTGATTACCTCAAGCTGTCTCTTGGCTTCTGCAGGTTTCCTTTAGATAAAGTAACCAGCAATACATAAGGCTACCTCAATGTAAAACATCAGGTTATTTTAAAGTTTTATAGGTGAAACTTATGGCTACTTTTAGTAACTGAGGATGGGGTCTAAGAAAACTAGGGTAGGACTGAAGTTAACAACGAGAGGACTTTAAGTTTACTAAAGGTAGGTAAAGTAGAAAAAGCTAAGAGCCTAAGTGACTTATGATAGCCACTTAAGCTCTAGCAAACTTTCTTAATCGTAACGCCCAAGGTGCAGATGTTAGACGCATTGGGAAATACGTCAGGAACTTGTGAAAACCAACGGAACCCAGTGCAGTATGATCCGAAAGGGAGACTATTGGGATAACGCTGTAGCAAAAAGTTTCTTCCATACATTAAAGGTGGAGATGACTCATAGAAAATCTTACAATACCCGTCAGGAATCAAGATGAATATTTTTGAGTATATCGAAGGGTTCTATAATCGACAACTCCACCATTCCTATACCGGCTATCTCAGCCATGGGAGTAAGAGAAAAAGAATGTAGCTTAATATACTGTTTACTGATAACGGGAAGACCAAAGTCATTGTGATCCACACAATATTCATTTATTCTTGCTGCTAGTGGCCTTAATTAAATGACTATTTAAAGGAGGTATTTATGCGAGTTGTAACACGTTCAGACATGGACGGTTTAGTTTGTGCTGTATTACTTAAAGAAGTCGAAAATATTGACGAAATAATCTTTGTGCATCCAAAAGATGTTCAAGATGGCAAAGTTGAAATCACCCAAAAAGACATCCTCACAAATATACCTTACGATCCTCGTTGTGGAATGTGGTTTGACCATCACAGTAGTGAAGCAACTAGAACTGAAAATATAAAGGATTTTAAAGGGGCCATTGAAATAGCACCTAGTGCTGCAAGAGTGATTTATAACTATTATGGTAGCAAGGGAAAATTAGATAGATTCGCAAAGCTTTTAAATGATGTAGACGCAATAGATAGTGCAGACTTAACCATGGAAGACATTACCAATCCAACCGGATGGATTTTGCTCGGATTTGTTCTTGATTCTCGAACTGGTTTAGGGAAATACAAAGACTTTAAGATTAGCAATTATCAACTCATGATGAACATGACAGATTGGATAGGGAAGCATGATGTTAAGAAAATATTAGAATTTGAAGATGTAAAAGAACGCACAGAAATGTACTTCAAGCATAATGAAGAATTCTCTAGCCATTTGAAAAGTAATTCTCGCCTAGAAAAGAATGTTGTGATAACTGATCAAAGAAATTGTGAAGAAATCCCAACAGGAAACCGATTTGCAATATACACATTATTTCCAACGTGCAATGTGTCAATAAGAATATTCTGGGGCTTCAAAAAGCAAAATATTGTGTGTGCAGTAGGGCATAATATTTTCAATCGAGATTGTAAAACAAATGTAGGCGAACTGATGAGTCAATATGGTGGAGGCGGTCACAATGGTGCTGGCACGTGCCAGTTAGAATTAGGAGATGCTGACACTAAACTGAAACAAATAGTCGATAGGATTCAAAGTAATGGTTAACTAATAAAAAAATGTGCATTTGTCACTTTTTGTCAGGTTTCTAGCTTTTCTGGAACGGCTAGAAGAATCAATTAGAATTGGATGGCTTACAACGCTCCTTAATCTGTTCATCTATATCCCGCAAGCACTCAACGAGACTGACTCCAGCATTAACATTTGCATGAACTTAACGTGGCAATAGTTTTATTAGTGGAGTGAAGAGATGAGTGAGTAACTTTTGGTAGGACTGAAGTAAACAACGGGAGGACTTTATGTTTACTAAAGGTAGGCACTGTAGAAAAAGCTAAGAGCCTAAGTGACTTATAGTAGCCACTTGAGCTCTAGCAAACTTTCTTAACCGTAAGACCCAAGGTGCAGATGTTAGACGCGTCGGGTTATACGTCAGGAACTGGTGGAGATGGGTGAGAGCTGAGGTGGAGATGATGCAAGTATCAATTACCCCACTTAATGGACGAAATAGATTGTTCAAATATTGGCGACGGTTTATAAAAAGTTTCAAAAGCTCCCGAATCTCTATTAGCTTTTGTGGATAGCCATTGATCTGCTGGGAATGAACTTAGGTCAAGTAACCAAAGTTTTCGATCATCACTTTTCCTAATTATAAGAAATCCATTCTCTTGATCATAATTATAATTTCCAAAAAGAGTTAATGTGGTTCCCGGAGGACCGGAAAGAGTCAAACTAAACTTTCCATTTAAAGCACCACAGGCTTCTTCACGAATATCAGGGACATCTTGCCCTAATTTAATATGAGTTAATTGGCTACAGGGGTAGATTTCTGTTGAGGAATTCCAATACATAAATTCCTTTTGCATCACCAGTTCATCCTTTGCAAAACCAAGGATTGGAAAGCAAATAAGTAAACTACAAGTCAACAGGAAAGCTCTAATTTTCATAATATACTCCTTTATCTTCATCGTCATTTAAAGATTGTCTTAGGTGCTGATCTAGGAGGGACTGTATCTGTGCTTCTGAAAGGTTCATTTTTATATGGGATTCTTGTCTGACTCCAGAGATGAACTCTTCTACAGTTCCAGCAAGTCTTCTGGCTTTTCTTTCAGCTTGTTTAATATAACCAGTCTTAAGAGAATACCTCAGACCTTGTTTGCCTACAACTTTGGAGATATCAGGAGGAAGAGTGTAACGGAAGTAGTAAAGAGAGTTTCTTTGAAAGGTGTATCTTGGTTTGGGAGTTAATGAGCTTTGAGTCATCTTAGCTAACCTTTTGGACACGTCGTTGGACACAGTCTCACAAGGTGCTACCCCAGACCACAAGAACTCAAGGTAAAGCCATTTTTTACAATGAGTTTGGTGGAGGCGGGGGGAATCGAACCGAATTCCGTCTCGCACTTAACTATAGATAAATCAAGGGATAAGAAACTTTATGGTCTCTGGTTGGTAGCTATAGCAAATGTAGTTGGTGAAGACAGAGAGTTTATTCAAGAAATATTTCAATCAAGTTCATTCAACCGATGCAGAGCTAATTCAAGGTTATCACGTGCCATAACAAAACTTGGTCGAAGTCTTAAGGTTTCCCTGTAATGATGGACACCTCCTTTAATATCTCCTTTT
>CAJQRI010000029.1 GCA_905612265.1 uncultured Nitrospinota bacterium | reverse complement strand
TTCTGACATACGCTTGTCTGACATACCAGAAATCAAATGACTGAATATCTCCAACTCTCTTTTAGTTAAAGGTTTTTTTCCCGGCAAAGTATTTATCT
The DNA here is from genome assembly GCA_905612265.1 of uncultured Nitrospinota bacterium. Taxonomy (GTDB): domain Bacteria; phylum Nitrospinota; class Nitrospinia; order Nitrospinales; family VA-1; genus LS-NOB. The sequence continues at coordinate 16,662 of CAJQRI010000029.1, read as the reverse complement.
TTTTTTGAAAGTGTTCAGTTAAATTCTCATTTCTTGCTGTGGTGTTATTTTTTATACAACGGGATATACTCAAAAATACTGATTTCTTAGAACATGGTTTAATAAGGTAATCGGAGGCTCCTAGACGTATAGCTTCTACAGCAGTATCTAAACTGGAATACCCTGTCATTAATACAACCGGTGTTTCTAGAAAGTTTTCTTTTATTTTTTTTAATAATTCAATCCCAGTCATATCATCCATCATTATGTCTGTAAGGATAAGGTCATAATGATAATTCTGAAGCAACACTAATGCCATCGAACCATTCTCAGCAGTTTTAGTGTAATATTTGTTCTTTAAAATACCTTCTAGTGAGACTCGGATAGACTCCTCATCATCGACAATTAATATTGATAATTTTTTCATCAAATTTCTCTTATTATCGGTAAGGTTAAAGTAACAGCTGAACCAACACCTAATACACTTTCAATTATAATCTCACCACCATGGTTTTTGACAATCCCATAACTAACCGAAAGCCCTAATCCTGTTCCTTCTTTACCCTTAGTCGTGAAAAAAGGATCAAAGATTAATTTTAAATCTTCTGTTTTAATACCTTTTCCTGTGTCCTGTACTTTTAGTATTAAATTTGAATTAGTTCGATCTAAGGTTATTGTAATCTTTCCCCCATCCTCTGAAATACTATCTATGGAGTTTTGTAATACATTTAGTATTACTTGCTTTATCTGGTCTTCTATCGAATCAAAAGTAAATATATCGGTATTATAAATTTCATTAACTTGTATTCCTTTAATTTTGCAAGCCTGTGCAATAATCAAAAGAACGCCTTCAATCAATTCATCGATTTCAGTAGGAGTAAAAACTCCTTCTGATGGTTTATAGAAACTTTGAAGGTTCTTTATCATGTCAGCCATACGCCAACACTCCTTTTGTGCTATTTCTGAATACTTTTTCCGTTCGTCCTTATTTAATTTTTCTCCCAATTGATCGACAAGATTGATAAGCCCAAAAAGAGGGTTATTAAATTCGTGGGCTACAGAACCTACCAGTTTACCAAGTGATAGGAGTTTATCGGAATGAATAACTAGCGATTGCGATTCCTGCAACTGTTCCTCCGCATGCTTTCTTGCAGAAATATCCTGCATAACAGCAAAGACAGTTTCTACCTTTGCATTTTCTGAACGGAGGCAAGCTACAGATAAAAGGGTATGTATAGTGGTTCTGTTCTTTCTGATAAATCTCTGTTCCAAAGAATATGTTTCAATTTCTCCAGCCAACATACGGCTAAATTGATATGTTTCAGCTTCGAAGTCTTCAGGGTGCGTTATATCTAGCCAAGCCATCTGCTTTAGCTCTTGAAGTGAATAACCCAACATATTGCATAAGTATTGATTAATATCCAACCACCCTTTTTCTGGAGATGTGATAGCGAAGCCAACCAGGGGAAGGTCAAAAAACTGTCGAAATTTTTGTTCGCCACCTTCAACTTCTTTGGTTTTCTCAATCAATAATGCCGTTAGTTTATTTTGATATTCATTTAATGCCTTTTTGGAATAGCTTCTCTCAATGGCAATGCCAGCTACATGGGCTATCTTCATAATGGCATAGTCCCATTTTGATGGCATTTTTGGTTCTTTAGAGTAAAAGGCCAGCGTCCCTAATAGGTTATTTGTCATATCAAAAATTGGAACAGACCAGCACGATTTCAAACCGTATGAAAGAGCAATTTTCTTGCCATGAGCCCAAAGTGGGTCACTGGCAATATCACCGACAATAACAGTCTCTTTTCGATAGGCCGCAGTTCCACAAGAACCGAAGCTAGGACCTATGGGCACCCCATCTATTGCTTCTATATATAGCTTTGGTAAGTTGGGCGCCGCACGGTGCCAAAGGTTTTTGCCCGGCTTATCTAGCAAAAGTATGGAAGCAATTATACCTGTGCTTATTTTTTCCACTCCGAGGACAATTTCCTCTAGGATTTCTTTTAAAGGAATTTCCTGTGCCACAACTTTCAGAATGTGGCTCTGTAAGGTAAGGAAGGCTTCATTTCGTTTGCGTTCATCAATATCCTGGATCATTGCTAAATGACGTGGCTGATTCTTATTTTCAACTATCATAGGAGTGACGGTCAAATTGATCCAGACATAGGAGCCATCCGGTTTGATATACCGCTTGTCCATATTAAAACCATTAATCTTGCCAGCATTCATGGTTTTCATATTATCCAAATCTTCCTGTAAATCATCTGGGTGCGTAATACTTATCCAATTTATGGTTGTCATTTCATCTGCTCTTCTTCCCGCAATTTCAGAAAACTTAGGATTCACTTGATAAATATGGCCAGTGAGAGAGTCGATCAATGCAACCCCTAAAGGAGCCTCTTCAAATATCGTTCTAAATCGCTTTTCGCTTTGTACTTGAGACTTGCGAGACTTTTGTTCGTTGGTGATATCTATGGACATTTCCATAAGCAATTTGTCACCATTTACGTCATCAAAAGGAGTTACAACTGACAGATAGGTTTTGTCATCTTTGGAAGTCCATATACTTGCTTCTGTCTTGAGGGAATCAAAAGTTTTAAAAGTAGGGCAAGGCTCACAGGGTATCTCCCGGTTGTGCATTAACTGATAACATTTCCCAGTTTCAGGGTCCCCAAACCGTTCGCGAAACATTTGATTGGCGAAGCGAACAGTGTGGTCATTTGCTTGCAAATGAAAACAGACTGGCAACTTATCAAGCATATTTAAAAATCTTTGTCGTTCTTTATGAACACCCTCTTCCGCCACATTTTGCTTAATCAAACTACTTTTAAGGAACTCTAGGGTTGATGCCATTGCAACTATTTCATTGTTTTTGTTTTGCGAAATATTCGGGATTTTCTCATCTAAATTACCTTGAGCCATTTTCAACATTAAACTGGTTAGAATGTTCAGTGGCTCGACAAGTTGCTTTATACCTATAAAATAGAAAAAGAATAAAACCAGTATCCCTGATAAAATTAACAATAGAATAGTGATGTTTGTTAATAGTTCAGCATTAGAATTAGCTTTACTTGTATCCTCAAGAGCTCTTTTATTAATTAGATTTTGAAACTTTTTAATATTTTCCATAATCAGTTTTTTCTGCCCCATGTAATACTCACCGAAAACCAATGTTCTTGCCGCATTAGTATTTCCAGCTTTCATATATTCCATTGCTGCTTGTTCAGTGCTAATCAAATTGTCAGAATACCATTTTGCGATATTTACAAACTCAAGTTCTTCTGGCAAAGCCTTAAGTTTTTTAAGTCTTTCAACAGCAATATCTCTTGAACGGGTTTTATCAACTTCCACCCAAAAATTATCATAATGAAGTTGATTTCCAAATTGAACATAGCTTCTAACTTCAGCTGTCAAATAGTCAGAACCCATAGCGAGTTTCTCCCCGAGCAACCTTAACTCCTGCTGCTGTCTTAAGGCAGCATCTTTCTTTTCTACAGACGCATTTAACTTGTAGATGGTATAGCCCACCAGTGAGAACAAAAGGCATAAGAAAAAAAATGCGTTTCTAAATATGGTTACAAAAGACATATAAATCCGATCTACATGATTTAATTGCGAAACTCTACAAGAACAACAAATAATCTTCCCGATACTAGTGGACAGTTAATTAATCCACACACGTTTTAAAGTTGTAGTTCAGGGCTTTACTTTCCATAAGTTTTTAGGCACCAAGCATGGAGTTATTAAACGGCTTATCGCCGTAGTAAAAAATGAAGGTTAATCTTATTTATTTTGGCAATCATTTAAATATTTCCACTAAAAAATTAATTGTCATATATAGAAAAACTCTCTTCTTCTCAAATAACAATTTTGTTGCTAGTACGTTTTATTACTGATTCTGCTTTATTAATTAAGTTCACCCATATTGCTTATAGATAGCGCTTTGGTGGTTTTATATTTCATTCCACCAAAAAATAATAGAGACAATTCTAGAGAGTCATTTCATTTGGTTTTAATGTTTAGTTGTGTAGAAGTTATCCGTATATAGAACCAGAGTGGTTAATCAATTAGAACTGTGTATGTCGTCAAACGAAAGTGTGCCAAAACAGATATTTTCTAAGATACACATTTAGTTTGTAGTCTGTCGGTAAATGTTTTCCAAGTTTAAGTTTAGTGACCCTTATTTTATAACGGGTTATATTTTAGGCTGTAGGTAATTCGTTAAAGCCCTTAAAAAGGAAGTTAGTTCAAGGTTGAAAATGTGTAATAAAACAATAACTTTTAACGATTTAATTAAGTCGACATTCATCATTGCATACCGAATAAATTGGTGCAGGCTCTTCTGACTTCTTTTAATAATTATTACATTGATTTAACTAGGTTTCCGAAAATTTTAAATTACCCGCTCATGACTATATGAATCATGGTTTTAGACAAACTCACTTTATGACCCAAGATGAACTAAATGAAGTCATAAGTTATATGGAGGACCAGCATCAACCAGTGGCTCTGGTGATGGCATATGTAGGATTGAGTTTGTCAGATGCCGTCAATAAAAAAGCTTAGAACTTTAGCCCGGGATTGAAAGAAATATTTATTAGCTCCTGTTGCGTTTAACTATGAAGGTTGACATACGTTATGCTCAATGATATATAGCGATGTGAACGTTATGTATGGGAGACTATAGTGAGGGCTCTGAAGAGAGGGTTGGGCATGTGGGTAGTTGTGTGGATTATGGCTTTGCCGCAATTGGCTTGGTCAGGCGAGGTGTATGTCGCTGTCGCGTCCAACTTTTTGAGCCCACTCAAAGAAATTGCGACACGCTATAAGGAGGATACGGGCGATAGGCTGATTCTGATTTCCGGGTCAACGGGCAAGCTATACGCTCAGGCTCGGCATGGTGCTCCCTTTGATATTTTTTTGGCAGGAGACTCCAAAAGGCCGGCTCTATTGGAACGGGAGGGAATGGGCGTTATTGGCACCCGTTTCACCTATGCTATAGGGGCTTTGGTTTTATGGGGTCTGGAAAGGGTGCAGGGGGAAGAATCTTTAGCTCAAATGAGCAAAGGCAAGTTGGCGATAGCCAATCCTAAAACTGCCCCCTATGGCAGAGCGGCACAGCAGGTTTTGGAAAGTTTAGGTTTTTGGAAAAAACTACAACCGTCTTTGGTGCGGGGGGAAAACATTGCTCAGACTCTGCAGTTTGTTGCGACCGGAAATGCCATGCTTGGGTTTGTGGCCAAGTCACAGGTGGAAGACCCACGTTTCAAATTTAAAGGAAGCCATTGGGAGGTGCCGGTCGATATGCATGAACCCATTGTACAGCAGGCCATTTTGCTTAATCGCGGTCTTGCTAATTCTTCCGCCAAACAGTTTCTGGAATATTTGCATGGCGCTGTTGCAAAAAATATAATGAGGTCTTATGGTTTTCGCTTTTTAGAGGAATAAAGAAATGGATTTTCCCTTGATAGATGCAGAACCCATTTGGCTTTCCCTGCAATTAGCAGGAGTGACAGTGGTAATTCTTTTAGCTTTGGGCACTCCAATAGCCTGGTGGCTGACGCAGACCCGATCCCGTTTCCGGGTAGTGGTGGAAGCACTGGTTGCACTGCCTTTGGTTTTGCCACCTACGGTGTTGGGGTTTTATCTGTTGATTTTATTGGGGTCGCATGGCTGGGTGGGAGGTCCGGTTCAAGCTTTAACGGGTTCTGCACTCTCTTTTTCGTTTACAGGCTTGGTGTTCGCTTCCACTCTATACTCTCTGCCGTTTGTGGTGCAACCTCTTCACAGTGCTTTCGAGTCTATTGGGAAAACTCCTATGGAAACTGCGCAGTCTTTGGGAGCTTCTCGATTGGATGCTTTTTTTTCAGTCATCACTCCTCTTGCACGTCGGGGATATTTAACTGCAATGGTATTAGGGTTCGCTCATACCCTTGGGGAATTTGGCGTGGTGTTGATGGTGGGCGGCAATATACCGGGAAAGACGAAAGTGATTTCCATAGAAATTTATGACCGGGTTGAAGTTCTTGAGTATGCTCAGGCGCATATTCTTTCTATAGGTCTTTTAATATTTTCATTTTTGGTTTTGGTAATGGTGTATTCAATCAACCGGAGACTGCCGATGCAGGTGACATGATGGATTTATTAGAAGCAAAATTTAAAGTGAATTATCCAGAATTCAACCTGGATGTGGAACTGAACCTCCCGGCCAGAGGCGTTACTGTGGTGTTTGGTCCCTCCGGTTCGGGAAAGACCACTTTATTACGGTGTTTGTCGGGACTGGAAAAAGCCCCTTCAGGTTATATGAAAATAGCCGGTCAAGTCTGGCAGGACGAAGGAATTTTTATTCCTATTCAAGAGAGAAAGATTGGTTTGGTGTTTCAGGAGTCGAGGCTGTTTCCGCATTTAAGCATTCAGGATAATCTTCTGTACGGTTATCAACGGACCCACCCTGCTGAGAGAAACCTCCAGTTAGGTGAAGTGGCGCAGGTGTTAAATTTGGAGGCTTTATTAAAGCGCCGTCCTGAAAAATTGTCGGGAGGGGAAAGGCAAAGGGTAGCTATTGGCCGTGCTTTGCTTACCAGCCCGAAACTATTGATAATGGATGAACCGCTGGCCTCGCTGGATAGGCAACTCAAGGCTGAGATTATTCCTTTTATTAAAAGAATAGAAAATAAGTTTAAGACGCCCATCGTTTATGTCACGCATTCGGTGAATGAGGTGCTTCAGTTAGTAGATACGATGGTGATTTTAAAATCCGGGAAAGTGGAGAATATAGGATCCGTGGAAGAAGTGTTCTCAGACGTCCAGTCACGGGATGCAGTAGGCGATGAACAGTTGGGAGCTGTGCTCGAAACATTGGTTTTGGAACACGATGAGGAATTTGGGCTCACTAGATTGGATTTTATGGGGCAGGTTTTGCATGTTCCCAGACAAAATATACCTGTGGGTCAAAGCTTGAGGGTGCACATTCACTCTAGAGATGTCAGCCTGTCAATCGCGTCACCCGCGGAAGCAACCAGTGTGTTAAATATTTTAAGAGCAAAAGTTGAAAAGGTGGGTGTTATTGATCTGAAAGGATACTCCGTCGACATTGAGTTAGATGCGGGGGGTCCGATTCTGGCAACGATCACGAGAAAATCTTTGGCTACCTTAAACCTGCAACCGGGCCAACCTATTTATGTCCACATAAAAGCTATCAAGATGGTTCACCACTCAGCGTCTGGCGAGTAAGCTATGTCGCCTGTTCCTGAAGGTTGCGCTGAAAAGCACGCCCGGTTATAAAATAGGCTGTGCGTGGGCAACAGTCTACTAGATCACTTTCATCAAATTCTGAAGCCCAATACCAATGGCCGCTCCATCGGTAAATAGATTCTACAGAGCTAGAGGTTCTTCCAGATTGTGACCTCAGGCCGTGTTATTTTCTTTTCTGGTCACCGGTTGCTGACCGATTAGTTTTCACTTTCCCGGAGAGTTTTCAAAGGCTTGTCGCGAATAACATCGAGGCTACTTAAGGTTCCCGTAGCGACTGTGATCAAAACGGAGAACAAAAATGCCCAAGCCATAGTCACAGGTTGTAGATGCCAGTCGGATTTGATCATATATTTCATCACCGCCCAGGAAAGCCCCTGTGCCAGCCCGATACCTACGAGTGCGGAAATGACTCCCAGTGTGGCATATTCAATTCCCAGGATGGAGGCAACGACCTTGCGCCTTGCTCCGAGTATTTTTAGTATTGCTGATTCTCGCAGACGACGAAACTTGGTAGACGCGATGGAACCGGAGAGGATGAACAGTCCGGCGGCAATGGCGAATCCCGACATGAAATCGACAAGAGTGGTCAGTCTGGCTACAGTGGCCTTAAGTGTGTTGACAATATCGCGTGTGCTCAAGGCGGTTATATTTGGAAGTGCTTCAACAACGGCGTGTTGTAGTTCAATTTCTTTGGCGTCAGGAACATTGACTGTGGCTACATAGGTGATTGGCACATCTTGCAGAGCTCCGGGTGAATAGATCATATAAAAATTCGTGCGCATGTTGCGCCAGTTTACTTTGCGGATACTGGTCACTGTGGCACTAACGGGAATGCCCTGAATATCGATAGTGAGTTGAGATCCGATTTTTGCGTTCAATCTTTTTGCTGCATCTTGTTCGAGAGATACTTCGGCATTTTTGGCACGATCTTCATCCCACCATTCCCCTTCGATGACTTCGTTATCCTTCGGCGGTGGCCCGGCCATATAGGTTAAAACAAATTCGCGGTTGATGAACCACTCTTCCCGTTTCTTATCCTTATACTTCCAGTTTGCAATCAATATTTCATCAACGCTGTGGAGGCGAGAGCGGACCAGAGGTGTGAGGGTGAACTCTGATTCGGGCGCGACACGGTCAAGAACCTTAGTGAATATTTCTTTTTGATCGTGCTGAATATCAATGAAGAAATAATTTGGCGGGCTCACCTCGGTATTCTTATTCAACATTGCTAGCATATCCATTTGCACAAGCCGGACAGTGAGAATAAGCATGATGCCCATGCCAAGGCAAGTTATGATAGCGGTTGCCTGATTATTAGGTCGACGGAGGTTGGACATGCCATAACGGCGGGTCATGGAGCCGGATTGAGGCAACGATTTTAAAAGTTTTAAAAGCAAAAAAGATGCTAGCGCAAGCACACCTGCTGAAATCACTAGAGCGGAAAGAAAAATCAAACCGCGTTTAATAGATTCTGCTTGCCAGCAAATCATGGCAGCCAACCCCAGCCCCAGTGTCAAGGAAGCGAGCCACCCTTTCCATCTTCCTCCGCGCTCTTCTTCCTCTTCAAAGTTACGGCGGAACAGGCGCAGGGGTCGGGTTCGTACAGCGCGGATTAAAGGCCACATGCAAAACAAAAGAGTGGTGGTACAACCAAGAAGAAGTGAGTGCAAAGCCGGAACCCAATAGAAGACGGGCTCAAGCGTTAGATTAATCAGTCCTTCCATTTTTGGCGGAAGCAGGAACGTAAGAGCAAAACCAAGACTCACACCTAAAATGCTGCCTGCTAGACCCATCAACATGGATTGAAGAAAATACACTTTGAACAATGTTTTGGAGGATGCGCCAAGACAATTCAAAATCGCCAGCGTGTCGAGTTTTTGCGCCATAAATGTTCGCACGATCATGGCGACACCGATGCCTCCCATAAGGAGGGCGATGACCCCGAGCGCGCCGAGGTAGTTACCCATACGTTCGATGGCACCGGATAGAGAGGACTGCATATCCTTATAGGTGCGCACAGATATTGATTTGTCTGTCAAACCTCTCTCTAAAAGTACCTGGGCTTTTTCCAGATCAAAACTGTGAGGCAGTCGTATGAGTGTTCTGTGTTTAACTCGGCTTCCCGGTTGAACCAGTCCGGATTGATCCAAAGAGGTGTGGGAGATAAATACCCGTGGGCCTATGCTGAAGGCTCTTGAGATACGATCTGGCTCTGAAAGCACGACTCCATTGATGCGTAAATTTATTTTCCCTAAGGAAAACAGCTCTCCTGGTTTTAACCCTGTTTTTAATAGAAAGGAAGGATCTACCACTGCGCCCTTGTTAATCAGTAACTCTTGTAACGGTTTCTCTGGTTGGCTTTTAAATTCTCCATAGAAGGGATATTGTGGGCCCTTGAGCGGAATGGTTTTAAGTTCGGTGATCAGCGAGGCTTGCTTTCCTTCCCTTTCTGGGTTTTTGAATTGTGCCATACCGTGTAGTTCCTTGATGAAAAGGAATTCGGTTTCGGCTGGTAAAATATTTTTCTGATATTTGAGATCCTTTTGGCTTTGTTCCCAACTGCCCTTGATGGCAAGGTCGGCGGATAAAAGTCCTTTTGCCTGACCTTGAATGGTTTCGCCGACGAGGTTGGAAAAACTTTTTACCGTCATCACAGCACCGACACCGATGGCAATGCAAAGAACAAAAAACAGCATTCTGCGTTTGGCGCCACGCGACTCGGAAATCACCAAAACGAAAAGTTGCCGAAGATTTAATTGTGAAGTTTTCATGGATTCACTTGATCCGAAATGATCTGTCCATCCGCAAGGGTCAGGATGCGTTCAGAGCGCTCGGCGACATGGAGTTCGTGTGTTACCAGAATGATAGTTGCTTGTTTCACCCTATGAAGGTCGAGTATGAGTTCGATGATGCGGTCGCTGTTTTTGGAGTCGAGATTTCCTGTGGGTTCATCGGCGAGAATGATATCGGGTTCATTGATGAAAGCCCGGGCCAAAGACAGGCGCTGCTGTTCCCCGCCGGAAAGTTGGGCAGGGTAATGATGCAGGCGGTCGCCTAGACCTACAGTGCCCAAAAGGTCGTTGGCTTTTTTGGACGCGCCGGGAGTGTTGTTCAATTCGGCTGAGAGGACTACATTTTCCAGAGCTGTCAAAGTAGGGATGAGGTGAAAATTCTGGAAGATAAAGCCAAATCGTTTACCGCGAAGGAGCGCAAGTTCATCTTCATCGAGTTTCGTGATATCCTGCTCATCAATCACAATTTGACCGCTGTTCGGGGTGTCTAGTCCTGCAATCAAGCTGAGAAGGGTGGTTTTACCACTTCCTGACTGGCCGGTGATTGCTATAAATTGACCGGTGGGAACGGTGAGGTCGAGAGATTTAAGAATTTCGACTTTATGTCCGCCGCCGTGCAGGGTTTTTACTAAACGAGTTATCTCTATCACTATTCTCACGCTGTTGAGTTCTTAATATTTTAGTATTGTAGTATAAAAAGATGCGTACAAACTTGTTAAACTTTAATCAAATATTCCGGTTATTTTTTGTGCTTGGGGTTATTACTGCCCTGTTACCGGAACCAGTTTATTCGAAGGAGAAGGCCGTGGTTTTAGCGTTTGGAGATAGTTTAACTGCTGGCTATGGCGTGAAAGATGAAGAGAGCTATCCCTCCAAGTTGCAGGAGAAAATTTCTTCTGCCGGATTCCCGCATAAAGTGGTTAATGCCGGGGTGAGTGGTGACACCACTGCCGGCGGGGTGCGGCGCATTCGCTGGTTGATGAAACATGAACCTGAAATCGTTATTCTTGCACTGGGTGCCAATGATGGATTACGCGGACTTTCTATCGATGAAATGCGAAAGAACCTGGAAATCATGATCACAATCTGCCGCGAACATAACGCCCAAATTTTACTTGCGGGAATGAAGGCTCTGCCAAATTATGGTGAGGATTATATGCGGGAGTTTGAAACGGTTTTCCCTGCACTTGCTGAAAAACACGATTTGATTTTTCTTCCATTTTTACTGGAGGGGGTCGCAGGTGAGCATGAGTATACTCAGTCCGATGGTTTGCACCCTCTTGCCTCGGGTTACAGCATTATTACTGATCTGGTCTGGCAACGTCTCAAACCCATGTTGAAAAAATAAAAATCACTTCTTCGCCTCGGCAATCCATTTCATGAACGATTCATACACCTGGCCGGATTCGAGTATAGCAAGAGCTTGGTCAAATCCTTCCTGTGCAGTGTCGAACATTCCGCAAAGGTGAGTCAATATTCCTGCCTGACTGGCTATTTGAAGGCTTGCCGGTCCTGTTCCCGTTTTTAATGCGTTTTCTCCAAGTTTCACGACCGTTTCGAGATTGGATTCTATTGGCTTTAATTCTTCATGGGCTTCGGCGATGCGTTGGGCAGTTTCTTCGTTGTACAGCGTTTTGAGAGACAGGTTGTTTTGTATCGCTGCATCAGCTCCTTTCTGAATAAACACTTTGGCTTCTTTATGAATGCCAAAGAGGGTGGTGCCTTCCATTCCATTTCCGATTATAACTTTATCGAACTCGCTAAGTTTTCCGATTTCGGTGAGTGCTGTTTCGTAGCCGCGATGGAAATAAGTGGTGATCAGAATATTTTTTCGGGCTTTGACTGGCAGCAGAATTTTTTCCAAAGTCGCCAGCATGGGGCGTTTGACGATCTCAGTCCGCAAAGACCTTAAGTTTTCTAATTTGGGCAGGGTGTCGGAGGTGCTGAGGTAACTGAATCGATATTTTTCCAGCAAGGCCAGGCGCTGTTTTCCCTCTGGAACTTTATAATTGCTCTGCAAAATATCTTCGAAGGTGATGCCGAATTTTGGTGGTAACGGCAGTGCCGAATGGCCGTAAACCGGGAGGCCGAGTTGGGCTATGACCGGGATGGCATAAAACCCGAAATAGGGGATGCGCTGGAATCCGTCAAAGGGATCGGCAATTTGCAGGAGTTGATCAAGATTAACCGTGACGGGAGTAACATGACTTTGCAGGGCACGCCAATAGCCGATATTTTCGGGTATGGTTTCCAGTTTCATACGTGCGGCAATGAGAAAGACCCCAGCGCGGACTTTTGAAACCTTCTCACCGAGAATCAGGTTCAGGGCATCTTCGGCTTCTGCTTCGGTCAAGTCTTTACTCAAACGGGGGCCAGCCGCTATTTTTTGTAGATAGTCCTTCATTTTGGTTTCCAGGTCAGCCATTTATGGAGGTTTCCTTTCGCGGTGCCATTAATTTAGAGTATGATGATAACTCTTAATTTATAACTAATAGCAATATTTTTTCCGGTATTTATGCAGGTTTCTTATTCAGCTGAATCGGTCCTCGACTCTACTATTTCACGCAATGACTTGCGAGTGCTTCTGGTTTATCCCAACACTAGGGATGTGGCTATGGCCAACCTGGGTTTCCAGCAGGTTTATTCTCTATTGAACAAAATTGAGGGAGTGGTTTGCGACCGTTTTGCAATGCCTGTTGGATGGAAGCCGGAAACGCAAAGTCTGAATCGTGAAGAGTTGCGTTCGATGGATATGCAAATGCACCCGCTTGACTTCGATGTTATCGCGTTTTCAATTTCGTTTGAACCGGACTACCTGAACACCGTGCTGGCCTTAAAATACTTTGGTATCCCGCTGGATCGGGAGGAGCGAGACGCTTCTTTTCCGATGATAACAGCAGGGGGGTCGGCGATATTCATCAATCCCGAACCATTGGCAGAATGCATGGATGTTCTGTTCATTGGTGAAGGTGAGGGCATGGCTGAAAACTTTTTTGGCCTGTTGCGCGAAGATTTAGATAGAGATCAGTTTTTTGAGCGGGCCGTTTCCATTCCCGGAATTTATTTGCCGAAACATTATTCTCCTCGAATGGAGCAGGACATGCAAGTCGGGATTTCGCCTTTGGAGGGTGCCCCTGCTCGTGTTGTGCGTCATTGGGTGACGCAGGAGGAAACTCTTTGTACACACTCGGTTCTACATGATGAAGACTCTACTTTCAAAGATATGGCGTTGATGGAAGTTACAAGGGGATGTATTTGGGCTTGCCGGTTCTGCACTGCAGGATTTATATACCGTCCTCCACGTCTCCCCGATCTGAATAAAACTTATGATTCAATGGATACTCTGCTCACCGGCCTTGGAAAATCAGCGCAGACGATCGGTCTGGTTGGACCGTCGGTGACCGATCATCCTGACTTGCCAGCGTTAGCGCGGAAAATTACCAAACAGGGTAAGAAACTTTCGTTCTCTTCTTTGCGAATGGAAACGCTTACCGATGAGCTAGTAGATCTGATTCTGCAAAGCGGTCAGAAAACTCTGACGGTGGCTGTGGATGCTCCCTCTGAAAGAATGCGCGATGTCATTAATAAGGCCGCGACGGATGATTTTATTGTAGAAAAATGCCGGTTCCTCACCCGCAAAGGTATTCTTCATTTGAAAATTTATTCCATTATAGGACTGCCTCTTGAAACGGAAGATGATATTGACCAGTTCCTTCGACTGGTCGAGAGGGTGCAGGAAGGTTATGTCGACGAATGTCGGAAACTTGGACGCATTGGTCAGATAACGATTGGGCTGAGTCCGTTAGTGCCCAAACCGGGAACACCGTTTCAATGGCACCCGATGGAATCTGTGAAGAGCCTAAAGAAAAAATTTGCGCGAGTGAGAAAGGCTCTGGGAAAAATACCGCATCTTAAAATGAGCTTTGGTTCTCCTAACGAAGCTTACCTGCAAACTTATTTGTCGCGGGGAGATCGGAATACGCAGGCTTTTTTTAAAACTTATTTGAATAACGGTCATGATGCCAAGAGCGCCTTGAAAGAGCATCCCGTTGACGAGTATGTTTACCGTCAATATGAAAAGAATGATTACCTTCCATGGGATATTGTTGACCACGGTTACCGCGAGAACTTCCTTTGGGAAGATTATCAACGCGGATTGAAAGCCGCGCACACTCCCGTTTGCGATACTGCTATCTGCCACATCTGCGGACTCTGCTAATCGCCACTAAGCGTGGGGCCTGCTAAAATGGCTTCTCTTGGTTGGCAAAAGCTTGTGTCGGCCCAACGAGTTATTGTTGCCCTCCTCTCTGTTTGAAAATCTTCCAGGATAGTAGACCTAAGCTGTATATGTTCATGAAAGAGACCAGCAGGATCATGAATAACTCCAGTTGACCCAGTAGAGAAAAAAATACTAGCATCACGTTGTTGGTGCATAAACATAGAGGGCTGACCCAGGCTAGAAATTTTTTGTCAGAATACCAGCTCCGCAAAGCCTCTTCGGTGTCAGAAACGTGTGACAGTCTTTTGCACATTGCGTCTAACTTTTCTACTGCTTCATCCTGCCAACCGTATGCCCAGACAAACAGCGTTTGCAGTCTCAGGTCCCAGGGGTCTGTCTGGTCTTCTTCCGCTTTGCGTTTGTCTTCTTCAGTCACGCTCTCGTCCACCCGGTTTTTTTCGTAAGACCCTACACGAGATGTGTAGTTGACAAGATAAAAAACAAAAAAAGTGCTTTGCATAAAGCAAACCAGAAGTCCAAGCAGTCCTAGAATCCAATATTCTTGCACTCCTGTTGTCCGAACCAGATACATAGTGACAGCAATATAAACCAGAACGGTGACGAGGAAATCGGCTAGGGAGTCAAGAAACCTGCCGAACCGTGATGTTGTGCCTCGCACTCGAGCAAGATTGCCATCGACATTGTCGAGAAAAACTTTCCCATAAAGAAAGATCGCTCCCCATACCAGAGCGTCAGAAATTTCGGAAACATAAAATCCGGCTGAAGCCAAACCAAAAACCAGGGAAAGAAAGGTGATCTGGTTTGGCGTTATCGATGTGGGATACAGCAAGCGAACGACCCAACGGTTCATGAAATACCAGATCTCGTTCACATCAAAAAAACGCTCCCCGGCCGGAAGCTTATTCATCTTTTCAATATCTAAATCCATTGAGGAAGAATACCACATAACATTAAGGTGTCGCTTTGTAGCACTGGGCAAATCCTGCTAGGGGTTGGGTAGTTCCTGCTTCAGAACTTTTTCGTATCCAACCAATTCGACATAGCCTTTTCCAGATACCTGTTTGCCTTGCAATTCACCTTTTATGGTAACGCTTCCTTCCCAGTAGGAACCTGAGATGGAGCGCAGGTTATAAAGTTCCTGATCTGGAAAATCGGGAGTGACGTTGAGGACTCCTTCTGGCAGGGTGAGAGTCCAGCTAGCAGGGTAAATGGCCTTTGTGTGTGGGCTAGTCCAGAATTTTTTGGGAGTGATAGTAAATTCTTCGTTGGGGATGTGTCGGATTTTACCATCAGGCGATACTACAGTTCCACTGGAGTGCGGGTCTGTGCCACCATTTTTGTCGCGCAACTGGTAAAGCATGAGCTCGGTCTGGTTGTTGAGTTTTATGGAAAACCAGTCCCAACCAACAAGGTTGTCGTTCAGTTGGTTGCTGGAAAATTCGTGATCCATCCAACTGGTTCCTGTTACGGAAAATGCCTCTCCTTTCAGAAAAACCTTCCCTGTAGTTTTCATGCGTGGGAAAGAAAAATAATGCGAAGCGTTCCCGGGGCCACTGCCTTTTTTGCTGACCCCGTCTTTACCGTGCAGGATTCGGTTTTTAATTGGAATCAGTTTCAGATCAAGCCCTGTCCCTTTTTCGATGGCTTGAAGGTAATGGGTATTATTTTTTGAAGTCAGGTGCCAGTTTTCATTCCAAACATGCAGTTGGTCAGATGCGGCACCAGCATTTTTTATTCCTTTTCGGTTGATACGTTCGAAGAAATGAAATTTTTCATCATGGATATCCGAAACTGTCATATGGGCGAAATAGAGATGATCAATTTTCCAAGAAGAGGGGTTGCTGATAGGGCTGGCATCTTCGAGTCCAATTCTGAAAAAAGTAAGCTGGTAGCCAAAAGGACGGTCATCCTCATCTTTTAGGTTGCCGGTGTAATACCACCATTCTATGCGAAAATCATCGTGCGAGAAATCATCACGAGGGAACTGGTAAGAATATCCGGGAAGAGCCTGCTTATAAGGGGTTTCTGCTCCGACCGATGGCAGGAGGGCAACAAACAAAGCCAGAAATGCAATGACAAGGCGCATAGGCCTTAAGCTCCTGAAGTTAAATATTGTTAAAATACTATTGAAATGATGCCGCCGAGCTCGTCTCGAGGCTGAAAGAGGGTATCAGAGAGACAGAGTGAATTCAATCTAGGTCGTGGTTTTGCATAGAAAGAGGGGGTATACTGAACGTGGGCAAATCTGAGGGTTGATAAAAACCTTTTCCTTCTTGCCAGATTCCACAATGTAACTTGTCCACTCCTTTAGTGTGAAAGTCTCAACCTTAAAATCAGAAATACACAACCTATGCGTATTGGCGTAACAGGAGCAAAAGGTTTTATAGGAATGCA
>CAJQRI010000028.1 GCA_905612265.1 uncultured Nitrospinota bacterium | reverse complement strand
GATCTACATTTTTCGCAACTCAAAAATCCATCTAAGGTTAATCCTGTTGTCTATAATTTTAACCTGGATTTAGGGCAAAGGCTGACAACTATGTTTTTGGATAAAAAATATGCCTGCATTACTTTGGACGTTGAAGAGGATTATGGAGACAGGGTCAATGAGTTTAATATTTATAATGACTCGTTTGAAAAAATAGAAGAATTAAAATCTTTGTACGATTTATTAAAAGTGCCAGTTTCTGCCTTTATAACAACAAATATTCTGGACAAAAATGAAGGAATGACAGAGCTGATTAAATGGCTCGCTAACGATTACCATTGTCACTCTCATACCCACAACACAAAATCTTTTGACAGCAAAAATGAAATTACAACCTGTTTTTCAAAATTTAAGGATCATTTTGG
Organism: uncultured Nitrospinota bacterium; assembly: GCA_905612265.1. GTDB lineage: Bacteria > Nitrospinota > Nitrospinia > Nitrospinales > VA-1 > LS-NOB. The sequence continues at coordinate 2,150 of CAJQRI010000028.1, read as the reverse complement.
TTATGAGCCATTGGGTTATAGAGCGCCACAAGGAGTTCTGCACCCTGGAGATATACAGCTGATAACAGATGCGGGTTTTTCATTTTCATCCAGTTTTTTTCCCTCTCTTCGAGTTGGTACTTTTAACAATCTAAACGGTCCACAAAGTCCTTTTTATTATGATACGGGTCTATTAGAAGTTCCGTTTGCAGTTGTAAATAAAATCAGGCTCATCGTTTCTCTTAGTTATCAGAAGTTATTGGGAAGTGCATTGTCTCAGGCCTTATATAAAACTTTTGGATTGCCAAATATTGTTATATATGACAGTCATCTACATGATTACATCATAAGTGAAAAAAGCTTTGCTCAATTACCACCATTCATGAAGACTATCTATGGAGTTAATAAATATTCAGGAAACAAAGTTTTAGTTAATTTTGTAAGCTATTTAAGGTCTGAAGGATACACGTTTATTACTATGTCCGATCTATTTACATTATTAGCAAATAAAGATTAGAGAGAATAATGTTGGTTATTTAGGCTAGGGAGGTCTGTGTTTTTGGCTAAGAATATGCATCAACTTTATTTCCTAGTATCCTTGCATTTCAATATAGTTATGAATAGTTTGTGTGACAACGTTCGGTGACCCGACTCCGAAAAGTAGTTCAAATCTTCAACGTTTAAAAGCTATCTGGTAAGAGGGGAGATTTGGTTTGGGAAGCCATCTAATGAAGAGCGACCCCGAAATATTGACCTAAGGAGATGAGCGGTGAAGAGTCGTGACGCAAAAGTGTAACTAGTTTACTAGTAAGAATGGTAAATATGGATTTAAACGATTACTAGACTACTGAACCAGGGTGTCTGTAAGATCGATTTCAGAAGGAATTTTTTTAGATTTGGGGAGAAAAAGGAAACAGGGTTTCTGACAAACAACCGAAGAAGACTCGGCCATTATCTGAACAGATATGAATAGGGAATCCTCTTATCATAAATTTAAAATTTTATTTGAGAGTGCAACTCCTCTTTGCCCGGGCCGCATAACTTGACTTCGAATTTTTAAACTATGGCCCTTGAATTGAGGGTAGTATTTACAACTTGTTCCATTGAGAAAGTATTCAAGCTAAAACAATAACCAGCTTGACTTATAAAAGCTAATAATTAATAATTATTCCGCTCGAAAGCATTATCTTAAAACTCGGTTATGGACATTTTTTAGAATGCTAAAACCTACTCCCTTAAAATGTTTGCAAACCTGACTCCAAACAGTTTGTAACAAAACCTCATCCAATTTCAATCCGGAGTGATTCTTTTTGAAATATTTCAATTTGCAAGTCTTAAACCCTGCTATTAGTTCCTCCAATACGCCATCTACAAAGGCTTCGTTTTTTTGTATTAGCCTTGGTTGTTTTTTGCTCGGGCTGGTATTCATTCTTCCAACAGGAATTTTAGGCTATTTTGATGGTTTGCCGTGGACAGGGAAAGCCGAGACTATTACTCTAACAATTATTGTCCCATCCTTGCTGCTTCTGGGTTCTAGGTTTCTTTCGTTACGCAAGCCGATTTTATTTCTTTTTGGGGTATGTGTTCTTAAGTCTGTATTGTTTTTTGGAAGTCCCTCCAGCGGCTGGCAAGTTAAGGTAACACCCAACGTGGCAAAAGAACTATTAGGGCATTTTATTGCATCTAATCAGTTTAATTATAAGGAAATGTTATCTAAGCAGGAGCCAGAATTTTATAAATTTCAACCATCGGGAAAAGAGGTTTGGAGTAAATCCTTAACGGAAAAAGATAACAATTGGGGAAAAACCCTACGCGACTCTCTGGAATAAAAATGTGTCAGGAATACTTCAGAAACCATGGACTGAAAAATTAAGCTTTCCTTTGAGTTGGCTCCATACTGGAGCATATATGTGGACTCCTAAGGATTGGAAGATCCAATGTCCTTCAACAAATTGTTTAGAAGAATTGACTCCAATTATTGAGTTTGAAGGTTCGCTAATAATTCCAGAAGGAAAAAAATTCTCCCTTGTTGCAGATGGAGTGCAGGAAGGAACTTTTTTGGCAATTAGTGAAAGTGGAGAAAACTTAGTTATTTCTCCAGCCAAAAACCTGCAGGAAGCAAAACATGAAGAATATCAATTGCCCAAAGGTGGCAAGTGGCTCATAACTGG
>CAJQRI010000027.1 GCA_905612265.1 uncultured Nitrospinota bacterium | reverse complement strand
TTAGGCCTTCGGTTAATTCCGTGATAGCCGACGCCAGTTGTTTGATCTCGGTATTGGATTTGATTTCGGGAAGCTCGGTCGTTCCCCGCGCCTCGGCAAACAGCACCAGTTTTTTCAAGGGCTTGATAATCATGCTGACGGTGTAGAATCCCCCAATAACACAAACCAGGCTTCCCACAACAGCCATTCCAATCATCTCACTTTTTAATTGTCCGGCACTGCGAATGATCCGACTTTTTAGCAACTCCATTTGATCGGGAGCTAAATTCTCTGTATCCATGGTCCCCACAATTCTCTCAATCTGTCCAAGTTGGATGTAGAGAAAGAATGCGGCATAGCCCAAGCAGGAAATGACAACGATGTATCCGGTCATTAATAGATTTATGATACTCTTTTTTTCTCCCGGTAATTCGTCCCGGAAAATGGAATTTTGCTTCATGGTTTAATGGGCCTTTTCAATTCGGATAGAAGTCATTTTTTCAATACTTCGGAGTGTGCCGAAGCTTCGGCCTGCAGTTTGGTGGCAGACTTTTTAACATACTAAGTCTCGACACCAGCCAAATGAGGCAGTAAAAGGATTGCCAGAGCTATTGAAAAATGGAGAAAAAGAGACTTATGCATAGTAGGTTTTTTATAATATTTGATTGAATCTAGCAAGCTTCTCCCAATCCGAACCAAACGTCAACCCAAAACTCCCCACTCGGCGTTGGGCCAGTGAGCAATATCTTTTGTTGGCGAGTAAAGAGTTGTTTCGGCTGAAGATATTCTTGCTCTATCGCTACCCCAGAAACAGCTTGTTGTTACAATATTTGATCTACCAGGGGGCCTTTGCTAACTGAGTTCAGCGTCAAGCTGATCGAAGACTTTTTTAAGTCTTGCCCAGTTAAAAGCCGATCCGGGATCGTATTTGCACTCCAATCCCTTTGCACCTTTTTGTACATGAGCGTGACCAAGAATGCCGGAAAATTTAGAGTAGTTTTTTAATCTGTCGAGAGGGTGTCGGCCGGAATTTTTGTCATAGGGCACTTGCAGTTTAACTCTTGGCAGAAGTTGGTTGATACCGATACAGAGTTTAATCAGAGCTTGATATTGTTCCTCGGTAAAATCCCACATGCGGACCACTCGACCATTGACCTTTTTGCTAAAGTATCCCCGTGTGCCGTAAGTGCGCGATGGGGTGGCTTGGAATCCCGCAGTCTGGATTTTTTCGTGGTAGTCTTTGGGTAGATCCAGTACCCATCCCCCTCTTTTTTTTCTGTACTTATCTTTGTTGGAAGGGAGACATTCGGAATCTTTAGCCAGAGCTTCCCATGAAAGGTTTGCCATCTCGACATGAACAGCCCTTTCATTGCCTTGCCGGTCATCGGCAGGGGCAGTATTGGTTTTCCAGTACAAATCGCAAGTCTGGTAAAGAGTGCCATCGAGATCCAGATAGAAATGGCTCCCTTTAAAAGAACTTTCCGTCATCAACTGGTGGCAGTGGTAAGAGCTGTAGCAGGCATCGTAATGTAAAACGAATTGATGAACTTGTTGTGTCAGTTCCTGGTATGCCGATTCGGGTTTTAAGATTTTATAAGCCGAATCTTTTCGGGATGGTGCGTCATTGAGTTTGGGGTCGTGATGGGTACAGGTAGGTCTACCTCTTTTGTTGGGGCAAACGAATCCTTCGTCCCATAAAACCACAGGGGTTTCAATATTTATTTTATGGCCGCAGGAAACGATATTTTGATTCATAAATTAAGCTGACTTAGTGTTCGCATCTGACAGGGAGGAGGGTATTTAACTGTCTGTCGTGCCCCCCCAATGAAGTTTTTTCCTAAGGGTTTGATAATAGTTTTTTCCGGGAGCCTGCACCAGTTTTAACGAGACCTGAGCTTTTTCTGCTTCAAGAATATCTCCAGATTTCATATCGCAGCCTAACTGACCATCAAGCGTTATCCTGACATCTTCATCTTCGTGGCGTTTGGCCAGTTGGACTTTAATACGGGAAGTATCGGGGATAACTATAGGTCTGTTTGTCAGGGCAAAAGGACAAATCGGACTCAACACCAAAGCCTGCATGCTGGGGTGAATGATGGGTCCTCCGGCTGAGAGGGAATAAGCGGTGGAGCCTGTTGGCGTTGCAATGATTAATCCGTCAGCACGATATGAAGTCATTGGTTGGTCGTTGACCGATACAGTGAGGTTGACGATTCTGGCTAGAGCACCCTTATTGATGACAATATCGTTCAGGACATTAAAGTCTTGGATCTTTTTTCCTTCACGCCAGAGCGAGGCATTCAGCAACATGCGGTGTTCTATATCACATTCTCCGTTAAAGGTGCTTTGGAGAGTGAGGTAGAGATTTTCAAGGGTGGTTTCGGTCAAAAAACCCAGGTTTCCTAGGTTTACTCCTAGAATAGGAACATCGTGAGAGTGGGCGATGCGAGCTACATTTAACAAGGTTCCGTCCCCTCCAAGCACAATGACCAGTTCAGAAAGGCTGGGAATTTTTTCTTGTGGGCTGGTGGCAGATTCACCAGTCAGATCAGCAGAGTTCTGATCCATATTAAGTTTGCAGTTCCGTTCTCGCAACCATTGCACCAGATCGTTAACTATTTTTGGGTCAATGGAGGGTCTTGGTTTGCAAAATAGCCCTATATTTTTCACGGGTTCCTTTTCGCTAAGATTCTACGGAATGATTAAGAGATGGGGAATTGCAGCGATGAAGAATGTTTAGAGAACACCCGCAGTATCAAAGTTTGCCGAAGTCCTCCGGCTTTATATCATCCAGCCAGTTTTTCCACTGTTGGTCATCAGCCGTCTTGGTTTTTGCTGGATCGGGGAGGTCCAGGCTTTTAGCGGCTTCGATCACTTTCTCTTCAACAAAGATGGGAGCCTTGGTTCTCAGTGCCAAAGCAATGGCATCTGAGGGGCGTGAGTCTATAGCAAGGGTCAAATCTCCACATACCAGGGAAATAACAGCATAAAAGGTATTATCTTTTAATTCATTGACGAGGATGTGGTTGACCTCTGCCTTCATATTTTGAATCAGGTTTTTGAGTAAATCATGCGTCATGGGGCGTGGGGTAGAGATTTTTTCTATTTCCAGAGCGATTGCGTTGGCTTCAAAATAACCCACCCATATTGGAAGAGCTTTGGAACCGGTTGAATCTTTCAAAATAATGATGGGCATGTTGGTGAGCGGGTCCAACGTAAGGCCCTCAACTTTCATTTCAACCATATCCTTACCTCAAAGAGGGTTATTATAATTAAGTGATTTTATCAGGTTTGAAGTGAAAAATCTGGAATATGAAGCTATCTAAAAAATATAGATAAACTTGTGGAGTTTGTCAATGTATTGTCCGCCGGAAACGTTCTTACTTTTCCCGTGCTATGGGAGGGGAAAAGTTACTTGTTTTCTTTTCTATTCTCTTTCAGAAAACTTTGCAGAGTATGGCGAACTTCATCGGGAATTTCAATTTGGTTCAAAGTATCACGACAAAGGGTGGTTGTCGACTTATAGGTATTCATAAAAGCAATGCACGGGGGGCATTCTTCAAAATGCTCCTCAAGTGATTTACTGGTGTTTTGGTCCAGCGAACCTTCAATATAGTCGTGCAGAAGGTCAATGCATTCTTTACAGCAGATCATACTTCCCCCTTTTGGGAATTATATTCCTCAAAATAGCCGGAAAGTTTTTTCCTCAAAAACAATCGGGCTCGGTGCAGTCTCGATTTTACAGCGGGAATGGTCAAGTCCAGAATTTCGCTCACCTTTTCTGTTGAGAGGCCTTCAACATCGCGCAATAAAAAAACCACTTTTTCTTTTTCCGGCAAAAGCCCAACCGCTGTGTTAATGACCCCCCGCGTTTCATTGGTAAACAGTAAGGACTCGGTATTTTCCGACCAGTCCTGAATTTTTTCTTGTTGGAACCCAGTACTATTGAAGGAGGGCAACAATTCATCAATAGAGATGTTGGGTTCTTTCTTCTTGCTCCTCAGTTTCATATAGCTGGCGTTTAAGGTAATGCGATAAACCCAGCTTGAAAATGCCGACTTGCCCTGAAAGGTATTGATCTTTCTGAATAAAGTCAGGAGAACCTCCTGGGTCACATCTTGTGCATCCATCTGATTGCGCATCAGGTTGAAACTGAGGGCATAAATTTTCTGTTGATAAAGCTCAGCTATCTTATCGTAGGCCTCAAGATTCCCGGTTTGAAAGTCTTTGACTAGAGCTTCTTCTATTTCTTTATCTTCTTTTTGTTGGGTAAAGGACATATAAAGAGCAAATCCAGTTTTATTTTCTGCGGGGAAAGGGCATATGCTTCTTTTACGAGAACTTTCCGGGATTTACAATTTTTCCCCATTTTATTCGAGTCCTTTTATGATGCTTTTAAATACAAAGCGATTCGTCAAATCAAAACGAATCCATGTAAAAAAACAATCCTCCCTAGAAGGTGGGGGGGAGGGGGACTTATTTTGCTTCCGGTTCGGTGGTAGCAGCTACAGGGCTCTCATCAGTTTTGGGCTCATCGCTATCACCTTCGGGCTCATTGCTATCACCTTCGGTCACCTCTGCTGTATCAGATGCTTCATCAGTGGTCTCTGGAAGTTCTTCTGCATTCTCTTCAGCTTCCTTCATAGACTTCTTGAAGTTGCGAATGCTATTACCAAAAGCACTACCAATTTCCGGTAGCTTTCCAGCTCCGAAGATGATCATGATAATGACCAAAATGATCATTAATTCTGGAAAACCTATTCCCATCATAGCGAAAATCCCTTCATTTATTTAATAATAATGCCGATTATAGCACAGACAGGTATGAAGACAAATGCAAATGATGGACTGAAAATCAAGTGTTTCTATGTTACAATCCGTCCTTTAATGGGTTGTAGTAAAAGGGGTTCCAAACTTTAGGGAATAATAGGATATGAGATTTATATTGCGTGCTGGGGCTGTTCTTGCAATTATTTTGATGTTTAATGTGGCGACTGTGGAAGCCGAAGGCTTTTCACAAAGGTTTGAAAAAGGAAGTTCCGGTTTTGGTGTCCAGTTTGGCTGGGGGCATAACTTTAATCTCCCACCAGGACCACCAAACAGAACGGATATGGGGTTTGCATTTTTTTTCCCTAACTGGCAACGTAATTTAACAGGAGTGATTGGTGGTGACTCTTGGTATCAAGGAGCATGGTTCTATCATATGGAAGCCGGGCTCGCTTTTGCTGACCGCGATGACAAATTCCTGCTCGGTTGGTCTCCTCTGATGGTTCAGTATAAATTTCTCAGCCCTAAAAGAAGATGGGCTCCGAACATTCTCCTTGGTACGGGCTTTTCTATGACTAACTGGAAAGATGTTGCCGAAAGGGAGTTGGGCAGTGAATTCCAATTCCTGCTTCATGCCGGAGCTGGGCTGGAATATTTCAAGAAAGATGGTGCCTACTCCATTAACTACCGACTCTTTCATGTTTCAAATGCCGGGATCCAATTTCCAAATATCGGACTCAATGCCCACGTCTTCAGCTTGGGTATGCGCTTTTAAAGGGCAGGAAACATCCCAGGCCGAGATAATTTTTTACTTGCAAAACCCCAATAATTACCCACTGTTCACCGGCGGTTCGCCGGGTCGAATTATAAAGCTCACATGACATTCCCAACTTCTAATGGCTTGCTCAGCCGTTTCTTGTCTACCATTGAACGCTTTGCCTATCGGTATTCTTTACTTGTTATTGCAGTATCCCTGATTTTAGCAATCCTCTCTTTGTGGGTGACTGCAGAAAAACTCACCTTCAAAACTGGCCGTGGTGATCTTGTCGCCAAGGGTCTGCCTTATGTCAAACTCTATAAAAATTACCGAGCGCAATTTGAAGACCTGAGCGGTATGGTTGTGGTGGTGGAAGGTGAAAATCCTGCGGAAATGTCCGGTTTTGCCGAAGCGC
>CAJQRI010000026.1 GCA_905612265.1 uncultured Nitrospinota bacterium | reverse complement strand
AAATAGCCGGTAATTTGACGGGAGAAGAAATAAGCATACTGTTCCGCGAACTAGCAGGAAATGAGCATACAAATGAGTTCGGCTGAATATGAAAAACTGCGCTTGCAGGAAGCGGAAATCGTCATTAATCTACTAAAAAAAACAAAGCTCGTTACTCGATGATTCCCTCAAAAACCTCGATCATCTAATTTGTTTGCTAAAAAGTATTAATCTCCTCAGTCTGCAGGATATTTGCCAGTTAATGGCATTGAACTTCCAGTAAAAGGGGATAAATGAATTTTCATAAAAATCAGCTCGAGCTTTCCCCGTATACTTCATCAACCTTGGACAAGAAATGTATGATGGATCGTGTACAACCAATTAAATCAGGCATGGATAGGCTTTCCCCCGGCTCATGCATTCTGGCTTCAGGGTCGTAAGCTCCCAAACAAAGAGGATGAACATTTCCTAAAGCCTGCATGAGTTTCGCAACAAATGGAATCGTGCCACCACATCCATAAAGACATGCTTTCTCAACAAAGCCCTTTTCCAAAGAGTCCAGCATCAGAGCAAATACGGGATGTTCAATTCCCGTCATCCATGGAGAAGCACCCTTATCAGCTTTGATATCCAATCCAAACCCGGGCAGAATATTTTTTTCAAGATGAGATAGAAGCGCCTCTCTAGCTTGTATTTCGTTGTTGCCCGGAGCCAACCTGACTTCCACCCAAGACCGGGCAGATTTTTCCTCGAAGAGATATGCCGAAAAATCGTGATCAACCCTCAAAGATTGCACTCGAGCCATCTCTCCTCTAGGAAAGCGTAATTCTTCAAGTTTGGGGTGCCAACGCCCTTCTGAAGAAAGACGTTCATCGATCATGCGCGCCAATTGAAGTTCTGGAACGGGAACCGGCCCACCATTGACTCCCGAGTGAGGGTCTTTCTCAGCCGAGCGTAATAGAATATCTATCGACAATGGATTTTTGCTGATTACTAAGGCCCTCATTTCCAGTTGATATCTGTTTTGATTAACAAGAATTTTTTTCAATCGCCCTTCAAATTCTTTAGGGTCACTGATATCGGGAAACGTTAAACGGGCACCAGCCACTCCGAGGATCACGCTCCCTGAAATCCGATGCTTCGGGCGAGCATTTGCAAATGAAGTTCTCAACTGCGCTATCAGTATTGAAGAAATGTCTTCGGGAACCGTGAGCCGAGTATTGGGAAGAAGGCCTGCAGTCTCTTTCAAAGCCGACACAGAAGTCGGAACTCGCGAATAACCTTCTCGTTCAGCATCTGTTACTGGCTGGTCCGCATTGGCTATTTCTTCGATCATCAGGGAATGATCCTTCCCAATGAGTGTGGCAAGCAGCTTATATAGAGCCGTTTGTTCATCAACAGCAACCTGCCCGTGTTCAGAGTTAACTGTCACATCCAACTGAAGAATTCCACGCAAGGAGGTGGTGAGTCCCGGTTTGCCTTGAGCTGGGTTGACCACATCAGTGATCACAACACAGTGGGTGCCTTGGAAAAAATCTTTATTTTCCTGGATTTGGTCAATCAGGCTATGGGAACCACTTTCTTCTTCAGTCTCATAGATTATTTTAATGTTGCAGGGAAGTAGCTTTTCGCTATCATCTCCTCCCTTCTTGAAATCAAAGTATTTGAACAACGCATCAATGGCCATACCAATAGAGACCACTCCACTCAGGTCATCGGCAGCTCCACGCCCATAGGCTCTTGTGCGATCTTCATTCCACCTTAATTGCGTCGGAGGAATCCCCCCCCACTTCTCAAAATGCCCATCATCCATATAAGGTTGCTTATCGAGGTGAGCATAAAAGAGGACTGTAGGTTTTGTTGCGGAGACAAAAATTTCTGCCATCAATATGGGAAACGGGCTACTGGAACGCGAATCATTTATTGTGACCTTTGACAGGCCAATTCCCAGAAGGTAATCACGAGCGCATTCTAGAATTTCCCGCATGTCGCTGGGCGTGGTGCGGTCACCCTCAAACTCATTGACACCAAAACTCCTACTGTCAATGCCAACCATTTCCTCAAGTACCTGCAAATGCCTTTGCACCAGTTCGGAGTCCGAAGACAGAAATGCGGAGCAAAAAGTGTCTAGAGATTCAGTTTTCATTTTAAGGCAGGGGTGGGAATCTCGCCCATCAAATATCTCAGCATCGAGGAAGGCTGAGCATGAACGTCTAAATTGCCGGGTTTAACCAAAAGAATTTTCATATTTCTTCCTTCAAATTAAAGGCTCTATCTCTTTGACTCATAAACAAACATAATCGCTTAAATCATTTAAAAGATCAACCGAGGTGTTTTTATTGACGCGGTTAAGCGTTCTTTACTTCATGGTATGCATGGTATAAAATCTTTAAAATAAGAATTAAAAAATAGTTTTGAATTCTTGACCAGAGCTTTCGTCCCACGAGTTTTCTCCTCAGAAATTTAACATGCTACAAAACCTGAAAAACGTTTTCAAACTTTGCAAAATTTTAAAAACACGAGGAAACTGGCCACTTATTCGAAAGTCAAAAAAACAGTTGTGGAATTTTTTTATTTGCAGAAATGGTTTAATACAAAAACCTTTTTTTTCTGCCATGGTTTACTGGTTTCACATGTTCAAGGGCTTAGATATACTGGTTTGGCGACTTGAAACCTTTGGTTTTTTGTTCAGCAAAAGCTTAAGTGACGACGACCGAAAACATTTAAATCAATATTTAAAATAACTATGTCCGAGGTTTCACCTATTTTTGGTTTTCAGCGCCGACTTCCACCCTTCAATGAATCATAACTTCTAATTTGAACTCCATACTGAATAACAAGAGACTTCAGATTTTATTTCTGATATTTTCCTCACTTTTAATTTTTCTGGGTCGACAACTGGACACTGGCATTACTAATTTTGACGATGCCTATTACGCTCAGAAGGCAAAGGAAATTCTAGATACGGGTTCCTACTGGATCATCAATCACGCCGGAACACCTGCCTTTGACAACCCGCCCCTGCCTTTCTGGCTAACGGCTTTAGCTTTCAGTATTTTTGGAGTTTCCAGTTACTCCGCGATTTTCTCTTCAGCTCTATTTGCCACCGGAATCGTCCTCATAACCTACAAATTGAGTCTGTTGCTCTATAAAGATAACTGGATTGCTTTCGCCTCAGCTTTTGTTTTACTTTTCCCAGGAATGTTTGTTGACTCGTCCCGTCGAGGTATGGTCGATATTCCCGTGGCATTTTTTGTCGCTCTAGCTTTCTATGCTTTCTTTAAGGCACGGGAAATCAAACCTTGGTATTTGGTTTTCGGCTTGGCAACCGCAGGCGCCATATTGTCTAAAGGCGTTCTTGGACTTTTCCCTCTCACAATCGTCGGGGCTTTTTTAATTTCCAGTAAACAATGGAGAGAAATTATCAATCCCTGGTTTTTGTCAGGATGTATGATTGCTCTATTTTTTGGATTTAGCTGGCACATTATTAACTGGCAACACTACGGGCAAGGATTCATTAATGTGCATTTTGGCTCGCTGATTATAAATAGAAGTTTTGGAGGGGTTAAGGAGCCTTTTTATTTTCTCGGTTATGCAAAAGACTTCTTGAGGAATTACTGGCCTTGGCTTCCTTTTACACTTGTTGGCTTGGCTCAATTTGGGAAACACGGTTTTTTCAACGAAAAAGATCGAACTGCTTTATTACTTTTTCTGTGGGCTGTACTCACTTTTTTGGTGATGAGCACGAGCAAAAACCAGACGCTCCGTTATTTATTCCTAATGTTTCCAGCTCTTGCCATTATCACTGCGAAAACTATTTCTAACTGGCTGGGGCCTGGCAAGAAAGATCATGCTCTGGGCATAATGGCAGGGGTTATTGCAGTGACTATTCTGTTCGTCAACGCCACTCCTTTTCAGGTTAAAGTAACTCTTGCGCAAAGTAGTAAAGAAGTGAGAGAACTGGCAGCGGTCATAAATCTCAACACCCCCAAAAACCAAACGATAGGCAACTATGCTCTTACCCCCTCGAACCCTAGATTAGCGATGCTGTTCTATACCAATCGTGTCATGGAGTCATCGGTTATTCGTGATCCAGAGAAGCTAATGATGTCCCTATCTTCCAGTCCAGAAAAAACATGGTTGTCCTCTATTGTAGAATACAGAAAACTAGCCTCCCAGCATCCTGAAAAGGTTTATTTGATTCAAGCCAATAGCAAATACGCTTTTTTTACTTCTATGAAACACCGGGATCATGTTAGATACGATTTCTCAGCAATGCAATTACCCCTTATCAAATAACATGCTATTTATTTGACAATAGATAGATCTTTTCCGTCAGGCTTGAAACACCCACAGATTCTGTTTTCCCAAAAAGCTCTTTCAATCTCTCCCAATCAACACGCCCTCTTAACCATGCAATATCCTCTGCTACGACCTTGAGAGGGACACTTGAAAAAATCTCCCGCAAATCTTTTTCTCGCATGACAATCAAAACCTGTTCATCAGTATCCATAAACTCCTGAATTTGACTGGGGTGGAAAAACCCAAAAACCTTTAGCCCTGTCAACACACCCAGCTTTGCTCTTTGATTTCCTAACCGGTACACCCCTGTAGAGCCAGAAAATTTATCAGCTAATATTTTTTCAGAAAATAGCTTCATTGGATAACGACTGAGATGAGGGATAACTTCCCCGATCAAAAAAGAAAAGGCAAAAACCAGAGAAAACGAAATAGCAAAAACTTGTTTCCCATATTGCCGTTTCTTTCTAAGTCCTAAAACACTAATACTTGCCAGCAATAATAATGCAGGTAATATGAAAAAATGTATGGGCACACTATAGATTAAATTAAAAATATACAACGCCCCGCATGAAGATATCGCGGTCACTAAAAAAATAATTCCCGTTAAAATCGTAGTGACTTTATAACCCTGCCAATCCGCCTCAGTCTTTTCCATATCCGCAAAAAATTTCGCCACCAGAATGGCAACCGCCGAAGAAGCTGGCAACATATATCGACTGTGCTCTGTCCTGACAAGGGTGAATAGAACCAGACAAACTAGTATCCATATATAACAAAGCAGAGCCGACTCATTCTCCCTGGCAAACAACAACCTAACGCTAGTCTTTATGTTACTCAGAACTTGCCAGATGCCCTTGGACACACCCGAAACAGAGGAAAGGGAATGACCCAAAATTCCAAATTGGTGGAAAAATGCCACAATAAAAAACAATGCCCAAGGCATGTGATAACGAAACAATACTCCAAAAAAGTAAAGGCTGAATGGGGTATCGTGAACCAGCCTATTTGAGATCTCGGCCCCAACAATATGATCCTTAAATTCATCTCCATGCAGTAAGAACATCGTTGTAAACCAGGGAAGAATCACCAGCAATAAAATCACCAAACCCTGAAAAATTCGCATTTGGGACCAAGAAGCCTGCCTTCTAGTTGCCATTAAAAAAATTACCGCAATCATACAGGGTATTATAACTGCTGGAGGCCCTTTAGTCATAAACCCCAAAGCCATCGACAGGTAAAACAAATAGGCGTCATTTTTTTGCTTAAAATCACTCTGATACAAGCGCACAAAAAAATAAATCGCCAAGAGAATAAAAAAATTCATGACGATGTCTGTGGTGGCCCATCGGGAAATCTGGAAATAAAGAAAAGTAGCCGGCAAAATTAGAACACTGTATAAAGCTGTTCGGCCTTCGAACAAACGTCTAGAAACAAGATAAAGCAGACCGATGGCAAGGCTCCCAAAAAACGCGGAAGTCATCCGAGCCGAAACTAGGCTCACACCAAATATTTTATACGATGCAGACATCAACCAGTAGTAAAGGATTGGCTTCGCAAACCTTTTTTGATCATGGTGAATCGGGGTGAGGTAATCTCCTGACGCAACCATGTTACGAGTCGACTCGACATAATAATTTTCATCAGTATGATAAAGAGGAACCCCGCCAAGCTCATAGGTCAAGGCGGCAAAACAAAAAAACAACCATAGGAACACAAGTTGCTTTTCAGTTGCCTTACTTAAGAGTTCTTGAAGAAAGGTCCACATAATTCAATGCACCACGAATGAAGTGAAATGATATTAAAAAAAATAAGATCAACAGATCTATCTTTCTAAAGCATCACAGTAATTAAATAGAAGAAATAAAGCAACCATGATAAAATAAACGAATAAGCTGTTTTTTATCTCACAAAGGAATCAAACCTATTTGGAGATTTGATTTATCTTGCTAAGTTTTCCCCGGGACAAATTACCTAAAAACCCGAAAATTCTTATTATCAAATTACGTTCCATTGGGGACGTTGTTTACAATACGGCGGTATATACCCCTTTAAAGAAAAGTTTTCCTGGTTGCCACTTAACGGTACTGGTGGAACACTTTTCGTTGGACATTGTCCGTAATCATCCGGATATTGACCATGTTTTATCTTTTGAAAAAAAGTCCTGGTTGCATCAGATTGGATTTTATTACCGGCTTTTCGCCAATAGATACGATGTTGTGATTGATATGCATGAAGGAACACGGGGGGCGGTCATGTGCTTTGTCACCCAAGCAGCTTATCGTGTTGGCCATAAATTCGCCAAACGATCTTTCCTGTACAACGTTAAACTTGAATTCGGCGATCTCCATCCCAAACAGCCTATTGACTATCAAGTCGCTTTGATAAAGAAAATGGGGGTGGAGTTTGAAGAAATTGCACCTTCCATCCACATACCAGAATCAGCTCATACTAAAGCCGACAAACTATTACTATCAGAAGGAATTGACCCTCACGAGTCATTCTGCATTTTGCACCCCGGCGCAAAACCTTATGACCGCTGGGAAGCTGAAAAATTCGCACAACTCGCTGACCAAATTTATTCTCAGCACCATATGAAAACTTTATGGACCTGTGGACCGGGACAGGAGCGCATTGTCGATAATATCACGCCTAAAATAAAAAATGCCTCCTATGCTTTCATCAGCACAAACCTAGAAACACTTGGAGCCATAACCCAAAAAGCCCAGTTTGTTGTATGCCACGATGGAGGTTATATGCATTTTGCATCCGCCCTTGGGGTTCCTTTAGTGGGCTTATTTGGATGGACAAACCCTGAAATTTGGCGACCCCCAGGAAAAAATTCTACCACTGTTTCGAAGGAAATAGAATGTCGGCCCTGCAACCTGCAAACAAGAAAAGAAGAATGCTGGAATGGCCGGCCAGAATGTAAAAGTCTCATCTCCGTGGAAGATACTCTTTCAGCCATCACCGAAGTATATCCCGCAAATACTAGTGACTAGAATTTTCTACTAGCATTTTTTTTACTTGCACCCAAACCTGTTCCACCGTAATGCTTCCGAAGTAAAAACCGCCGCAATCTTCCTCGTCAACACCATTCCCTTCTTCAGGGTCAATTGTTATTACCCTACACAAATGATCGGGAATTTCATAGGGACCGGTTATAACAGGAGAAATAGTTCCAAAAAGTGCGACTACCGGAATTTTCATCGAATACCCTATATGCATTGGTCCTGTGTCAGCAGTTACCATCAGCTTTGCCTTTGAAATAATTCTGGCATTTACTAAAATGGGCTGGCTGCAAACCTCTATTGCTCGAGGGGTGTTGAGTTGATTCAAAATGGTGAGAGCCCGCTTTTTTTCATTCGGCCCTCCTCCTAAAATTATATTCCATGGTGTTGTCTTAAGAATTAACCTTGCCAACTCACCGAAGCGCCCTACCATCCATCTCCTACCTTCAACTGCAGCACCTAAATTCAAATAAACATATTTTTCAGAACTAAAATCATGCGATTTTAAAACTTGTTCTGATCTATCTATAGTTACCTGATCAAAAAATATTTCCATCTGGCCCCCGTCCGATTCCACGCCAAATTTTTTTAGCATGATTCGCCGTCTCTGTATTCCATGAACGGCCGTGTCAATTTTCACGCGATGCGATTCGGGTATCCAGTCAAAACTCTGGTGGCACCAGACGGGCAATGATCGAAGCCAGGGTAACACTCGCTTAAAATTGCGATTTGCGTGGAAAATTAAAACAACGTCATAATATCTTCCAAATAATTTCACCCCTGAAAATGGTTGGCGGTACCATTGTTCCTGATATTCAAAAATTTTATTCAAGTAGGGGTTATGTTCGAATAAAGACTTCCAGGGTCGATTCACAAGCAAATCAATCTCCGCTTCTGGGAAGGACTTTTTCAACGCCCTGATCCCCGGAGTTCCCCAAAGGCTGTCGCCCATACCCGTTACACTAATAATAAGTATTTTTTTCATAAATTTATAAATCAAAAACCAGGTTTCACTTCAGATCTCTCGGACAAATAAAAATATAAATACTCTAGCGAATGCAGAAAAACACTCTCGATCGACATACATAGTCCAATATGCTAAGTTATAATACAGTTCCATTCAATAGATAAGCATTCTACCTATCGAGTTCCTTTATTGAAAACCCTCCACATCTTACATTCCGAAGCAGCGCCCGGTTGGGGCGGGCAAGAAATCAGAGTGTTTCAAGAGTGCCAATTACTACTGGAACGAGGGCACCGTGTTTCCCTAGTTTGCCAGCCTGACAGCCCACTTGGCAACAAGTGTAGCCGGTTTAGCCATCGCAACCTGAGCTACTTTCCTTTGACCATGAAACGGGCCTTCAGCTTTTCGGCCCTGTTTTCTCTAATAAAAATCATCAAACGCTCTAGGCCCGACATCCTGCACTCTCATAGTTCTATCGACAGTTGGTTGATTGCCATGGCAGGAACACTTTTAGGCATTCCAATTATTCGCAGTCGGCATGTCATGATCCCGATACGAAATCATATTTTTAATCGTTGGCTTTATGCGAAAGCTCCTAGCCGGATTCTTGCAAGTGGTGGAGGCATTGTAAAAATGGTCTCTGAGCACGCAGGGGTCTCCACTGACAAAATTAAATCTATTCCAGCTGGCGTTGATTTCCGAAGATTCGATTTTCGAGTTAGTGGCGAAAAAATAAGAGAAGGGTTGGGAATGAGTCCCCATCAACCCCTGATCGGCAAAGTAGCTGTGATTCGTAGCTGGAAGGGCTACGAATATTTCGTGGATTCCGTGCATTTGGTTTTGGATAAGTTCCCCGATGCTCGATTTGTCATAGTCGGCTCTGGCCCCGGATACGAAACCATTCACTCAAAAATCGAAAAACAGGGCTTGAATAAACACATTTTTATGCTCGGCCACCGCGAAGACATTCCCGAAATCATGGCGGCACTGGATATTCATTGCGTGGCTTCCTATGCCATAGAAGGGACAACCCAAGTCATCCCCCAGGCCTTTGCCATGAAGACCCCCGTTGTTTCGGCGCGCACAGCCTCTATTCCGCCTATCCTCGGAAATGGTGACTGGGGTATTTTGGTCGAACCTAAAAACCCACAAGACATGGCCAATGGAATAATGAAACTTTTGAGCGAACCTGAATTGGCCCGGTCTATGGCCGAAAAGGCTTATACTTTCTGTAAAAATGAATTGAGCATTGATATAATGATGGACCAAACTATAGCCGTTTATCATGAAGTCTTGGACGATTCTCATTCTTAACCCCTTCGATTTACCTGCACAATGAAAATAGCCATCATCCGGCAAAAATTTGTTCTATATGGAGGGGCCGAGCAGTTTGTACAAGGCTATATTCACCAGCTTGCCGAAGCCGGACATGACATCCATATCTTTGCCAACCAATGGTCCCCCTCCAACCACCCCAATATACATCTTCATCATGTTCCGTCCTTTAAGCTTAACGCTTTTATAAGAACCCTGTCATTTGCATGGTTCGCAGCCAGAAATGTGGGCAAACAATCTTTCGATATTATTCAGAGCCATGAAAAAACATGGGAACAGGATACATATCGTGTTGGTGATGGGTGCCACAAGGAATGGCTGGAGCAAAGAAAACGTTTTATCCCGACACTGAAAGGGGTTTTTCTCTCCTTCAATCCCTTCCACCAATTGACTCTCAAACTGGAAAAAAATCTGTTTGAATCAGGCCGCTGTAAAAAACTCATCGCTATTTCCCAGATGGTTAAAAAAGATATCCTCAAGCACTACAATTGTCCGCAGGAAAATATTTCAGTTGTCTATAACGGGGTCAATCTGTCACGCTTTCACCCTGAAAACAAAGGCCGGCACAGGAAAAACATCAGAAAGGCACTGGGAATCCCCGAAAACTCTGTTCTTATTTTATTCGTGGGGTCTGGGTTTGAAAGAAAGGGACTAAAAGCTCTGCTTCAGGCAATGCAATATTTGCGCTCTGGAGATTGGAGACTGTTAATAATAGGCAAAGGTAAATGGAAAAAATACCTCCAATTTGCTCCCGAAAACCTGAGGAGTCAAGTTATCTACAAGGAACCGATTTCGGATATTGAGAAGTATTATTCTGCGGCGGACATTTTTGCCCTACCTTCGATTTACGAACCATTTGGAAACGCTAATCTGGAAGCTCTGGCATCAGGACTTCCAGTCATCACTACCCGCCATTGCGGCGCTGCCGATATAATCGAGCATGGACAAAATGGTCTGATTGTGGAAACCCCTGAATCAGCCAAAGAACTTGCCAAGAATATCAATATTCTTTTTGACCCGTTCATACGCCGGTCCATGGGCCAAAATGGTCGAGCCCTGGCTGAGAAGTTTTCCCTAAAAACAAATACCCGAGAAATGCTTAAAACTTACCAAGAAATCATTGCCACTCAAGAAGAATAAACCTCTCATCTCCATAAAATATCCCTCTAAGCGCAGAACCACACTTACGTCTGATGAGGCATAAACTGCGGAGCAATTGGTTTGATATTAATTTCCGTTTATTATTTTATTGATAGTCCGCAATGATTGTGTGCACCCATATCTGGTGTAGCGGTGGTATCGCGGCTCAACGTAAATCTGATTTATATCAGTTGGCACATCAGAAAAGAATTCTAAATAGGCGGCATCAACAAAAAAAGCATTCACGCCAGTATGCGAATTGCAACATACAAGCTTATATCCAAAGTCATTAAATAAACTGTCAAAGCTAGCCAATGAAGCCCCATAATAATCATCGCCTTTCCAGACATGCTTTGGATCGTACTCAATTTGGAATTTTACGGGAGGCGGAAACTTGCCATTGTATTCAACAATAAAAAGTTTTGGTTTAAACCCTTTCGCCAACAACTTTTCTACAAAATAAATATCGTTTCCATCAAGATCAAGTGAAATAACATCTATCTCCTCTGAACCAATTTCTGAGCAACCTTTTTCTGTTAAATCCAAAATATTGTCTGATGTAACCCATTCTCTTAAATAAGTGAATTTTTTGCGCTTGCCGCTGTCAACATCAATCGTCAGTTTTTCACCGCCCACCCAGAAACCTTTCCATCCCAACGCCGCAAGTATTAAAGTATTATTCTCCGTCCCATCACCCACACCAAATTCAGCATAAACCCCGTCGGCAATCTGTTTAATTCTCCTCAATATTTCTAATGTAATCCCGTCTTCATCTGTTTGAGAAAAGCATTTTTTCCCGAATTTATTCAGAGGGTTGGGATGAGCAGATTGAAGTTTTTTGGTTTGATCAAAGAGGACTAAATTTTTAAGCTCCATGAGCTGGTTTCTAACCGGTTTATTTGCAAGATTATGGAAAAAACTTTTCACCTGCT
>CAJQRI010000025.1 GCA_905612265.1 uncultured Nitrospinota bacterium | reverse complement strand
ATATTCTTTGGGGGTTCCAGTCCGATTGCTTTCAGCATCGTGGACCAGTAAACCGCATGCGTGGTGAGAATATCTTTGCCGACCATATTGTGATCAGCGGGCCAAAAACCTGAAGCCTTGATATCGTCCAGCGAACCATGAACGGAAATATAGTTGATCAGAGCATCGAACCATACATAGGTGACATATTCTTCATCGAAGGGCAGGGGGATGCCCCAGGCCAGACGGGACTTGGGCCGCGATATACATAAATCTTCAAGCGGTTTATCGAGAAACCCGAGTACTTCATTTCTGCGTGAAGCGGGTAGAATGAAATGTGGGTCGCTGTTAATCCGATCAATCAGCCATTGCTGATATTTTCCCATGCGAAAAAAATAATTATGTTCTTTGATTTTTTCGACCTTGCGCCGACATTCTGGGCAGTTGCCTTCCGCTAGGTCTTTCTCTGTCCAGAACCTTTCACAAGGGGTGCAATACCAGCCTTCATAACTGTCCTGATAAATTTCATCTCTGGAATGAAGATCTTGAAGAATGTCGCAAACTAATTTTTTATGCCGCTCTTCTGTAGTGCGGATGAAATCGCTGTTAGAAATATTGAGCCGTCCCCAGAGTTCTTTAAAACGCTGATGTAGTTTGTCCACATGCTCCTGGGGGCTTACGCCAAGGTCAATAGCAGCTTGCTGGACTTTTTGCCCATGCTCATCAGTGCCCGTGAGAAAAAAGACTTCATAGCCTTCGAGGCGTTTGTAACGTGCAACTACATCCGCCGCGATGGTTGTGTAGGCATGACCTATATGAGGGACATCGTTCACGTAATAAATAGGGGTAGTGATATAAAACTTGTTTTGTGGCATGTAGTGGTTTTTCAGCTTCAGGGTTTTTGAGGGATTTTAGGAATTTTTGGATTTTGCGGTTTCTGAGAATTTTGAGAGTTTTGTTGCTTTGGCAATTCGTCCAGACCATAGGTCATTATAGTTTCATCTTCCAGTCGAACCACGACACGTTGCTCCAGTATTCCATTTTTCAGAACTCGGCCTGGGCCGTCAGGAGTTTGAATTTGGCTGTTTATTCTAGGGAGGTTCTTGATAAGGGCTTTGTAGTTATCGTGTTCATATTGCAGGCAACACATGAGCCGACCGCATACACCGGAAATTTTACTAGGGTTGAGTGCCATACCCTGGTTCTTGGCCATTTTTATGGTCACCGGTGCAAAGTCGGGCAACCAGGTTGAACAGCAAAGCGTTTCCCCGCATACTCCATATCCACCTATGACCTTGGCTTCATCGCGGACTCCGACCTGTTTCATCTCAATACGATGACGCAGATTGGAAGCGAGGTCACGGATTAACTGGCGGAAGTCTACTCGGCCCTCGGCGGTGAAGAAAAAAATT
Organism: uncultured Nitrospinota bacterium; assembly: GCA_905612265.1. GTDB lineage: Bacteria > Nitrospinota > Nitrospinia > Nitrospinales > VA-1 > LS-NOB. The sequence goes on along the minus strand of CAJQRI010000025.1, from coordinate 10,062 downwards.
GTTTTGTTCGTATGTGGCTGGTGCACCACCCGGCTCAGGTTCATCGGCAGTTTTAGCTCGACAACCTTACTGCTACAAATAGTTCTGGCTTTTTCTTCGACCTGATGTCGCCGGCTTTCCGCTTGAAAATCATTTTCATTAGCGATGCGTAATACTCGGGTCTCCTGGCTGTCCTTACGAAAATTAAGGACTTTGTTGGAGGCCACCACACCCATTTTCAAACCTTGCTGAGTGTTGATCATTACGGTCATTCCGACTTTCAGCTTCAAGTCTTCCGGATTATAAAGTTCTGACTTAATCTGATCAAGAACCCGAACACCAATAACAAACTTGGGCGGTTGCTTGGCAGAAGTGTTTTGAGGTTTTTCTTCAACAGCAGTATTCATAAGTTTTATGCGGCCTCACAAAATTCGATGAGCATGTTTTCAAGAAACAACTGGGCATTGGCGTTGCCGGATATTGCAATCTGGGTATTGCGGACGGCAGTGAATCGATCCATCCAAGCTTTTAAGCTGTGCTTTTCTGCTATGGGTATCATCTTAACGGATAAATCCCCATTTTGGATACCTGATTGACTGCAACCGGAACGATATAGAGCCAGGTCGCGAATTAAACCCAATAATTCATTCAATACAGGTTGAAGATGTTCTGTTTGTCTTGCCCAGGCTTTGGCAAAGGCAAAGACAATGTCCATGCGGTCGAAAGATACTTTTTCCAGAACTTCTAGTAATTGCTCTCTTAAATGTTCTACTTCTGCGATGTCTTCAGCCAGTGCCCGGGACACACTACCCTGTGAACGGTGGACGCGAAAATCAATTTCAGATTCTTTCAGCGTCTCTCCCTCTCCCTGAGGTTGGGACTGAATAATGGTTCTGATATTTGCAGAAGAGAGACGGTGGAACTGGATTCCCTGGCACCTTGAGAGTAGGGTTGGCAACAACCTATTGGGATTGGCCGAGATGAGTAGCAATAAGGTTGCAGAGGGTGGTTCTTCCAGCGTTTTTAAAAAGGTGTTCATGGCATGTGGGTTCATGAGCTCAGCAGAATCAATCACCACCACTTTTGTTTTTCCTTCATACGGCATGTATGCCAGTTTTTTTTGCAGTTCGCGAATGGGTTCTACTTTAATGGAGGCTTCCCGGGCTGTCGGAGTGTTTTTGATCGGCTCGAGATAGAAAAAATCGGGATGGACTCCACGCTCAATTTTCCCGCAGGATTCGCATTCATCACAGGCATCTAAAGGATTAACCCCTTTACAATTGAGAGCCTTGGCCAATGTAATGGCGATCTTTTTTTTGCCGATACTATCTGGCCCATAAAATAGGTAGGCGTGTGCGATACTGCTGTTTTGGAGTGCGTTGGTCAGTATTCTTTTGGGTTGTGACTGGCCTAGAATCGATTTGAATGACATGGAAAAAATATTTTACTCACCTATTCTTCCAATACTGGAGAGAAGAGACAGGGAAGGATTTTGTGTTTGAATTATCCGGTTCATAGCCCGGTGTGAAAAAGCGAAGTAGCCACAACCCCTTAAAGGAGTTGACGTTATCTCGAATCCACTGAAGGCTTATCTTAATACAGAGGGTCATTGGTGTAAATTAAAAAGAGACTTAGATAATTGTTTTGTTTTCAACAACCCTGGTTCTTTAACCTACTGGGTAGGCAGGCTTGTGAGTACTCTTTAATTTTTTTTCATCTTTATCTTTGTAAATATTGAAATGGTGGATCAATTGAGGTTATAATTCACCACGATTTTGTTGCAATTATTTGATACTCTGTGAAACCGATTTGTAACTAGGAAAGATTTATGGCCACCAAAGAAAAAGCGAAGCGTAACGTTCAGAGGAAGCGAAGACAAGCAAGCAGAAAAAATTCTTGCTGAACTCTCTGAACCTAAAGAAGAAAAGAAAGAAACCGGCAATCAGATTACCATAGACGATTTCATGAAAGTGGAACTACGCACCGGAAAAATTCTCGAAGCAGAAAAAGTCAAAAAATCCAAAAAACTCATTCAGCTAAAAGTTGATATTGGCATCGAGACAAGACAGGTGCTGGCGGGTATTTCCGAAAGCTACGAGCCTGAAGACCTCATTGGTCGAACAGTGGTCATTGTTGCAAACCTCAAGCCTGTCAAGCTAATGGGCATCGAGTCACAAGGCATGGTTCTGGCGGCAAGCAAGGACGGAAAAATTCTTCTCGCCGGATTCGATGAAGAACCGGGACAAGGGATACAAGTAAGATGATCATTGATACCCACGCACATATTGATGTCGCCGATTATGACGAAGATCGCGAAGCGGTGATCCAACGAGCCCGAGAAAGCGGCGTTCAATATATGGTCAATATCGGTTGCGATGTCGAAAGCAGTTACCGTTCCATGGAGTTGTCGGAACAATACGACTTCATTTACGCCACCGCTGGTGTTCACCCACACGATGTGAAATCTATCGACGCCAACACATATACCCACTTGCGACAACTCTTGCTTCACCCAAAAGTCATTGCTCTGGGCGAGATTGGACTCGACTACTTCAAAAATTATTCTCCACAGGATGAACAGCGCACTCATTTTCGCAAACAGATTCAGCTTGCGAGGGAAATGAACAAGCCTATCGTCATACATAGCCGGGATGCCAATGAAGATATCATTACTATCCTGTCCGAGTTCTACCCAAAAGACCCAACCGCACACTCGGGAATCTTCCACTGTTTTTCAGGTGATCAGGAGCTGGCTGACAAGGCATTGGAGATGGGATTCTATATCTCCTTTTCCGGCTCAGTAACTTTTAAAAAATCTGACGGCCTTAGAGATGTGGCAAAAACGATTCCGGCTGATCGACTGTTCGCCGAAACCGACTGCCCTTATCTATCCCCTGCTCCGCATAGAGGAAAACGCAACGAACCGGCCTATGTGAATTTCACCGCCGAGAGACTTGCAGAAATTCGCGGACTGAAAATCGAAGATGTGGAACGCACCATGGCCCTAAACTTTTTCGAGCTCTTCGGAATCGGTGGAAATGCCAAAACCGGAACCGTTTCATACAAAATCCGTAATTCACTTTACCTGAACCTGACGCAACGGTGCACAGCAGACTGCTCATTCTGCACCCGGCTGACCCGGCCTGTGGTTCAGGGCTACAACTTAAAACTGGACCGGGAACCTACTGTAAAAGAAGTCTGGGAATCCATCGACAATGTTAAAAGTTATGACGAGATTGTATTCTGTGGGTTTGGCGAACCTACGTTAAGACTGGATGTTGTCAAGGAAGTAGCGCGAAAAATAAAGGATGCTGGTGGACGTGTACGGCTCAACACTAACGGCCACGGCAACGTAATCAACAAACGCAACATCCTCCCTGAGTTATCAGGTCTGATCGATGAAATCTCGGTAAGTCTTAATACTGATACTTCAGAGGCCTACGATGAAATCTGCAGGCCTTTACCCATGTTTCGAAATGGCATCTATGACAAAATCAAAGAGTTCATCATCGAGGCAAAAAAACATATCCCGGAAGTACAGGCCACCATCGTCACACATCAGAAGGATGTCGATGAGAATCAATGCGAGGATATAGTCAATAAAGAGTTCGGCGTGAAATACCGGGCTAGAAGATACAACATAGTCGGTTAAAAATTATCATGGAAAACTCTGAGAATAATCCGATAGTTTCACCACCCCGTAATGGTCTGGGTTGGGTTTCGTTAGGAGCAGGCCTTGCCGGATTGAGTGTCATGCTTGGTGCGTTTGGAGCACATTCATTAAAAGCCCTATTGACCGAAAAAAAACTCGCCACCTTTCGTACCGCGACAGATTACCTCGGCTACCACGGTCTCAGCCTGATCGCCATCGGCATCCTGATACTCGTACTTAACGAAGAACTCCGCACCAAGTTGCAACGCTCTGCACAATGGATTAGTGTGGGCATTATTTTATTTAGCGGCAGCCTGTATGTTCTCACCTTCGATGGGCCGCGTTTTTTTGGACCCATCACCCCTCTCGGTGGACTCTGCTTCATGATCGGCTGGTTTACGTTAGCCATCAGTCTTTTCAAATATTCCCGCACTCGAGCCTAAGCATTAACACTTAACTTCGTGTGCGGCGACACTATTTCTTCAATTAATGTTTCACTTCTCCAATCTAGAAGCAGATCTTTCCTTCGACGGTATTGAGTTTAAAAACTGTATAAAGCGAGCAACTCCCCATCAACCCAGTAGCAAGAGGAACAAGCCCAAAAACAATCAAAACACCCCCAATGTCCTCATTGGAAAAATACTTTAGGAAATTAATACGACTCCCAAAATGCCCCGTAAAGTATGATCCAGCGTACCTAGGTTTTTTGTGAACATGACAATCTTTTTTTATGGTTTAAACATCTGGGGAGGGGGGGGACCATTTTCCATGCTTGAGCAATAATTCCAGGAAATGGTTGAAGTGGTAAAGACACTCCCCTTTTGTATTTACTGACGGGTCAACAACTGATCATCCGCTGCTTAATAATAGAATGGAGAGGCTTGAAAAAATATCGTGACAACTGTGATTTAGAGGGTCTTATTTCTACTCCAAAATAAAAAAGGCCCGGGGGCTAACCCTAGCCTTCTCGCAACACCTTTATCTATCAGGGAAGTATAGGCAACGTCACCAGAATAGGTTCGCCGTCTAAAGCTTTGAGGAATTCGACCAGGTCCTTTTTTTCCTGACCGGTCAACCCCAATGGAGTGATGAACGGACTCAAATTTTCCTTCGCATCCCCTCCTCGATCGTAGAATTCGATCACATCCTTCAAATTGGCTTCTGTCCCGTTATGCATATACGGAGGAGATTTGGTGATGTCTCTCAATCCCGGAGTTTTGAAAGCTCCTTTATCAAAATCGTCTTTGCTTTCATTGTATCGCCCTAGGTCAACTTTTAAGGGACCGGCTGGTTTGACACCAATATTATGAAAACCACTATCCGTAAACACAGGACCATTGTGGCAAATGCCGCATTTGGCTTTGCCAAAAAACACATTCATCCCATTCACAGCGGAAGTAGACATAGCACCCCTATCACCTGCCCAATATTTGTCATAGGGAGCATTTATAGAAACTACTGAGCGTTCAAAAGTGGCAATAGCCTTGGCTATATTATCTATATTTAATGCATTCTTGCCAAATACCTTATTGAACCGACTCACATAACCGGGAAGGACCTTCAACTCCCGAATCAATTCATCATAATCCTGATTCATTTCAACGGATGCGGCGATCGGTCCTTTAGCTTGATCTTCCAGTGACTTTTTACGACCATCCCACATTTGGTTTTCAAAGTAACCACTATTGATGATAGTCGGAGAATGGCGACCCAGTTCCTTTTGTCCAGCACCTATGGTGCGTGGTAGACCATCACTCCAACCCAACCCAGGATTATGACAGGTGGCGCAACTGATCCAGTTGCTCCCTGAAAGTCGCGGATCAAAATAAAGCATTTTTCCCAGCTCTTCCTTATCCTTGGACCATGCATTATCGGACGGGTGCTGCATGGCAGGAACAGGATCATAGACCGAATCTTCAGCAAAGCCTTCAATCGAAAAAAAACCAATAACGCAAGCAAGAGCTAAAATAGAAATGTGTTTCATAAAAACATCTCCTCGGTCAAACATTTTCAACCAAACACTGACATACAAGAATTACTAATGGCAGTTATCCATACCTCGCTTTTCGAGATATTTTTGATGGTAGTCTTCCGCAATATAATATTTCGGCGCAGGAGTAATTTCGGTAACGATGGGCGACCCGAACCGCCCGGACTGACCAAGCTTTGATTTCGACAGCTTGGCAGAGACTTCTTGCTCCGGTGAATGAAAATAAATCGCGGAACGGTATTGAGTTCCCCGATCCGGCCCCTGTCGATTCATTGTTGTCGGGTCATGACATTCCCACAACACATCGAGTAGATCTTCATAAGAAACGATGGACGGATCATATTCCACCTGAACGACTTCAGCGTGCATGCTCTGACCGGTACAAACATCTTCATAAGTAGGATTTTCAGTTGTCCCACCCGTATACCCCACCGAGGTGGATGTCACGCCCTTGGTTTTTTGAAAGGTCAGTTCGATCCCCCAGAAACATCCGGCACCAAAAGTAGCAATGGCCATATTACCCTCCTAACTGCGGCTGGTGATTTCGATCAGGTGATACCCGAACGAAGTCTTTACGGGACCGTGTACAGCTCCCACTTCTTCATTAAACACAACTGTGTCAAATTCTGGAACCATCTGACCGGGGCCGAAAGACCCAAGGCCGCCACCATCTTTACCGGAAGGACAATCAGAGTGTTCCTTGGCCATATCGCCAAAGTCCGCCCCACCTTCAATTTTCGTTTTCAATTCATCACAGGCCTCTTTGGATTTGACCAATATGTGCCGAGCTGTTGCTTGAGTCATAAAAAAAATCCTTTCTATTTTTGATTATGTGTTCTGTAATAATATCCCAAAAGAATCAAAGCCATAAATGCTAAAGCAATAAAATGTGTCATATATTTCATGGAATACCAAACGGGTGAAAAACGCACCGTTCCATTAATCTGCTCCGAGTAGTGTTTTAGCATTTCTCCATATTCTACCATCAAGTGGACGGGAAAACGATCCTGCGTCTGGTTTTTGCGACGCAAGACGCGAATTTCAAAATTCTTCGCTTCACCTCCCCGCATGGTAAGTCCCATTATGCCCGAAAAGTCCTGCGCTTCTATGCCAGGAGGCAGTAAAAGCATCATCCTTATATTTTTAAGCGATTCCGAGTGGTTCTGAAGTAATACCTTTAAAATGGAAGAATCAAAATCCGTCACAGACTCCAAACTTCCTTCCACCTTGGACTTCACAGGATCCTTAAAAAAAAATGAATCTGTAACCAGAATCGATTGTTTCGTTCCGCTAGTTGGATGGGTCCAATACTCCACCATAGCAGTCAAGGGGTAACGACCCACCCGCATAACAGGTGGATGCTGATCATTTTCCAGGCTGATGCTCTGCCCCGGATCCAGACGCATGATTTTTGACATCATAGACATCGAGTGGTGAAAATGGAACATCGGGCGGACATGAAAGACCGGACGGTCACCGGAGTTCTTCAAGGTCAATTCCAGCTCCACATTTCCTACATCATCAACCTTATTTTGGATAGAGAGCTCCAGTGGACGTGCCTGAGCAGAGCAAACCATTCCAGCCAAAGCAGAAAGAAGCATTACCGCGAATTTCAGATAATCGTTCACAACATTTATTTTAACACTACCAAAACTCAATATAAACCCAGACTTGGCCTACAAAAGTTGTTATCATTAAAATGACTTAAAAATAATAATAGGAGAACCATATGGATTTTCTAATGACCCTCTTAGTATTGATCGCCCTACTGGCTTTCAGCATGTTCAAGGTTTTGCGTGAATACGAAAGAGGAGTTATTTTTCTATTCGGAAGATTCTGGAAGGTCAAAGGTCCGGGAATCATAGTTGTATTTCCCGGAGTCCAGAAAATGGTCAAGGTCAGTCTGCGCACTGTGGTGATGGATGTTCCACCGCAAGACATAATCACCAAGGATAATGTAACGGTGAAGGTCAACGCGGTTCTTTATTTCCGTGTCGTCGATTCCCAAAAAGCCATTATTGAAGTGGAGGACTATCTATATGCGACCTCCCAACTTTCTCAAACGACTCTGCGAAGTGTTTTGGGACAAAGCACACTCGACGACCTACTCTCCAACCGTGAAGAGATCAACGCTCATCTGCAAAAAGTGATTGACGAACAAACCGAGCCATGGGGAGTCAAAGTCGCCAATGTAGAAGTCAAAAATGTAGACCTGCCGCAAGAAATGCAACGCGCCCTGGCGAAACAAGCAGAAGCCGAACGCGAAAGAAGAGCTAAAGTCATCAATGCTCAGGGTGAGTTTGAAGCAGCGCAAAAAACCTGTGATGCCGCAGACCTTATCGGTGCTCATCCGCCAGCGTTACAACTGCGTTTTTTCCAAACTCTGCTCGATCTTTCAAGTGGTGACGGCACGCATACGTATATCCCTATCCCCTTTGACCTGTTCGATGCCCTGCGCAACAAGAGCAAAGATACCTGATTGATGATGTTTATTAAGCGGCGTTCACAGTGTGGTTATAATAAAATAGAAGGGTATTGAATTATTCTCAGTGATCTATGGACTCCCACTCAAAAATTCATCACTTTCTCAATCAGGTTCAAGCTAAATGGAGTCGGGTTGTTTTCACTCAGGTCACCTATTACGTATTAACCATTATAGCTGGGTGTGCTCTGGCAGCAGGGCTGTTTTCTTATTTTCAATCCCCTTTGTTAAGTTACGGCTGGACCGGCCTGATCCTGTTTTTACTTGGCTGGTGGTTTTACTTCACTCGCAGTTTTTGCCGTATAGATCGAGACCAGGCGGCACTTCTAACCGAAGCCAAATACCCGGAATTAAAAAACTCCCTGATCAATGCCGCTCAACTTGAACGTCATTTAACAGATCAAAAAGAAACACCCTTTTCCCTCTCCCTTATTCGCGAACAACTCCAGCGCACTCAATCTGAAATTCAGAACCTCAACCCCGACTTGGTGGTTAGTGATCAGCTTACCGTTTCTGCGCGTAACGTATTTCTGGTAACGCTCCTTGCATTAACCACAGCCACCGTATTATTGACAGGTTTTTGGAAACAGGCTTCTCCAGACTCACAAGAGCTGGCCAAGACTCAAACTATTCAAAGCGAAAACAAAAAAAGCTCCCAAGTAGCGGATAGTCAAGCTGACTACCAAATAGAAAACCTATCCTTAATATTAGAGTTTCCTGCCTACACAAAACTGAAAAAGCGGTTTCTTACACAAGGCTCCCTCAAGGCTTTGCCCGGAACCGAAGTTAAAATCACCGGCAACAGCAACCTGCCTGTCGAAAGTGCAGAGCTGGTTGTGAACAACCGTGACAACTTTGTGGTGGATATCAGTGGCTTGAAAAATCTGAAAGGTTCTTTCATGCTTCGCGAAAAAGGCCATTACCAGTTCATGGTAAAACCTCCTGAAGCGGAAAAGGTTCTCCTGAAAGAAAAATATTCCATTGAATTGGAGAAGGACAAATCACCTCAGGTGATTTTGTTTCCGACCAATCCCAAGCCGGTTTACTATGAAACCGACAGCGTGCAAATGTTTTATGAAGCACACGACGACTTTGGTATTCTTCAAATCAACCTGATTGCCCAGATTAATGATACTACCTTGACGAAAAGCATTAAACGCTTCAAGCAGCCGGAAAAAGATTCGACCGGGAACTTCACTTGGAGTCTGTCTCTAGAGAGCCTGCAAGCGGGTGACAATGTTCAGTATTTTTTAGAAATCAAGGATAATGATAACGTTACAGGCCCCAACACCGGTCAATCTGAAATTTACAGTTTCATAATTTTTGACAGTAGAAAAGAGCAGGAAAACCTGGTACGTCTGCAAGAAGAGTTGTCTGAGAAGATGATTGCTCTTCTAGCAAATGGTCTCGTTGAAGGAGAAGTACTTAAAACCACCACAACCAAGGCCCTCTACGGAAAGAAACTGCTCGCCTCACATGCAGATGCATTGATAGACATCATTGGCCTTGCTCAACGTATTAAAAGTCAGGCCAAGGAATTTGATTCTTTCCCTCAGCCCTACCTCACCCTTTTAAGCAGCATCATTAACGGTTTGACCGCTATCCGTAAAGACCAAATTGATAACATCAATAAAATACAGGGAACAATCTTAAAACCCACGCCAGCCAGTTTTAATATGGGTTCTGTTGAAATTCTTAATGGAAGAATGGTCAGTCACCTAGAGCAGGACATCCTTTACCTGATCAAAATTACCAATAGCCAGAAAATGGATCAAGTCATGGACCTTGAAAACCAGTTATCTCAATTGACTCAAGCCCTGCAAGAAGAGTTTAAAAATATCCGTGATAAAAAATCTCCTCTGATTCCCAACCAACTCAAGTCCAAATTGAATGAGATTCAACAAACTCTACAGAAAATGATGGATAAACTTTCTCGACAGAACCAGCCCTCACCCGATG
>CAJQRI010000024.1 GCA_905612265.1 uncultured Nitrospinota bacterium | reverse complement strand
AAGCTTTGGACTATCTGATGGAAAATACATTTGTGAATGGAGAAACTCTTTTTGTCGACGGCGGGGAATCTCTATAACGATGGAACAATACGAATTCAAAATAGACTCCGCTGCCAGCCGGGAACGGCTTGATGTTTTTCTATCCACTCAACAGACAGAGATCAGTCGGTCTCGACTAAAAAATTTGATTGTTGAAGGCAGGGTAACGGTCAACGGTGTGGTGCGACCTGTTGGATATAAAGTTCGGGAAGGAGACCAAGTCACCTTAAAGGTTCCTGCCCCGGTTCCACTCGACACTGTTGCAGAACCCATTCCGCTAGACATTATTTTTGAAGATGAATATTTGCTCGCACTGAATAAATCAGCAGGCATTGTGGTTCACCCGGCACCAGGACATTATACGGGGACCTTGGTCAACGCCTTACTGTATCATTGCAAAGATCTGTCAGGGATTGGTGGGGTCGAGAGACCCGGTATCGTTCATCGGCTCGATAAGGACACATCGGGACTGATCGTGGTTGCTAAAACAGAACTCGCTCATAAAAATCTGGCTGCACAATTCAAGAAACGCGAAATCCATAAAGAATATCTGGCCATCGTGAAAGGCAATGTCAAAAAAGATACAGGTTCAGTCCATACCAGTATCGGTCGCCATAAAGTTCATCGCAAAAAAATGGACACCAAAGCCTCAAATGGTCGGGAGGCCTCTACCGAATACCAAGTCGTATATCGTTGCAAAGATTGGTCTTATCTGAAACTCTGGCCTAAAACGGGCAGAACCCATCAAATTCGGGTTCATTTAGCTTCTATCCACCACCCCGTAATCGGGGACCAATTATATGGTGGAAAGTCTCCCAACCTCAAAATGTTCAGACAGGCTTTGCATGCTCATAGATTGGATTTAAAACACCCAGTTTTGGGTACAGATTTATCATTCAACGCCCCACTCCCACCAGATATGGAAACCTTCCTACAAACCCACGGGTATTCCTTGCCTGAAAAAAATTGACACCCTGCTGGAGTAATAAAATTCATTCACCAACTAGACTAAAGCTTAGTATTTCAAGTTCTCTCACGGCTCCTGATTGTGAGTTATTTGTGGAAAGTTTTTTAAAATCCGATATCTGATATTTTAATCTCCATCGCAAAAAAAATATTTTTCTTGGGAAACAAAAAATATCTCTTTGTTTTCAACAAATTAAGTTTTCTCGGCATTTCCGTCGAAAAAAATACGACATAGCAAGAGGTCCCTGTTTTTTTTCCACAGTTTTGAAGTTTTAAAAATATTTAAGCAGATACCGACTATAGAGGGAAGGAAGGGGTATCAAAATTCCGCCGGGCTTTTTCCCCTATAATCATAGCGTCAAAAAATATTACACGATCGACAACGCAACTTACCCCTCTGGAGGCTTATATGTCGCGGAAAATACGGCGCCCGAGTTTTGACGCTGAGTTCCCCCCTAATATACTTGGGCTAACCTAACTCAATCGCTTTATTGCCTTGTTACAGCCAATGTTTTAAGGTTATTGAGAACATGCTATCAACGTCACGCTTTACGGCGGGGCTTATTCTCTATACTAACCCCCATTCTTTTGCCTGATAAGGGTTTTAAGAGCCCCTATATTCTGAAAAATATTTTCCACATTAATTGTTCAAAACTTGTGGAAAATAGCAGGCACTCTTTTTATAACACATTCTAATTAAAAGCTTTAGGGGGCCCTGACTAGAAAGTAAGCAGCCCAAGTAACCCATTGATTTTTAACAATATTTAAAAGTTTTCCTATTAAAGAGAATAGGTGCCTCTAATGGAGTTTTTCAAGGCGATGTTTTTCCACCTTACGGAAGGTTTTTTTCTACTTTATTGATTAAGTCAAGACCTATTAATAGATGATCTCAGGCTAACCGCAGCATTTTTTATATTTTTTGCCACTTCCACAGGGGCAAGGATCATTTCTGCCTATTTTGGCTTCACTGCGAACAACAGTTTTGGGCTTTACCTGAGGAGAAATCGCGACAGGAGGAAGGGTGGAATCTTTGCGACTATAGACCCAGCGGCCATTGACCTTATAGAAACGAGAGGATTCTCTCAGGGTTTGTTCAGCACCTTCCTTAGTAAAGTACGCGACAAAATCTACCTGCCCCTCGGTATCACCTTGACCCCCGGCTCGAGTATTTGTAATTTCCAGCCTCGTCCAAATCACCTCATCGTCGAGCAGGCTTGGCCCCAGCCTAGCCATTTCCTTTTTTTCTTCAGGGTGACTGGTAGTAACCAGATATTCCCAGTTTTTCTGGGTGAACGCGGTATAACGCGACCGCATCAAATCCTCAGCTGTATCGGGAAAACCAGTACCCCTTATCAATGGGCCACAACAATCAGTAAACGGGAAGTTCGAACCGCAAGGACAATCTTTCATCTTGGATAATCCAGCCTTTCATGAAAGCTCATTTTTTTCTTGTTTAATAGAGGCCTAGAAGCACATCGACAGGACACCAGAAAACCACAAACAAAATATCTCTTAGACCGGTTTCCTCCTAAAAGGAAATGCCGGTCTCTGGCCTTTACGTTCCGCCAAGCGGGAAGATTTATTTTCCGGGTTCTCTTTAACCTCTTTGTCCCTCAGAGGCTTTTCTTGTTTTTCTTGCTTGTGTTCTTTATCTTGATTCGGGTTGCTCATTATCTTTCTCAAAATCATTCAACTATTTCCGTTCTTTAATAGCATACGCAATCCAAACACCACACTCCAAAAAAAAATCACCTTAAAACTAGGGTCGCTTAACTTATACTTGATAAATATTTACCGAAGGACTACAAACCGAATGTGTCTATTAAAAATATCTACTTTGGCACACTTTCGTTTGACGACATATACCCGAACAACCTAGCAGCTAAGAAAACATCCCATAATTTTCAATGCTCTATGATAAAATCCTCACATGATTAATCGGCGCCTAATTTCCAATTTCAACTGGTTGTTTTTCCTGATATGCTTTGGAATCGCTATTCTTGGTGTTGTCACCATATACAGCGCCAACCATGGTCGTCCGGAAGCTTTTTTCCGCGGCCTCTATATCAAGCAAATTTACTGGATCGGCTATGGACTGGTTGCCATGTTTATCGCCTTAGTGCTGGATTACCGCATGTTCAGCCGTTATGCCTACCTAATCTATTTTCTTACCCTGCTGGCTTTGGCTTATGTGCTTGTTAATGGAGTTATCGCATCAGGCGCCCGACGTTGGATTCATATAGGCTCTATCAGCATCCAGGTTTCTGAGTTTGCCAAGGTCTCCTTGATTATTGCGCTGGCAAAATATTTCGAATCGGGAAAGATGTCGAACCAATATACGCTGAAAGATCTCATCATCCCGGCATTGATGACGACAGCCCTTGGAGGGCTCATTGTTGTCCAGCCCGACCTCGGCACCACCATGATGATCCTTTTCATTTTCCTGGTGTTCGTCGCCGCTATCGAATTGGAAAGAAAGACCCTGATAAAACTTTTCACGGGTGGGCTAATGCTGGCTCCCACACTTTGGCTCTTCCTAAAAGACTATCAGAAGAGTCGACTTTTGACCTTGTTCAATCCGGAACTCGATCCTCTTGGAGCCGGTTACCATTCTATCCAATCCAAAATCGCCATCGGGTCTGGAGGATTCTGGGGGAAAGGCCTGCTTGCAGGAACGCAAAGTCGGCTCAACTTCCTGCCTGAAAAACATACGGACTTTATTTTTTCAGTCTTCGCAGAGGAAACTGGTTTTTTTGGCGTGGTTATTCTTCTATCCTTATTTCTTTTTGTCATCTTGAAAGGTTTAAACATCGCTTTTCGGGCTGCAGACCGGTTTGGTTTTTTTCTTTCTCTGGGACTCGTCAGTTCCATCACGTTTTACGTCATTTTCAATATTGGCATGACCATTGGACTATTTCCCATCACCGGCATTCCCCTTCCTTTACTGAGTTATGGTGGCTCCTCCCTCATCACTCATTTTTTCGCAGTAGGCCTGCTTTTGAATGTTGAAATGCGAAGATATATACATTAGACAAAAGCGCCGTCCTTTATTTTTTCTCCAAGTTTGACCCACCTAGCATGTTATAATTTTTTAATCATCCAAATTGAGACAGGAAAGTCATGCCTTCTGAAATACTGATAAATTCCAACCAGCGCGAAATTCGTGTTGCTTTGATGGAAAACAATCAGGTCTCTGAATTATTTATCGAACACAAAACCAATAAAGGCATTGTTGGAAATATTTACCTGGGTAAAGTCACCAAAATTCTCCCTGGAATGCAGGTAGCCTTTGTCGATATCGGGATGGAAAAAGCCGGTTTTCTGTATGTAGGAGATATTGATGTTGCCGATATGCTCGGATTCGAAGACGAGATAGACCCTCCCCCTCTGGCTAATGAAACAGATGAACTCTTTGCAGGAAAACCCGGTCGCCCCAATCATGGAATCTGCATTCAGGATATTTTACAAGAGGGCCAGGAGATTCTGGTCCAGGTTGCCAAGAATCCGCTGGGAACCAAGGGTGCCCGCATCACCAATTACATCAGCCTTCCAGGGCGCTATCTGGTCTATATGCCAACTGTCAACCACATCAGCGTTTCCCGACGCATCGAGGAAGAAGACGAGAAGGAACGACTGAAAATACTGCTTAACGAAATTGGCAATCCCGGCGAAGGATATATTGTCCGAACCGCCGGGCAAGATGCCACGCGTGCAGACTTTGATTCAGACCTGAAATTTCTTCACCACCTTTGGGAAAATCTGAAAAAACAATCTGAAAATCTAATCGCCCCGCATCTCGTTTACGAAGACCTGAACCTAATTTTCAGATCTATACGAGATCTTTTCACCAACGATACCGAGCGGTTGGTGATCGACTCGAACTCAGATTTCAATAAGTGCCTGGAATTCTGCTCCACATATCTCCCGCATTTATCATACAAAATTGAACAATATAAAGACCCGATGCCGATTTTTGATCATTATGGGATCGAAATGGATATCAATAGAGCTCTGGGCCGGACCATCTGGCTCAAGTCGGGTGGCAATATCACGATCGATCAAACTGAAGCTCTCGTAGCCATTGATGTCAACACCGGGAAATATGTCGGCCGCAGTGATCCTGAAGACACTATATTGAAAACCAATCTCGAGGCAGTTAAAGAAACCGTGTACCAGCTTCGCCTCAGAAATATCGGTGGTATCATCATCGTGGATTTCATTGACATGGCTAAAGAAGAAAGCAAGGAAATGGTTTCCAATGCGCTCAAACAAGCACTAAAACCAGATCGTTCACGAACTCGCATTCTTAAAATTTCTGAGCTGGGGCTGGTCGAAATGACCCGTAAGCGCGTCCGCGAGAGCCTGGCACAAACTCTTTGCGACCCCTGCGATTATTGTGATGGGAAAGGATATATAAAAAGCACTTCGACGGTCTGTTACGAAATCATACGAGAAATTAAGCGGAGAGGAACCGACAATATCACTAAAAAGAAAATTGATATCGAAATGCATCCCACGGTTTATAACATGCTGTTCGAAGAAGAGAACAGTTTTCTAGAAGAAATAGAAAAGCAGAACAATATAGAAATTACATTTCAAGTGAACCCAAAGCTGCATCTGGAAAAATATAAGGTTGTGGCATCATAATGAGGTCTGAGAAAATGAAAATAAATAGCGCTCGTATGTGGAATATTATTCTCTTAGTCAGTTTTTTATTTATTTACGGTTGCGGCTCCACAGGAAAAAACTTTAACGAGTCTCTTTATAAAAATATCATTGCCGGAACGACTACCCAGAAAGAAATTCAGGCCATGTTTGGCCCCGCCTTTAAAAAGGGTGTTCAGAACGGCTCTAAAATTTGGACTTATGAATATAATGCCTACAACTCGTTGGGCAACGATATAACCAAAGACATCGTCGTCGTTTTTACTCCGAGTGGCGTGGTGAAGTCCCATCAAATGATGACCAATAAGCCTTAAACGAGAAACAATAAAACGGATCATAGAATCATCTCTTCCCCCGCCCTTGTCTTACTATATAAAGCCCATGACTCTTTTTGCCACACGTTTGTCCTTCAACAAATCCCAAAAATGGCACCATGATGTTAGGTTTTAGCAAAACTCAATGGAGCACTCTACACCTGACCTGGGTGGCATTTTTTCTGACCTTTGTGGCCTGGTTCAACATGGCTCCCTTCAACACTACAATCATGCATGCCCTCGGCTTGTCTTCTGCCGAGATCAATGTGTTGATGATTTGCAATGTGGCTTTAACCATTCCAGCCAGAATCATTATAGGTTTCTGGGTTGATAAGTACGGCCCGCAAAAAGTGTTCAGTGGACTGTTAATTTTCTCCGCACTAGTATGTTTCGCATTCGCCTTGGCGCAGGACTTCAAGACATTGCTGATAACCCGCTTGTTGATGGGTATTATTGGTGGCGGGTTTGTTGTCGGAATAAAAATGATCGCTGAGTGGTTCCCGCCTCAAAAAATGGGAACTGCCCAAGGTATTTACGCGGGCTGGGGCAACTTCGGCTCGGCATTTGCTACATTTTCTCTCCCTCTGATTGCCCTTCTCTTTTCCGAAGAATCTGGGTGGCGGATAGCGACAGGTCTTTCGGGACTTGCTTGCCTTATCTGGGCAGTCGTTTATTACAGATTTTGCCCCGATGCTCCGGGAAAAGGCCAGAATTTTCTAGTCGACTTACATGGTGTGATTGAGGTCACTGCGCACAAGGACTTGACCTTACAAATCCTGTTTCTATTTCCCGTATATGGGGCTGTGACTCTGCTTATCTGGAAGCTTTCCCAGCATCCATTTTCCCTGCTTTCTAACTCCCTTTCCATAACTCTGATTCTTGGCATGGTATTTCTTTTTTTTCTGAACGCGTTGCGATGCTGGAAAATCAATATTCCTCGACTACAACACCCCACCCCCGAAAAAGATAAATATGAGTTCAGCCAGATCGCTATATTGAGCTTGGTATATTCTCTGACATTCGGTTCTGAGTTGGCGGTCGTTTCAATGTTTCCTCAATTTTTAGAAACAACTTTCTCACTTTCTGTGGGAATAGCAGGAATGCTCGGAGCCAGTTACGCCTTCATGAACCTGGTGGCTCGGCCTGGAGGAGGATGGCTTTCTGATCGGTTCGGCCGTCGGAGAACCCTTTTCATCATGATCTTTGGGGGAATGGCGAGCCACTGGTTGATGGGTGAGATAGATTCTAGTTGGCAGCTCACCAGTGCTATAACTCTTTCGATTATAGGATCCATTTTCTTAAAAGCGGGAAATGGGGCGTGTTTTGCGGTAATTCCCTTGATCTCCAAACCTCTGACCGGGAAACTGGCCGGACTTGCGGGGGCCTATGGCAGTGTCGGGGCAGTTATTTTTCTCACCCTATTCAGTTTCATGACTCCACAGACGTTTTTTAAAGTCATCGCTGCCTACGCTTTTCTGGTATTCTTGTGCCTGTTTTTTCTAAAACCCTTTTCCACAATTAGTGGAGTAAATAAGGGCCAACCTAATAAAAAAAGGAAATAACGTTATATGGGATTCACCTGCGGCCTCGTCGGCCTCCCCAATGCGGGGAAATCAACTTTATTCGGTGCCTTAACACGCACTAAAGCCCTGGCTGGGAATTATGCGTTCACCACCATCGAACCCAATAGCGGCATCGTACCAGTTCCCGATATGCGTCTGGATACCATCACTTCCTACATCAAGACCCAAAAAATTGTTCCCACGACCATGGAGTTTGTTGACATCGCCGGACTCATAAAGGGTGCATCCACGGGAGAAGGTCTAGGCAATAAATTTCTTGGTCACATCCGTGAAGTGGATGCTATTGCTCATGTAGTTCGCTGTTTTGAGGATGGCAATGTGCCTCACGTCAGCGACACTATCGACCCGGCCTCCGATATCGACACCATCAACACCGAGTTGATAATTTCTGACATGGAATCTCTCGACCGCAGAAAGACCAAGATTGAAAAGCTGGCAAAATCTGGAGATAAGGAAGCCCGCATGCAGGTTGAAGTACTCGCAAAACTGTCCGAAGCCCTTGATCAAAACCAACCGGCACGATCCGTTATCGGTTTCAATGATGAACAGAAAGAGTATGTAAAAAGCCTGACTCTTTTAAGTGCCAAACCGGTTCTTTATATTTGCAATGTCATGGACCCCAGCGACACAGATAATGAGCTCGTGCAAAAGGTCAAACAGATTGCCGAACAAGATGGATCATCCGTAGTCGCTCTTGCGGGAAAGATAGAGGGCGAAATTATGGAGATCGAAGACCCCAACGAACAACAAATGTTTATGGAAGAAATGGGGCTGACCGAAACCGGGCTCGATCGCATGATCTCTGCCGGATATGGACTGCTCGAACTCTCTACCTACTTCACAGCGGGAGAGAAAGAAACCCGGGCCTGGACGATCCCAAAAAATGCGAAAGCTCCGGTAGCGGCAGGAGTTATCCATACCGATTTCGAAAAAGGATTTATCCGCGCTGAAGTTTATAGCCTGGAAGACCTGGTCGAACATAAATCAGAGGCAGGCATTAAAGACGCCGGAAAGCTCAGAGTTGAAGGCAAAGAATACGTCGTTCAAGACGGTGACATCATGCATTTCCGCTTTAACGTTTGACGAGTATCATTTTTTCCAGGAAAGCACCAAGCTACGCGGGGTTTTATCAGCCAAAGCATCCAACACATTATCGGCAACAAGGTCTGCCATTTTATCTCTAGTTTCATGGCTAGCACTGCCGATATGCGGCAGTAGCATCAAGTTCTCCAACTCGGTCATTCCTTCAGTGAGTGCCGGTTCGTTTTCATAAACATCCAGTGCCGCTCCAGCGATCTTTTCTTCTTTCAGCGCTTCGAACAGAGCTTTATCATCCACCACTTTACCCCGGGCGGTATGAATGAAATATGCTGTGGGTTTCATCATTAAAAATTGTTCTTTACCAATCATATGTTGGGTCTGCTCGGACAAAGGAGCGTGAACAGTAACAAAGTCGGATTGTCGGAGTAATTCTTCCAACGGAGTATATACCGCATTCAAAGCTTGTTCTTTTTCTGCCGGCAGTCGGTTTCGGTTGCAATAGAGAACTCGCATATTGAATCCCGAAGCTCTACGGGCAACTGCCGAGCCAATTTCACCACAACCTATTATGCCCAGAGTTTTTCCATAAACATCGCCACCCAGATACATTTTCGCCTGCCAGCCCTTGAACCGGTTTTCACGAGTAAAACGCTCGGCCGGAACAATGCGCCGGGCAGATCCAAGAATCATAGCCCAGGTTAAATCGGCAGTAGTTTCATGCAAGACTCCCGGAGTATTAGTCACCCAGACACCCTTTTTAGCAGCATGCTCCACGTCAACATTGTTGAATCCGGCTCCATAATTAGCAATTAATCGCAAATTCACCGCGCAATCAATAATGTCCCGGCTAATTTTGTCCGATAAGTAAGTAACGATCACCGCACTTTCTGAAGCATATTTCTTAAGATCTTCAGATGTGGGCGGAATTTCTGTTTGATTGGTCCGTAAGTCGCAATGCGACCTTAGTTTTTCCAATGCGGCCTCGGGAAACATATTGGTCACGGTAACGATGGGCATCACGCCGTCCTTTCAAGTTTTCTGTGGTAAAATTAAGATTCTAATATTAAAGTAAAAAGTTGTTCAATCCCATGAAAATTTTATTCCTTGTCCCACCCGAAACCACATCTCTTGAGTCCTCCGTGCCAAAAGCACTGGAAGGCGGTAAAGGCTATTACCCTAAACTCGGTCTTCTTTATGTTGCCGCTTACTACGAGCGCGAAACGGGGAACACCGCGACCTTCATAGACTGTCCTCCAGAAAATGTTTCGGAAGAAACTATGCTTGCCCGTGTCCGAGAAATTAACCCTGATATGGTCGCCATGAGCATCATGACTTTCAATTTACTAGATGCCCTGCGTACCGCAAAAGTCCTTAAGCTCGAACACCCAAACATTAAAATCTGCCTCGGTGGACCACATGTCAACTTATACCCCAAAGAAACTCTCAGTCTTCCAGATATAGATTATGTGGTTTTTGGTGAAGGAGAAAAAATATTTAGTCGCCTGACATTAGCATTAGATAAAGAAACAGAACCTTTATCATCTATTAATGGCCTAGGCTGGAAACAGGATTGCACCCCACATATCAACCCGGCAGAAACTGAGCTTCTTGATCTTGATGAATTGCCTTTTCCCGCTCGCCATCTTGTCGATGTTTCAAGCTACCAACATATTATTGGTGAGGGTCGACAGTTCTTCACAATCCAAGCGACAAGAGGGTGCCCAGCGGCTTGCACCTTCTGTGATATTCGCAAAACCAAGTTCCGAATTCGCAGTCCCCAAAGCGTTGTCGATGAAGTTGAAGAACTGGTGAAGATGGGAGTGGACGATTTATTTTTTGTCGATGACACCATCACCATCGACAAAAAAAATGTACTGGCAATTTGTAAACTGATTGTCGAGCGAGGGATCAAAATAAATTTTAAAATTTCTGCCCGGGTAGACACCATCAACCCGGAAGTAGTGGCTGCACTCAAAAAAGCCGGCTGCTACCGCATCCATTTTGGGATCGAGTCTGCAACTCCTAAATATTTGCAGTATCTTCAAAAAGGCCAGACTCTGGAAAAAGTGGAACGTGCCTGCAAGATGACCCGCGAAGTCGGCATGGGATTCTTCGCCTACATGATGATCGGCATACCTCATGAGACTAAAGAAGAAATGTTCGCCACCGTAGATTTCGCCAAGAAACTTAAGCCCGATTACGCGCAGTTCTCCATCTGCACACCTTACCCGAAGGTTGAACTCTATTATCAAATGTTAGATGAAGGAATCGTTCCAGAAGATTACTGGCAAAAGTTTGCCGAAAACCCTACTGCTGACTTTAAAATCAAATTTTGGAACAAGGATTTCACCGAAGAAGAGTTACGTCAAATTCAGGATGAGTGCCACGCGCGGTTCTACCGCAGCCCCACCTACATCATGAAACAGATTACCAAGCTACGCTCCTGGTCTGACTTCACCGCCAAAGCCCGCATGGGGACCAAAATTCTCACCAGCCGTTTAGGCATTTAATATCATTAAAAAACAGTAATACGTTACGCCCAATACCCACATATTCAGTCAAGCATCAACAAAATTCTGAAAGTCCAACCCTACTCGCCTGAGATATTTTTGTAGGCTTTCCCAAACTTCAGGTCATCATTATTTTTTTACTGGCACTCTTTCTCTTTTGAGTTATACCAACTGAACTGCGCATACTCTATTTTTCAACCCGAATGATAAATCAGGTATCGGATCATTGATGTCACATTCATGAAAACTTCACAAAGGTGTCAGAGGAGAGAAACTCAAGGTCAATTGTTCATAATATTTTTGGTAGGTTTACCGCCAATACTGGTCTGGATTTTTTCTTTCTAGTAGTTTTTAACCCCCTCATCACTGATTTTATTTGTCCAATAGACCAGGTCTTTCCGACCCTCTTGATAATCAAAGCTTGGAATTACGAAACTGCAGGAGGTCTGTGCCGAGTCGCCATGATCATTCATATTTTTCGCGAACCAGGGGTATTTGGAAAACAATGTGATCCACTTCGTCCATTCACCGTCTCTAGGGTAAATAACCCGAGCCCTTCCGTAAACGCATAACATCAAAGGTTTCCCTTCAAACGAGCAGAACATGAGGGTCATGCAACGCTGTTTTAGCAAATGAACGGTAGTTTCGTTAACAATGCCAGTAAGGTTGAGTTATATCAATTGATTTTCTTTGATAATTTTAATACTGCCCATACCCTTTGGGGATAGATTGACGCGGCCATCGGTATCAGCTATGCCGACAAAGAATTTTTTCTTCTCAGCCATAATCTCCTGCAGTTTTTCATCCAGTTCTGTATAAAATTTACTCAAAGTTTAATAAACCTCTCTATATAAATATTGTAAAATTAAAGCCATCTATTTCATGGGTAAAATCCAGATGGAGATTCAGAAACCACATGCTTAAAATTAACGAAATTTATGCCAGCATCCAGGGGGAATCATCTCATACTGGCTTGCCCTGTATTTTTATCCGTTTAACAGGATGCAACCTTCGTTGCACCTGGTGCGACACCGCCTATGCTTTTCATAAAGGTGATGACTTCACTGTGGAGGAAACAATACAGAAGGTCGAATCTTTCTCTCTCCCTCTGGTAGAAATCACAGGAGGAGAACCTTTAATGCAGGAAGAAGTTTATCCACTTATAGACAAGCTTCTCGAAACAGGCTACCGGGTCATGCTCGAAACAGGGGGAGCATTGCCAATAGACAAAGTCCCGGAAAAAGTTATAAAAATTCTCGATATAAAATGCCCCGGGAGTGGTGAGGACAAAAAAAACCACCTTGAAAATCTAAAGTTTCTCGCACCGCATGATGAAGTCAAGTTTGTACTTCTCGATCGTGCTGACTATGAATGGAGCCGAGACCTGCTAAAAAAACTCGATCTGCCCTCCTCCATTCAGATTTTATTCTCCCCTGTTTTTGACAAGCTTGACCTGAAGGATCTCTCTGAATGGATTCTTGAAGATCGGTTGTCGGTGCGTCTGCAAACCCAACTTCATAAAGTCATCTGGAACAAAAATGCTACCGGAGTTTAAGAACCTTCCCCATGAACACCCACGTCTCCAGCAATACTCTTCAAAAAAAATTACTAGCATGGTATGAAAAAGAAAAAAGAGAAATGCCTTGGCGGAATAACCTAAACCCCTATCGTATTCTTGTGTCAGAGTTCATGTTGCAACAAACTCAGGTAAAAACAGTCATCCCTTATTTTGAGAGATGGATTAAATCGTTTCCCACCCTGCAAAAACTGGCACGAGCTCAGGAGTCCACAGTCCTAAAACATTGGGAGGGGCTGGGCTATTATTCCCGCGCTCGCAACTTGAAAAAGACCGCTCAGATAATTCTAAAAAATTATTCAGGAAATGTTCCCGATTCTATGGATGAAATCCTGAAATTGCCCGGGGTCGGTCGTTACACTGCCGGAGCCATACTCAGTATTGCCTTCGGTCAAAAAGTTCCTGTACTCGACGGTAATGTCAAAAGAGTTTTGTCGCGGATTTTTTTGCTTAAAGAAAATGGAAGCAATAGCCAGTCTGAGAACATTTTATGGGAGATCATGCACAGTCTTCTCCCTGAAACAGGATCTGGAGATTTCAATCAGGCTTTTATGGAGTTGGGTGCAACAGTTTGCCTCCCCAAAAATCCTCTGTGTTTACTCTGCCCTCTAAAGCAAAACTGTAAAGTACAGAAAACTGGTGAACAGAGTCTTTACCCGCCACGCAAACTAAAAATACCTTCCACAAAAATTGAGGTCAGCGCCGCAGTCATCTTACGGCGAAACAAAATTTACATTCAAAAAAGAAAAGTAGGCGGACTGATGGGCGGGTTATGGGAATTCCCCGGAGGAAAATTCGAACCCGGTGAATCTGCCGAACAATGTCTCAGTCGCGAAATTAAAGAAGAAATGGGGGTGGATCTCCATATCGATGAAAAGTTTATGACAGTCAAACACAGTTACACCCGCTTCAGGGTCACCCTGCATGTTTTCCTTTGTCGAATCCGATCAGGCCGAGTTTCACCCACTGAATGTGATAAATGGGATTGGGTCAAGAGAGAAAAATTAGACACATATCCTTTTCCTGCCGCCAATGTTAAAATTATAAGGAGCCTGATGAACCATCAGCCGTGAGCCAAGTGGCATTGACATAGCTAGCGAACAAAAACTTATCTCCACTGAATAAACTAAACATGACCCTAGGAATCAAAGCCATAATTATTGGTGCCGTCGCCAACTTACTACTTGCTGCTTTCAAGTTTGTGGGGGGAATTCTGGGAAACAGTGTTGCTTTGGTCGCAGATGCCATCCACTCCCTTTCCGATCTTGTGACAGATATGATAGTTCTGTTCACCCACCGTATCGGGCAAATTCCACAGGACAAAGATCATCCTTATGGGCATGGACGAGCAGAAACAATTGGAGCTGCCGTCATCGGCTTGTTTATTATTGCGACTGGAATTGGCGTTATTTATGAAACATGGCAAGCCATCAACGAAGAATCTGGTCGGACACCGGGCCTACTAGCCATCATAGCCGCGACACTTTCCATTGCCATCAATGAAGGACTGTTTCATTACACTCGCCGGGTGGGAGAGGCAACACAAAGCCCCTCTCTAATTGCCAACGCCTGGCACCACAGGAGCGATGCCATTTCTTCTATTGCCGCTCTGATCGGAATTATTGGAGCTGGACAAGGGTTTCCCTTCATGGATCCACTGGCAGGAGCCATAGTTGGTGGCATGATCGTGAAAGTCGGCATCGATATAACCCGGCAAGGAGTAAGGGATTTGATGGATACGGCCTTAAGTGATGAACACACTAGAGAATTCCATACTATTTTAAAGGCTATCCCGGAGGTTCTTCACTTTCATGATTTACGTAGCCGTGTCATTGGCGGAGAGTTCCTCATCGACGTACACATTCTTGTCGATCCGGAAATGACGGTCACAGAAGGACACAGAGTCGCTGAAATTGTACGCCGCAACCTTATCAAAGCTTTCGACAATATTCAGGATGTCCTCGTTCATGTTGATGGCGAATCTGACGCAGAAGTTGAGGCCATCTATCCCATCACTAGAAAAGAGCTTATTGAAATTGCGCAGCCATTAATTTCAGAACTGAAGGGGGGTATTTTGCAACCTGAAATTCGGGTGCATCATATTAAAGGAAAAAATATCCTGGATGTGTTTTTAAAGATCGACTCGAAACTAAACATGGAAGATACACGTGACCTGGTGGCAAACGTTAAATCTAAACTTGAGACCGCTCCTCAAATCGATCAGGCCCGATTGTTTCTCGATCTCAACTCCTAGCCGGAGAGGCAATTAACTGAGATAATTTTTTTCTGGCCTGCAAAATTATTGCCCATTGAGGCCAGCGTCACGCTTGGCGGCGGGCAAGTTTTTTCAAGGTATCGCCCTCCCATTCCACATCCAGTCGAGGCCGTCCTTTATAAAGACCTTTTTGAAAAGCATAACCATAAATTAAAGGTAGGGAAACACTAGGCTCAACAAACGCCATGCTGTGTGTCGCCTCCTTATTGATTTTGCCCCACGACTGCGCCTCGGCCAACGTACTGCCACTCAAACCACCCCAATGAGGTGAGTCAGTAGTCACTTGCAGAGCATATTTATGCCCCCCGGTATCCACACCAAAAATATAAGACATGACTACTGAATCGTTGATGTAGTTCTTTGGCACTCCACCCGCAACGTAAAAAGCCGCTGTACGTGTCGAGTTCACTATGATCTGAGTCAGTTCGTAGTTATCTCGAATGGAATCGATAGTGATAGGCTCGCGCCCCTCTTTACGGGCCTGATAATAGTGTTCCGTCAATCCTATCCCCAAACTGGAGTCGTTGAGAGCCGGACAAAAAACAGGCACATTATTTTTTCTTGCAGTGACAAGAATGGATTCTTCATCATCAATCGTTTCTGAAAGTTTAGAGATGAAGTCTCTGCTGGAATATTTTCCCGGTTCCAAAGTATCGGCAAACCTTCCAACCAGGGTATCATCCTCAACAAACAATTCATCATCAACATAAGTATCATAAATCCGGTTGATGAAAAGATTCCGCAATTGTGTATCATCGGCATTTGGACTACCATAATAATGGCCTCCGCCAAGAGCGTTGTAGTAATCCTGGTATAAAATTGCTCCGGTGGAAACAATCACATCCACCATATTATAATGCACCATATCGCGGATAATTTTTCTCAGCCCAGCCGCGATCAGTGGGCCTGCCAGCCCTAAAATTATAGTGGGCTTTTCCTCATCTTGAAGCATTTTTCCAAATATTTTAGCGCATTGTCCGAGATTCCTAGCCTGAATGGAAGCTGATTGAAACGACTCAACCAGATCACCCACATCATTAATTTTTTCAAAGTCGACAGGAGAAATACGAGTGTTTAAAATCTCTTTTTTTTTCTTCTTCTTACCCTCATCTAAGGGTTCAGGCATATAAGATTCTTTGTACCCCATGGCTTGCTCCCAACCAGAAATTTAATGGAAATGGATCATAACGCCCTGACTTGATCAGGTCAAGCCAACAACACCAATACTAGTAACAAGTTGCGATGTCAGTTGGTCACAAGTATCAAGGACTATAGCCGGGAACATAAACCCTGCGAGTGGGTTTTAGTGTCTACGCTTTCAATGCTTTCAAGAATTTTTCCATCTTCCCCAATTACATAGGAGATTCGGGCCGCGTATTGTTCTTCAACACTTTTTACAGCGTGATAACCTAGCGCGATTTCCCGATTCACATCGCAAAGTAGCGGATAGGGGAATGAAAATTTTTCCGCGAAAGCTTTGTTGTCTGCTTCGTTATCCAAGCTCACTCCAAAAATCTGGACGTTTTTTTCCTCAAAACTTTTAAAATTATCTCGAAATCCCTGTCCTTCCACAGTGCAACCAGGAGTATCGGCTTTGGGGTAAAACCATAGTACAACTTTTTTCCCTCGGTAGTCTTTCAGATTAACAGTGTTTCCATTGTGATCATTCACAGAAAAATCGGGTGCATCGGTACCGGTTGGCAACATTTCTCTTTCTCCTTGTATAAGTAATTTCTATTTTCTAAACAGGTATTAGATGAGCTTAAAGCTTACAGGGAGCAGACTATTTTAGGGATGTAGTGAAAATAATATCTTTATGCTTCTGGGAACAGTTTCGCCACAATGCTTTCACCCAATACCAGATCTTCCGGGCGAGTGATTTTCAGGTTCCACTCAGATCCATCCACAACCCGGACCTCCTGCCCTAGATTTTCAATCAAAGCTCCTTCATCCGTACCATAAAACGAATGCTTCTGAGCTTTACGAAAAGCCTCGCCGAGTAAATCATAACGAAAAGCCTGCGGGGTCTGAACACGCCACAAACCCTCGCGGTCGACTGTACGCTCAACCTTACCGAAACTATCTACCTGCTTGATGGTATCGTTAACGGGAATGGCTGTGATCGCCGCACCAAATTCCGCAGCTATATTAATAGTTTCCTGAATCATGTCCTTTGACAAAAATGGCCGCACTCCATCGTGAACCAGGATAATGTCTGTATCAGCAGGAAGAGCCTGATAGCCATTAAATACAGAGTCTTGCCTTTGCTTACCCCCCGTAATAACTTGCTTAACAATTGCGGGATGCTCCAGCCAGTCGGCTCTTGCATGCTCTAACTCCTTTTCCGGCACCACCAGAACCAATGAATCAATGAGTCCTGACTCCTGGAATGTTTTCAAGGTGTAATGCAGGATAGGTTTCCCCATCAACGCCAGAAACTGTTTGGGCACAGTTCCTCCCATTCGGGTTCCCTGACCTCCCGCCGGAATGATTGCACATACGTTCATATCTGGTTATTCAAATAAGTGTTCAAAAAGTTCAGCAAGATTTTTCACAAACAACAATTCAATTCCTTCATCAGGCAGGTTCTTTATCTTTTTCGCAGAATACGGAATAACACACCGCTTAAAACCGAGCCTTCTGGCTTCTATGATACGAGCTTCCAACTGCATGACCGTGCGCACCTCTCCCGTCAAGCCCACTTCTCCGACCAGCACGGTTAGCGGATCTATCACCTTGTCCCGAAAACTTCCTGCGATAGCTGCCACTACTGCCAAGTCCAATGCAGGTTCCGTAATCTTTATTCCTCCTGCCAGGTTTACAAAAATATCTTCACCCTGCAGTTGAAAATCCATTCTTTTTTCAATAATAGCGATCAATAAAGACATACGGTTATGATCAAAACCC
This sequence comes from uncultured Nitrospinota bacterium, assembly GCA_905612265.1. Classification (GTDB taxonomy): domain Bacteria; phylum Nitrospinota; class Nitrospinia; order Nitrospinales; family VA-1; genus LS-NOB. Next base: position 17,874 of record CAJQRI010000024.1, on the reverse strand, counting down.
GTAGCCATTCTTCGCGGCATACCTATGGAGGAAGATGAACTGACCAATGCTTGAACCTCTACTAGCAGGGTGCGGCTTCCTTCAAGAGTTGCCGCGATGGAAGAGCCTGAAGAATTTTCAGGACGCTCAGATAAAAACCACTCAGATGGGTTTTCTACCGGCACCAATCCCTCCGGCGCCATTTGAAACACTCCAATTTCCGGTGTGGGACCAAACCGGTTTTTAGTTGCCCTTAGAGCTCTATAAGCATGTCCGCGCTCGCCCTCAAAATAAACTACCGTATCCACAATATGCTCTAAAGATTTAGGACCGGCTATCGCCCCATCTTTATTGATGTGACCGATCAAAAGAGTGGGCAGACCGCGGTGTTTTATGAACTGGAAAATTTTAAATGCCACTTCCCGCACCTGACCTATGCTTCCTGGAGCGGATTGCAAATCTGAAGTGTAAAAGGTTTGCACCGAATCCAACACCAGCACATCGGGATCAACTTTCTCTACCCACTGAATAATGTCTTCCACGCAAATCTCGGAGCAAACCAGAAGGTTTGCAGACAGTGCATCAAGACGTTCAGCGCGAAGCTTGATCTGTGAACCCGACTCCTCGCCAGAAACATACAGAACCTTTTTTCCATTCCGCGCCAAATGACCCATACTTTGCAAAGTGAGGGTCGACTTCCCTATACCCGGTTCTCCTCCAATCAGGATGAGCGAGCCTTCGACCATGCCTCCTCCGAGGACTCGGTCAAACTCTCCGATACCAGTGGTCATACGGTTGTCGACAATCGACTGAACTTCTGTAATTGGGGTTAATACTGAGGGGTTTGTGCTTCGTTTAGAATTACGCGAAGGTGACGGCTGACGAGAGGCCTCTTCGACAAAACTGTTCCAGGCCATACATTCGGGACACTTTCCCATCCACTTCGGAATCTGATGTCCGCATTCTTGACAGATGAAAATAGTAGTTGTTTTAGCCATAATGAGGCAAAGCAGTGAAAGCCAGCAATCTGTCAATTTTTACAAAAGTTTTTTTACCCGGCCAATCTGTAAAGCATCGGCCCTATTTTTTGGCTGGACTTAATTTACCAAGAGTTTTCTTAATGTCATCGCTTCGTGAAATATTGACATTTGCTTTTCGGCGTAAATCGGCAAGCGCCTCCTTGACGGCTGCCTGATCTTTGATAAAACCGGCCTGAGCCTTTTGCAAAGCCTTCTGTTTTATTTGAATATCGCTCAATGCTTTAGCTACAGGGTCCAGCTTCGCCTGCTCCTTAACAACCGCCTTGAGGATTTCAATCAGGCGAGAGAGCTTCTCATTTGCCAAGTCTACCTTGGTGGTGCGGGTATCTTCTTTCTGCGCTGAATCTTTTAACTGCCCAGTCACCGAACTTTCCAGTTCAGTAGAATGAACAGCAAGCTTTGAGGAAAGGTCTATAAGTTTATTGAATTTTTCATCGGCTAATTTATTGAACTCCCCAGCCTTCTCCAGGCCTGCCTTGAGAGCACCAAGTGCTTCATTAGAGACCCTATTCTTAACTTGCAAAGCTTTCAAACTCTCTGCCAACTTATTAGTTTTCTCATCGGCAACGATCAGGTTTTTGCTAGTGATAACCATTGCCTTCTTGACCTCGGCTATCACAGAGTGATTGCCTGCTATATCTTGATTCGTCCCCACCAGGATTTCCTGAATAACACCCATATCTTTTTTGATGGCATCCAACAGAGGTTTAGTCTCCAGCTCCTGCTTCAGGCTCTCCTGAAGAATTTTAATCAACTTCTGGTTTAGCTGTTGGTTTTTTGCCGAAAAATTTTCCAGATTTTTTTGGGTGTCCTTATTGGCTTGTGTCAATTGAGCAATAATTATCTTCCGATTAGTCTGATTTTCCTCAGCCATAGCGGGAATAACATCTGTACGAAAAAGGGCAATGGTCTCATCGAAACCTTTTTTAGTCGTGGCGCTCTGCGCTTCCAACTGCTGAACAACTTGGCCCAATGTTTTATTATTGACTACGGAAAAATTCTGAAAGTTGGTTTTACTGGTTTGTTCAAAATTTTCCATATCCTGCGCAAGTCCTTCCCGGAATAGTTCCAGGGTTTTATTTTGCTGGTGGATTTTACTCAAAACCTGGTTCTTAACTTCCGCAGTCAAGTCATCCAGCTTGGCATTGGTTTTATTTAGACCACTCAAGGTTTCAGATTTATTCAATTCGACAACCCCTTGAAGTTGTGGAACCGTATACTTGACCTCTTCTATTTCACGCAATAAGTTTTCTAAATGGTTTTTCAAGCTATCAATTTCCACGGTTTCCAAAGTCACCAACCTGTGGTTGATCTTTTTCAACTCAAGAAAAACTTTTTTCCAGTTTTCTTCATCTGACCCGAAAAGCTGGGCAAATGCAGTAGCAGGAGATAGAAGTATCAACAGTAATAGAAAAGAAAGTGTGCAGGTGAATTTCGCCCTCATGGATCCGCTCTTTCGTTAAAAACCTGTATTATTGATTGAAGAATTCTTTTATCAAAAAAAAACCGCACCGGGAACGAATCCCCGACGCGGCATTATTATATACGATTCCAACATGAACCGTTAGAAACAGACAGTGGTTATTTTGAAACCATAAAATGTGCCCGTCGATTCTGGAACCAGCAAGTTTCGCCACTGCTAAAGCAGAAAGGCTTCTCTTCGCCATAGCTTATTACATGTACATTGCTTGAGTCGACACCCTGAGACACCAAATATTTTTTGGTGGAATGAGCACGACGCTCACCCAGAGCAATATTGTAATTGTTGGTGCCTCTCTCATCACTATGACCCTGAATTTCTACATGCAGACCTTGATTGCTTTTTAGAAATTCGGCATTTCCTTGGAGAATCCGCTTTGAGTCACTGTCTAGGTCATATTTATCAAATTTGAAATGAATATCTTTCAAACTGGTCGAAACCTTGAACGATCGCACTCGAGACTCCTGAATGCCTGATTCTGATGAACCAGAATTGCCACCCGATGAGTTAGAGTTCCCAAATGGATTAGATTTAAAAGAACCGCTACTGTTGTTTCCTTTGTTGTTTCCTTGACCTGAAGATGCAGAGTTACCATTTTCCAAAACAGGTTCTTCACTGAACCAACCAGAAGATCCCGGTCCGCCTGAACCACCAAAGTCAGGCTCTGGTGATGAAGATGTCGTGAAATCTGTTTCTTCACTTACACTCCCAGCGACTTCGATTTCCGGCGGCATTATCTTTTTAGAACAAGCCGTTGTTAAAAAAATACAAAAAATTGCGATGATGATCGCCTTAATAGTTCTCATAATAGTCCTCGCCTTAAGAATAGTTTCCCCAATATTATTAATTCAAATAGTTTTTTTCTGCAAACTATATTCCCTTGTAATTACAAAGTGGAACTAAGCTTCAGATTCTATTGCGCTTAAAATATTTTGTATAGACTTATCATCCTATAATTATATTAAAATTACAACAAAATTATAGGTACTACGGTGATTTCTTTATAAACTAAGATAATCTGTAGTTTTTTTAAAACATTAAAACCTTAAATCGGGGCATTGAAATACTATGGCAAAATTCTTCCGTTGACAACCCTTAAATTTATTTTTTACCCGAAGCGTTGATTAGTTTATGGAGTAGGGTGACCATGCGGGGCTGTGCCCCTTACCGGAGAAAGTCAATTGCCTCGCCTCGCCACTTCCCAACTTTTGGATGAATAGGTTGAATCTATCATTCTCTCTCTTGCGATATATGATGAATCGGCCATCGGGAGACCAGCTAGGCTGTTCAGAACTTCCAAAACCCGAAGTCAAGAGTTCGCTCTTATGCGTGTTTAAATCATATATTCTGATTTGAAATTTTCTTTTCTCCCTTGACGTGTAGGCAATTTTATCTCCATTGGGGGACCAGGCCGGGTTGTCGTTATAACCAGAACCAAAAGAGATGCGAGTTACCTGCGACCGGTCACCTTTGACAGAATCCATTATATAAATTTGCGGAGCTCCGGTTCCTGAACGGTCAGAAGTGAAGGCAATTTTTTTTCCATCTGGGGACCAGGTTGGGGATGTATCAATATTAAAATGCCGGGTTAAACGTTCCAGTTGGCGATCTTTATTCAAAATATAAACTTCGGAATTCTGGTCCCTGCTTAGCACCAGGGCAATACTCTGCATATCTGGAGACCAAGCCGGTGCGGCATTCAAACCGGGAAGACGGTGGATAGTCTGTCTTTGTTGCCCGGACGTATCGATCATGATCAAATCTGGGTTACGCGCTGCGTACGAAGTATACATAATCCATTTAGCATCTGGCGACCAGGCTGGGCTGAGATTCACTGTATCGTCGTGGGTCACTTGCCTCAGGTTGTGTCCGTCAAAATCTATCAGGTAGATTTCCTTACCTCCACTTTCCTGCATTAGAAAAGCAATCTGGGTTTGGGAGATGCCACGTTTTCCCGTCAACTGCATGACCACTTCATCGGCAAAACGGTGTATGGTTTTTCGCAGCAATTCTCGCGAAGATCTATAACGCTTGCCAAGAAGGAACCGTTTGTTCACAGCATCATAAAGTCGAAAAGTCAAACTCTGGCCCTTTCCGTTTGCCACCACACTGTATTCTGTTTTAATAATCCACTGGGCGCCCACCTGGCGCCAGCTTCGGTAGTCCACTTTAGAGCTTGAATGTTCCATTTTCTCCAGTTCCTCAAACACCGGCTCTTCAAGAGGAGAAAACCATTCAGAAAGCATCAAGTCCTTTTTCAGAATCTTTTTAGCTTCTTTGGCAATTCCCATAACATCCACACCCTTAACAACGAAGTCCGCAATCGCCAGGGTCACTTTTTTCTGTGTTGCCAGTTCTAGGCCAATACTAACAGGAGGATCGGCCGAACCAGCACGGGCCTGAAGCAACACGAAAACCATTAATACCAGAAGTAAATAGAAACCGGATTTACTAGTCTTTTGGAACATATTTAAAGTATATATTTATATTAAGGTTAGACAACTTTAACTCCTGAGGGAACTCAGGGAAGGGCACTGAATCCAGTATCGCCCTGACGGCCAATGTATCCAAGGCCTCCACTCCGGAGCTTTTTTTGACAAAAGGCTTATCAATATTTCCATGGGGAAAAATAAAAAATGACACCACCGTTTCCTGATTATGTTCTTCGGCTAAAGGTTCCCTCCAGTTTTTATAAATTCTTTCCTGAATCATGCCCACATATAACGATTGTATATCTGAGCCGGGAACGCCCTCTTTTTCCGAAAACACATAAGAGTCCCCTGCCCCCGATTCTGATGGAATATGGGTAGTTTTGGGCAAGGAACGCAGTTTACTTTGAAAGCTGGTAGAGTCGATTTTGGCACTGGAGACCTCTACTTTCACCGGCTCTGAATCCACCGATAACGAACCAAATTTTTCAGCAATGGATTCGAAAGATTCACTGCTCTTCTGCGTGCTTTTCTGGGGTTTTACCGCTTCCACTTCGGGAACAGGTGTAGCATCCAACTTAACCAACTGTTGTAGTTCTTTCAACAAATCCACTTCAGGAGCTTTAGTTTTTTCATTCACTATTTTTTCGGGCTCCTGTTTTTGCTGCTTCTCAACGGAAACTTCTTTTTGTGGTGTTTCGAGAAGACTTTCTTCCATTTTAAGTTCTTCAAAATTCTTCAGAATATCTTCCTGCAGGGGAACAGGCGCAACAGCCTTTATCTCATCTATCCTTTTATTTTTCAAAGCCTCCAATTCCCGAAAAGTCTCCTCGGCAACGGTTTTCTTCTTTATCGGCTTACTCGCAAGAGGCTTAGACTTTTCCAACCGCGCCAGCTGGTCCAACTCTGCCATCATTTTTTTTTTCGACGGAAGAACCTTATTTGTTTCCAGCTTATTCAGCTCTTCAAGAATTCCTTTAGACCTGGAAACCTCTTTCACCGCAGTAGGTTTGGAAACCATAGTTCTCTTTAAGGCCAGAGCCTTTTGACTCAACTTCTTAATCTTGGACTTTTCAACTTTTACAGAAGGTTTCGAACGTTTTGGCTTAGGTGCTGTAGAACCCATCGGTTCGCTGACCAGATTCACCATAAATGCAGGGACGACTGTTGTGTCAGTAAAACTGGGCTTGGGAAGAAACAATACAACAGTCAAAAGCAGAAGATGCCAAAAAACAGAAAACACAAGCATCTGGTTAAAGTCAATAGATGGGGAAAACTTGACTCTCATGACTGTGAAGGTTCTGTCACCATCCCAATATTTTGTACACCGGCCTGCTTAACCGTGGATAAGACGTGCATGACAAAACCATAGTCCAGCGTTTTGTCCGCCCGGAGATAGACTCCACCGCCCTTATTAGCTTCGATATACTGCTCGACCTTACGGGTTAAACCCATTAGGTTCGTCAGTTCCTCTTTCTTCCAGAATATTTTTTTACTGCTCTTTAAAGTAATGGTCGGGATTTCTTTAACGCTGATCGGGGCGATCGATTCTTTAGGAAGCTGGACTTCCATACCGTGTTGCATCAGGGGTGCTGTTATCATGAAAATAACCAGCAACACCAGCATGACATCCACAAAGGGCGTCACATTAATCTCAGCCAGAAATGGTCTTCTTTGCTTTAACATAAACGTTTTTTTTCAGGGCTGGGAAAAGTACCGGTCAAGAAAGATCGAACGGTTTTTCTTCCACCGATTCTCGCACGAAATTTTTTTCCGCCATATATGCAAAATCCAGCGAAAAATCATCCATGACGGATGTAAAGAGTGCGATTTTATTATTGAAGTAATTGAAGAAAATAACCGCCGGAATTGCCGCCACTAGCCCCGCAGCGGTCGCAATGAGCGCCTCCGCGATCCCAGGAGCCACACCTCCTATACTGGCCGTCCCCTGCAACCCAATAGCCCGGAAAGAATGCATGACTCCCCAAACCGTCCCGAACAATCCAATAAAAGGTGTTGTACTGCCCGTCGTCGCGAGAAAATCCAATCGGTGTGAGAGCCGTCCCACTTCCAGGTTGACAGCTTTATTGAGGGCTAGGCTGATGCCCTTCAAGTCTCTGGGTGTCACTATCTCCCCTCCAGCAACTGGGGGCTCACCACGTTTGTTGCGCTCTCCCTTGGCCATCTCCTGAAAAACATAAAGTTCTCTATAACCCGTCAGGAATACCCTAGACAATGGGCTAACTTTTAACTCTTTAGCAAAGTTATAAATATGGGTTAGATTTTCTGTCTTCGAAAAGGTCTTTAAAAATCGACCGTCTTCACTTTTCGCCCTACGATAGGTGCTGAACTTGCTACAAATAATTGCCCAGGACACAATGGAGAATATCAGGAGCAACAATAAAACACCCTTGGCCATCGGACTCGACTGCATTACCAATTCAACAAAACTTAATGGATTATCAGATATTACATTTTGCACACGGAACCTCTTCGTGGATAAAGTGAGGCCCAAAGGCAGGACGCCAAAAGGTATAATTTTATTTTTTTCTAATTAAATCAACATTTTACTTTAATTAAAACCCCGGTTTAAGTCAAATATTATTGATGAAGAAAAAGACTGGGGCAAATACAACTCAGGAAAATTCGAATACGCTGACGGAGAAACAATGGTCTACCTAGCTACCAAATCATTTCTTCGCCCGTTCTAAATATTCTCTCGACGTGGTAGAAACACGCACCACTTCACCTATCTGAATAAAATTCGGCACCGTCACAACTAGACCGGTTTCAAGCGTTGCTGGTTTTCCCGATCCAGAAGCGGTAGCTCCTTTCAAAGGAGGTTCAGTATCAGTTACCTTAAGCTCCACAGCTTCAGGGAAAGAAACACCGATGGGGCTGTCGTCACAAAACTCAATCTTTACCTTGGCATTAGGCAATAGAAATGCCTTGTCATTACCAATGACTTTTTCATCTAGAAACGTCTGCTCATAAGTTTCGCAGTTCATGAAGCATAAACCCGCAGGGTCATCGTATAAATATTCCATCTCTATCTGTTCCATTTCGGCGCGCTCTACGGATTCATCGGAACGGAACTTCATTTCTGTTTGCGTTCCGTCCTTTAGTTTTCTAAGCTTGGCCTGCATGGATGCCTGTCCTTTTCCTGGAGTGCGATGTTCGGTCACCATGACACGATATAAATCACCCTTAACCTTGACCACATACCCGGGACGAAGCCCATTACCTTTAACAAAAGCAACCATTCGACAAGTTCCCCAAATTTATTGAAGCAGTATTAAACGAATTTTTCACACTTAGGCTCGATGATTATCATAGAGCATATGGTAAGAATCAAGGAAAATCCCAATCGCAACCGGAAAGTCTCAGGAGAGATAACAGGATGAATTGTCCATTATGCAGTTTTTTAGCCCATTACCTGACTTCTGGAGAAGATCGGGAATACTGGTTCTGCTCAAAGTGCCGGGCAATATTCGTTCCTGCCAGCTTCCATATTTCTCATGAAGAAGAGGTCCGACGCTATCTGGAGCATGAAAACAGCCTAGAGAGCGAAGGCTATGTGCAGATGTTTCAGAAAAAAATTGATATTCTTCAGGACTACGAAGTTAATTCGGCTCTGGATTATGGCTGTGGGTATGAACCTGTCCTGAAAAGCCTGCTTGAAAGGCAGGGAATCATAGCCGATGGGTATGACCCTAACTTTTTCCCCGACACACCTTTGGACAAACTATACGATCTCGTCATCTCCACAGAAACCTTTGAGCATTTCAGAAACCCCGCCGAAGAAATTCCCCGCATTACCGACCGGGTAGCACCGGGAGGCATTCTCGCGATCATGACCCGGTTTTATCCGGCCAAAGACTTCGCAGACTGGTATTATAAACGCGACCCCACCCACATATTTTTTTACTGTTCGGAGACCTTCCAGTGGCTGGCGGAATATACAGGATTCAAATTGGTCTTCAACAATGAACATGATTTTGTGGTATTAAGAAAACCTATCCAACCGTGAAAATTTAAAAGGTCGGATTCAATTTTTATTTAATCAGCATAACAATACATAGGAATAGGCATTATGGCGGGAGAATATATTTTCACCATGCAGGACCTTATCAAACGTTATGGACGTAACGAAGTCCTAAGTGGTATCAACCTTAGCTTTTATCACGGCGCCAAGATTGGCATCGTTGGCGAAAACGGATCGGGGAAATCTACCGTCCTTAAAATCATGGCGGGTGAAGATCAGGAGTTTGATGGCCGTGCCGCGCCTTTAAAGGGTACCACCATCGGTTTCCTACCTCAGGAACCGGTTTTGGACGATGAACAAACTGTCCGGGAAAATGTAGAACAGGCTTTTGGTGATATAAAAAAAATGATCGAAGAGTTTAACGAAGTCAGCGCAAAAATGGCCGAACCCATGTCGGACGACGAAATGGAAAAAGCCCTAGAAAAAATGGGCAAACTTCAAGATCAAATTGATGCCGCAGATGGATGGGAACTGGATCGGCAGGTAGAAGTAGCTATGGATGCTCTAGTGCTTCCCGCTGACGACCAGAAAGCCGGCACCCTCTCAGGCGGCGAAGCCCGACGAGTCGCTCTTTGTAAACTGCTCCTGCAAAAACCCGACATGCTTCTTCTCGATGAGCCCACCAACCATCTTGATGCCGAAACCGTGCAATGGCTGGAGGAAACACTCGTAAATTATCCCGGCAATGTCATCGTCTCCACCCATGACCGATATTTTCTCGACAATATCACTAAATGGATTCTTGAACTTGAAAGTGGAAAAGGCAGACCGTTTGAAGGCAACTACAGTTCATGGCTGGAACAAAAAGCCGAAATTTTAAGAAAGAGAGAAAAATCCGCTTCGACTTTGCAAAAACGTCTAGAAAAAGAATTGCAGTGGTTAAAGGAAACTCCCGGCGCTCGACGCAAACAAAATAAAGGACGGATCAACGACTACGAAAAACTTTCTGCTCGCAAAGTAGACGTGGAAGACAACTCGTTGGAAATCCAAATCGCTCCCGGCCCTCAACTCGGCGAACAAGTGATTGAGGTCAGCTCACTCAGCAAAAGCTACGATGACCCCATTATCCAGGACCTGACTTTCTCGGTTCCTCGCGGAGCAGTGGTCGGATTGATCGGACCAAATGGTGCAGGGAAAACCACCCTTTTCCGAATGATCGCAGGAGAAGAACAACCCGATTCCGGAACCCTCAAGCTCGGGTCCACGGTAAAACTTTCTTACGTTGATCAACACCGTCACGACCTGAGTCCCGATAAAACTGTGTTCGAAGAAATCACCGGAGGCACCGAGCATATAGAAGTCGCAGGGAAGACAATTATTTCCAGAGCTTATGTCGGACGGTTTAATTTTAAAGGTCCCGATCAACAGAAAAAAGTAGGTGCGCTTTCCGGCGGCGAACGCAATCGAGTCCACCTTGCAAAACTTCTCCGAAGAGGCGGGAATGTCCTGCTCCTCGATGAACCCACCAACGACCTGGATGTGACGACTCTACGTAATCTCGAAAACGCTATTCTGGATTTTAGCGGATGCGTTCTAGTCATCAGTCATGATCGTTTTTTTCTCGACCGCATCTGCACCCACCTTCTGGTTTTTGAAGGCAATAGCAAAGTAAGATGGTTCGAAGGGAATTTCGAAGAGTATCAGGAAAAACGTAAACAAGAACTGGGCGGCCGTGAAGAAAACCGGCGCTCAAAATATAAAAAACTAACCCTCCACTAACCCTCACTCGGAGTGAGGCCGACTGGTAATGGCTTTAATAGACGCGTTTAGCTCAGTCCAACGAGTATACTCGCCAACTGACTTGCGGGAAAGGTCAGCGAGGACGTCGCCCCCCCTTACCATACTTCGCTTGCACTCGATTCATCTGTAGGTTCGTAAATGTTTGTTGAGTCTCTTCAGGCTTTGCCTTTATCGAGCTAGTATAATTCCCGGAAATGGGATCTGCCAAAGTTAAAAAATAAACATTTTTTCATTCACAAACTTCAACCACAGGACGCGTTATAGGAAACAGCCTCAACCTTATTTAATTCAAGGGAATGACGCAGAAGCCTCAAAGAAGGAGTCGTGCCATGGCGACACAATGCCTTCTTTGATTATTGACCTTTGAAGGTAGAACGAACGTAAGCGATAACATCGGCCAGACTTTGTTCAGGCAAAGTCAAACCCCAGTCCGGCATATTGGGAGATTTACCGACACTTTTCCCGCCAAAGTAAATCAGGTTATATAAATAATCCTCTGGATAATCTGAAAGTTGCAGATCAGCATGAACTGCCGGCTTTGGGTCTAACCCCTTGGCTCCAGGCCCATCACCCTTGCCTTGAGCACCATGACACTGCACACAGTATTCTTTATAAACTTTAGCACCGTGTTTCACATCGGAATTTTTAAAAATCTTTGACCTCCACGGTTCGTAGAATTTAAAACCCTTCACACCCAGAGTCATTACATAACCAATAATGTGACGCGCCTTACGAGCGCTGATGTCTGCCCGATATTCACCACTATGCGGAGTAAAGTCTTGAGGGTTTTCTGCGAACCGGCTCCACCAATCCAAGGTATAGCGGTTGCCCGCATCAAAGAGATCAACACTGATTGGACCACCTATTTTTTTTCCATCATCATCCTTAATCTGATGGCAACCCATGCAGGAATATTCCCTAAATATTTCTGCTCCCAGACTGGCTTCCATCTCCGTAAAAGTGGACATGTCAACAAAGCTTTTCTCAACACGAGGATCACGATAAGTCTTTTCCATATAGCCAACGATAGCCGTAGCTTCTTCCTTCATCAAGACCATGTGCTTTCCGGAAAAAGTAGACTTGTCCCAACGATAACTGTTGGGGTAGAGATTGCCTTCCTGTCCTATCAGTCGGCGGATCAACCAGTCTCGTTGGAATTTAACGCCACCCCACATCAAATCGGGCGCTTTCAGTTCAAACTTTGATTTCGGTTTACCTTCGAACCTATGACAGTTTTTGCATTGACTGTTAATTATTTTTTCGGCGAATCCGTCATCACTCGCCCAAAGAACTGAAGGCCCTGACATAAAAACAATTAGTAACACTGCAAAACATACAACTAGTAAGCGCCTCATAATATTTTTCCCGGCCCTGCTAATAAATATCAGGTTCTAAAAAACTGCTTTATGAATAAAATCAACTGCCCGATTGCCTAAAGTATCAAAGTAAACTTATGATCGGCATGGCTGTACCCTGATATCCGTTATGAATAACCCAGAACAATTGACAGTCCGGCAAGTCGCACATCACTTCAGCGTAAGCAAAATTTATTGGGCGGGTTTAATCTTCTCGCCAGACTGCCATTACCATTGCCCCTAGCTCCGTGACAGAGCCTGCAAGCGCTAGGCGTGGCATCCTTATTAAAAGGCCACTTGCCCTCGGCCGGGTTTTTCTCAGTCGGTGGAATTGTTTTTTTTTAAGATACCGGCCTGGAGCATTTTGGGTTTTGCGAACAAATCCCAGAAACCCACTGCACCGACTCACCCAAACCTTGAATGCGTGGCAAAGCATCTTCGACAGCGAGCTCTTTCACCTGCCATGCCAAAAATACCGTTAAGGTCAGCACAAAAATTTGCGCCACCTTTTTACTTCCCCTTAGGTTCAGAGAATTGGCGTAAATAATGAACGATCTGCCAAATTTGCTTGTCATCAAGATTTTTAAAAGCCGGCATACCTGTTCCCGGCGAACCATTACGGATGATCCAGAACAACTGACCGTCGGAAACTTCTTGCATCGTTTCCTTGCAGTTAAAATTTCTCGGTGAAGGATTCAACCCTTGCGCCATGATGCCTAATCCATTGCCATTAACGCCGTGGCAAATTTTGCAGGCTACGGGTTGCACATCCACCTGAAATAAGGATTCGCCACCATAAAGAACTTCCCGGCTGGGCTCCAAGGGGTTCGGCTGATTGCGGATTTCGTTCGGAGCCTGAGCTGTGGCTCGCACCTGTGGACAAATTCCCTGCCCAGCAAATCCTTGGCCATGATGCCCACGATGGTGGCGCAAATTGTGCCGACGCCCATGCCCCATAGGCGGCCCTGCCAAAACTTCAGATACAATCCCAAGTATAAATATCCCCAGAATCACTCCTACTATACTCTTGCCCTTCCTCCTCAAACCTTGAGTCATATTGGCCTCTATTGGCTTTGATCAAATGTGCGGATAAAATGGATCACACTCCAACCCTCTTCTTCATTGATGACCTTGCCTACCCGGACCGGCATTTCCGTTCCCGGACTTCCATTACGCAATACCCACATGAGTTCGCCATCGGTCCGGGTTTCCTGCCATTTCGCATCTGTAAAATCTCTCGGCGCATGACCAGTCCGCTCCATCCCTTTACCATCTATATTGTGGCAGGTAACACACTGACCCTTGCCAAAATAAATTAGTTGCCCGGCATCAACCCTCTCAGGCGTAGGCAGGTATGGGTTATCCATATCCTGAAGTTTCTCTAAAAGTTCAGGAGGAACCCTTGCCTCATAAAGGTCCAGATGAAATGCTTCGGCCAAACTTACAAGCAGAAGAGCCGCTATTAAAGTTAAAAGAATCTTCGGCATAATATAGATCCATTATTATCAAAAAACAGCCCCGTATGCCACCCCTGCGAATGATATGGTTTTTTTTATTTCACAAATGAGCGAACATATAAAATCAAGTACCAAGCTTATTCTTCAGTCACCACCATAAGAGATTAATGAAGCCATGGCGGTTCCCTTGCTGTCATTTCTGAGTTGGAAAATTTTCCACTGCTGGCACCTTTACGGATCGCATTCACAAGTTGACCTAGGTCACCGGCTTTGAGGAATCGCATGCCATACATACCTTCAGAAGGGTTGCTCAATATAATAATCAGGGGTTTAAAGTATAGGCTTTTTAGTTATTGCGAACTAATCGTAGAAAAGCATCTACGCCGGATATTTTATCCTGATAAGCTTGGCCCCCTTCATCTTTATAAGAAACGGCCACGGCTTTATTACTTTTTTCCGCGCTAGTCCAGGTTCCCCAGCCTGCGCCTTTGGGAAACATACTATCGATAAAAATTTTATCGTCGTCTTTGTCTACATTGCGTTTTCTGCGGTCATACAAGGTTATCGCTTCTTCAGGAGTGGGTAGTCGCCAATCACGATGACCGGCGAAATCTTTATTGTTCATGCGCTGAGCATACTCATTGGCTGTGTACCAATTGACCCACTTCGCTTCTCGTTGCCAGTAATCTTGAGTCATCCAGAGTAAACCGGTTTTATTATCGAGGGTGGTGCCGTCGCTATAATTGACAAAACGTTTATCGGCAGATTGGGCAATCGGTTTCTTCAACTCTTCTGTCCAAGCATTTGCAGAAAAGAACAGGGACATAAATATAATTGCGATTTTTAGTTTATTGTGTGGTGACATATATCGACTCCATTCGTGGAGAATTAATTTATAGAATGTACCAATTCTACCTGCTTGCAAAACTCAAGTAAACGGGAAATCCCCTTGAACAGATTTTCGGGTTCCGTTAGACTGGTTGAATAACTCACTCAAGGCCCTCACCATGAAAATTTCTCAACAATCAAAATACCTTGCAGTTTTAACCGTATTTTTCTTTACATGTTCTGTTAGCTCCTTACTTGCCAAACCCAAAGATAAAGACCGATGGAACAGTAAGTATGAGCCAGAGGTCTACCTATTTGGAGAAAAACCCATTCCTTTCCTGGTCGACAATGTTCACCTACTGCGTAAAGGTAAAGTTCTGGACATCGCTATGGGGGAAGGAAGGAACGGGGTTTATCTCGCCACTCAAGGATTTGAGGTCCTTGGTCTTGATATTTCCGAAAAAGGTCTGGAAAAAGCCCATAATCTGGCGAAAAAAAACAAAGTCACCATCAAAACTAAAGTGGTCGATCTCGAAAGTTTTACATTAGAGCCAAGCAGCTATGACGTGATCCTTTGCACTTACTATATGCAAAAGGATCTTTTTAAGCAGTTCCAGTCTGCCCTGAAGCCCGGAGGAATGATCGTTGTTGAGACTTATAATGTAGACTACCTGAAATACGTCCAGTTCAGTCGTAAATGGGCTCTCGACACCAACGAAATGCTAGATATCTTCAAAGGCCTGCGAGTCATCCGTTATCAGGATTACGATGATGGAAAAGAAGCCTATTCCAGCATCATCGCGCAAAAACCTGAGTGAATCCAGCCCAACGATTTTTCATTACTCTAGCCAATATGTTCCCCTTATGGGTGCTCACTGGGGCTGGACTAGCTCTGTGGAAACCAGAAACAGCCACATGGTTTCAACCCGGCTGGATCCCCTATTTTCTCGGCCTCATCATGCTGAGCATGGGGCTGACCCTGAGTATTGAAGATTTTTCCCGCGTTATTAAATTACCCAAATCCATTTTGCTCGGCGTCGGCCTGCAATACCTCCTCATGCCGGGGCTGGGCTATGCACTGGCTCTGGCCTTTAAACTGCCTATCGACTTTGTCATTGGGCTCGTTCTGGTTGCCTGCTGTCCCGGTGGCACGGCTTCGAACGTTGTCTGCTTTATAGCCAAAACTCATGTCGCGCTTTCAGTCAGCCTGACCACTTGCTCGACCATTCTGGCTGTCTTTCTCACACCCCTTTTGACCACATGGTGGATCGAGTCCATCTCTTTGGAGCTAACAGGGTTAAAGATCGATGTAGATACTATGGGACTTTTTCTCAAAACGCTAAAGGTAGTTATCCTGCCAGTTTTGATCGGGGTTTTCTTGAATCATTATTTCAACCACGAGGTCAAGAAAGTGGAAGCCTATACGCCTTTTCTTGCCGTGCTTTCTATCGTATTCATTATCGATTTCATTCTAGCGGCGAAAAAAGATGCCATTCTAGAAATTGGCTCTGCATTAATATGCGCAGTGGTTTTGCTTCATCTGTTGGGGTTTTTATTGGGATATATTTTATCGCGCCTGCTCCGATTTAACGAGAAGGACGCTCAAACCGTTTCCATTGAAGTGGGTATGCAAAACTCCGGTCTCGCGACCGAACTGGCAAGAAGTAATTTTTCCAGCTATGGACTAGCTACCGTTCCCGGCGCCATATCCGCCCTCACCCACTGCATATTAGGTAGTATCGCCGCAGGCCTCTGCCGGTGGCGCAATGCACCCACAAAGAAATAATAGTACGGCAGCACAAAAATTTATTAGGAAAACATTTCCCAGGTAAGAACCTGTTCGGCGGATACTTGCACTTTCAGGGACTTCCCAAGCACACCGCCCAAATCTGTAGGCGGAATACCGGTTCCTGGGCGCTTACAACCCAGCATGTCCGGCTCCAATGGTATTCCAGCAGGGATATTGACGAGAGCTACCAGACTGCGTCTTGCAGATAGCTTGACCGGAATCTCTGACTCCTGAATTTCCTTCTTCTCTTTACCCAGAGTTTTTGTGACATTCAGAATATCTGATTTCAACTTGCAAAGATCTTCCGGTTGCATTGAGATAGACTGATCCACTCCAGGTAATTTACGGTCCAAGGTAAAATGTTTTTCGATCATCACAGCACCCAACGATGCCGCAACCACAGCGGACAAATTGTCTAAAGTATGATCAGATAGCCCAACCGGAATTTTAAATTGCTGTCGTAATGAAGCCATGCACGCAAGATTCATCTCCTCATATTGGGAAGGATAATTCGAAACACAATGAAGTAGAATCACAGATTTTGCTTTACTGAGCGCCTCCAAAGCTTGAGTGATTTCCTTTTCATCACCCATACCTGTCGAAAGCACCACTGGCAAACCGGTTTCAGCCACCCTTTCTAAAAATGGCGTGTAGGTCAAATCTGGGGATGCGATTTTCAGTGCTGGGACTCCAAGTTCAACCAACATGTCCAAAGATGCATCATCAAAAGGCGTGGAAAAAAACGGGATATTTAAAGTCCGCGCATGAGCAATGAGAGTTTTGTAATCCTCACGAGATAATTCGTAACGTTGAAAAAACTCATAGAAAGGTATTTCATTTCCCGGATGGTCAGGGTCATCAGCCAGTAAAGTTCTTGAAATCATCTCCCCGGCTAAAAATGTTTGTAGTTTTACAGCATCAGCACCGTTTTCCGCAGCCGATTCGATCATGCGTTTTGCCAACTCTACATCGCCGTTGTGGTTGAATCCAATTTCCGCCACAACAAACGCGGAGTGTCCAGGACCCAAAATTTTTCCGCAGAATTCCAAGTCTTGACTCATAATAATCACAAATATCTCTTAAGTTAAACCCTGAACAGCTTAACGGTAAAACAGGCCGGTCTCGTTAATTTTTCACCAAAAAGACAGCAGCCTGATCCCCTCGCGAGGAGGAGTTAAGCTCGCGAGCCATTACCTTGAAATTTTTTATTTCTTCCTGAGAAAAAATAGATTTCGCAGGATTTTTTCCATACGAATTTTCTGCCATCAAAGGAATATTATTCAAGTACTGCTGGCTTCCCCAAAATTGAAAATCATCTGAATCATAAATAATTTCTTTTATTATAAATTTGGTTCTTTCTGCGAGTATTTTCAAACTATCGAGGGAATATATAAAGAAATGCCTAGGAGCATCCAGTTGCACCCAATCTGTCCCATATTTCTCCCAGGCTTCTGAAGAGACTAGAGGAACCCTAATCATACACATCCCTCCTGAAGGCAATAGCCGAAAAACGGTCTCAAGTGTTTCTATTGGGTTCGGTAAATGTTCAAAAGAATGGTGGAACATGAACAGGTCCTGTTCCTCAGTCACCTCATGCACCCAGGCTTTTCTAATGGTCAAGCCGTTTGGGTAATTCATATCAGTTTCAATATGAGGCTCTACTCCCAGCACATTTCCAAACCCCGCTTCTTTGAGAAAATAAAGCAGGAAACCTGTTCCGCATCCCACATCA